>JAJYUY010000025.1 GCA_021792295.1 Microcaldota archaeon | reverse complement strand
AACGCTCATCCCCACACGTCTGCCGATACCCTGTTCGGTTGGACGCCGAGCGAGGCAAGCGCCTCCTTCGCCGCCTTCACGAAGGCGAGGGGGCCGCATATGTACCAGCCGCGCTCGATGAAATCGGCAGACTCTATGGCGTGGCTGTCGCCTGCGTATTCACCACATTTACCGGTATGCAGCCTTCCTTTGCTCATTATCGCCCTGAACTTCTCGGAAAGTATCTCGTTGCTGTCCATTATGCCTCTATGTGCCCGTCCATGCCCCAGCACTCCGGTCTCCTGAACATCTGCAGCGGGCCGTGCGGCAGCTCCGGAACGCGTTCATCTTCAGGCTTATGCGTTGCAATGATCCGCTCGCAATAATCCGGTTTCTGATCAAACCCTGCCGGCTGGTGCGCTTAGGAGGGCTGTTATGCAGTCCTGTATATCGGCTTTTCTCAAAGAACTTATTATTGCTTGCGGCATGGGCGGTGATCAGAGCTGCGTAGTTGCACAGATCCTATATTACCGAGACCACGCCCCCATACGAAGCTGTCGGCATGTCGCCGTTGGGCGGCGCTACTCTCATCCTGAACCACTGCATGAATGTGGGCGCAACCGTGGTGCCAACTATGATCTCGAAAGGCCCGTTGGCTGCTCCCAGTGGGTCCACAAAGTAGGCGTTGTATGTATCAGCATAATTGAGAGTTGTGAAGGTCTGCGTGTACCAGCCATCTAGATTGGGTCCGCGCAGGATGCTGTAGACCCCAAGCGCAGGGTCGGGGGTGCCAAGTCCGGTGGGATAGTCGGTAAGCACCTGACCGTCGCCCTCATACTCGGAAACAGAGTAATAGCTTGATCCCGAGCTGGCATATAACCCATACAGGAACGCGCCGTTGTACTCGAATCCGCCGATCTCTGTATAACCGTTGCCATTGCTGCTGGTTGTATGTGCCCCAGGTTTGGCGTACAGGTCAAAGGCGACCATCCCCCAGATGCCGTCTAGGTTCGAGGTGGTGTAGAACTCCAGCGCCCCGTTCGCTGCGCCTGGGGAAATGGTGACCCCATTATCCACAGAAACCGGGTCTGATGATCCGGTGCCGTCAGTGTAAGCCCAGTTAGAGTCGGAAACTCCAGCGAAGTTGTCGTAGAAACTGAACACGCTCGCCCCGTTGTCGTACTCGGCGTATTGGCCTGCTGCGCACCCGCTTGCAGTGTCTGATGGGTTGTTGCATGATAGCTGCGGGGCCTCACCCGTCGGGCCAGAGGCTGACATCACGTTGCTGGTGGTGAAATCCATGTACACCACTGTGTTGCTTTGCGCCGCTATCCCATCTGGGAGGTATACCCACACCGTCGTTGCCGTCGCGGTGTTGCTCGGGTTCGACTCCACCCACGCGCTCAGGGCGGTGCCTGTGCCATCCGGCCCTGTTGTGAACTCGACGTTGCGCCAGTCGCGGTTTATGTACTGCGAATACGCCGCGCTGTCCACCGTGAGCATTTCCTGAAAGTCCGAGCCTGTTGCAACGTCGTTGCCGTTGTAGATGGTTACCGGCACGTAGTACCAGCTGGTCACAGCACTTTTGTTCTGAACCGTGGCGGTAATCCTGCCTATCTCAGCTATGGCATTCTGTTGGTTATTGTCGCTGTACTCTATCCATAGGTAGCCGGAGAAGTGGGAACCGACCGCAGAATCTGCCAGTGGGCAGACAAAGGTGATATACCCGCTTTCGCCCGGCTCTACTAGGGTGCTAGGCGTAGGATTGATCGATGTAATGGTGGAATTCCTTGTGCATGCGCTGCCGGTCACGGTTATCGGGCCTGAGCCCACCTGCCCAAATCCCACCTTGAGCGCGCCGGAAGAGTAGAGTACAGGATCGTTACAGAGGTAGCCCGTGATTGCGATGCATGCGCTCGGGCCAGAGAGCGCTGTGCTGAAGGCGCCCATTGAGTAGAACGCACCGGTAACGATCGCGATTATGAGTATCGCCCATCCGTATGTCATCAGGTACTCGGTCGCGGACTGGGACCTTGTGCCCGCCCGCCTGGAGTGCTCGCGCCCCATGCTCCTCTATGCTGATGCTGTGCTTTTATCGTTTTCTGTTTGGGTGCGCCTGAACGCTCATCCCCACACGTCTGCCGATACCCTGTTCGGTTGGACGCCGAGCGAGGCAAGCGCCTCCTTCGCCGCCTTCACGAAGGCGAGGGGGCCGCATATGTACCAGCCGCGCTCGATGAAATCGGGCGCGTATCCCTTTATCATCTGCGCGTCGATGTGCCCGGTCTGGCCGACCCAGCCGTCGCCCTCCGCCGGCCTCGTGACCGTTATGACGAGTTTCGTGCCAAGGTCCCTCACGTAGCTGTCGAGCTCCTGCTTCCAGATTATCTCTGTTGGGTATCTCACGCTGTAGAAGAGTATGTTGTCGTTCTTGGCGCCCGTTGCCCTCATGTGCCTGAGCATGGAGGTGAACGGGGCGAGCCCGGTCCCGCCCGCTATGAACCCCACCTTGCCCTCCCTCCTCGGGTCGAACCTGAACTGGCCGTTTGGGCCCTTGAATATGAAGAGGTCGCCCGGCTTCGCGTCCACGAAGTGCGACCTGCCTACGTGCTCGCCGTGCCTCGGCTCCTTTATCACCATGAACTCCATGCCCGGCGTGGACTGGTCTGATGCTATCGAGAACGCCCTCCCCACGTACCTCTTGCCCGCCGCATCGACCCCGAATATCATCATGAACATGCCCGGGTCGAACTCACAAGGCCTCCCGTCCCTCGGCATGAACCTCAGGACCAGCACGTCGGGAGTCTCGTCATGCTTTGATTCGAGCACGTATTCTCTTTCGATGACGGGTATTGCCTCCATTTGCTCGCCTTTGCTCAGATCTTCTTCAGCCGCTCGTACATCTTGTCTATGTCGAGCTTGGTTATGATCAGGGGGATCTTCTCCACCTGCGCTATCTTTATGGCGAGCTTGTCTATGCTCGCGACGTTGTGCACGACAACCACCTTCGGCTTTATCGGAGCGACCCGGACCACGACCAGCGGAGACCTGCCTGTCGAGACCTTCTCGAATATGAACGCGCGCTCTGTAGTTGATCCGAAAAGCTTCGGGTATTCCGATGGCGACATCTCGAGTATCACGCGCAGGCTGTCGAGCCTTGTGTAGCCGAACAGCCTGACCGAGTCCAGATACCCTGGGTTCGCGATGACCTTCCCCTCTATTATCCTGTTGAAATCGGTCCCGCTTATCGGCGCTGCGAAGTCGTGGATCTTGTAATACGAATCCTTCTCCTGTGGGCCGTTGGATATGCGCGCCAGGCCCTTTGCGACCGCGCCGCCGCGCTCCGCATCTATCGCGAAGATCGCATCGACGAACCGCTTTATGACCGCAACGCCAGGGCTCATTCTCCTGTTGCTCTCGTAGTCGCTTATCGTTGACGTCGACACCTTTATCTGCTTGGTCAGCTCTATCTGGGTTATCCCGAAGAGCTCGCGCCACTTCTTCATCGCGCTCCCTGGGCTCTCCGACAGGGTTATCTCGCCCGCTATCCTCTCCATGAGTTCGTCCATCGCTATGACCTCTTACCCTTGCCCTTCCCGACCTTGCTGTACAGCGCGTCCACGTACCTCTTTTCATCTTCCGACTGCGCCGGGGCATCGGGCGCAGGGCCCTGCTTCTTCAGCACGCCGTATAGCGCTATGCCAATGCCAGCTACGAAGAGTATTATGTCTATGAATATCAGGAGCGAGTAGCTGGAGACGCTCTTGGGGTCTATCGTTATGAGGAGCACGCTCGCGTTCACCGGCACGTTTGCAGACGCGCCTCCCGGCGTGTTGTCCAGCATGAGATAGAGCGGCGGCGCAGTGCCGTTGGCTGCGGGGTAGACATAGGCCAGGCTCCCGGAGGAGTTGACAAAGCTGTCGTTCAGGGCCAGCCCCATTGAGCGAAGGTACTGCAGCGCGCCAGGCCTGCTCGTGCTCTCGTACGATTTGAATGCCCCCAGGAGGGAGCTGTTCAGCAGGTAGATGTTAGCCCTCGAAGATAGCACAGAATAAACCACGATCTCGTTCGAGGTGTTGCGGTAGATGGGCAGGTAGGCGAAGCTGCCTGCCGGGGCGGTAAGGTTGCCGGCGACCGCATTGCCAGTGAGGCCCTTGCTCCCCAGGTAGCCCAGTATGAAGAAGGCGAGTATCGTGGCCACCACTATGCCTATCCCTATGTAAGTCAGTTTCTTGATCATGCCAGCACTTGTTATCTATTGGAATAAAGGTATAAAAGCTAACGACAAGCGTACATTACCTTGTAAGCACCATCTTTATCAGGTCCTTTCCACCAGGCCCTGCACGCACCTTTTTGAAGCCCAGCGATGAGAGCGTGCGCTCCGATCTACTGTTCGAGGCCGCGCTCACCGCGTAGAGCCTCTTGACCCCAAGCCTTTCCAGCGCCATCCGCGAGACGAGGGCGACCGCCTCCCTCGCGTAGCCGTGGCCCCAGTGCCTCCTGCCGAGCCAGAACCCTATCTGCGCTGTGCCTCTCTTCGTGAAATCGTGCAGTGCGCACATGCCTATGACCGTGCCGTCGTGCAGGCATATGGTGAGGTTTATCTCGCTGAGCGGGACCGTCCTGTCCGATATGAAGAATATGAAGTTGCGCATGTCCTGCTCGGTCACCGGATAGACCGAGCCCTGCAACGCTGAGAAGACCTCCCTGTCCCTTAGGTATTCCGAGAGGGCCTCTGCGTCGCCAACGACAGGGCTGCGCAGAATGACCATGTCGCCCTTCAGCATATATTCCTGCATCGAACCCTTCCGCTAAAAGGATTTTTCGCAACAGCTATTAAACCTGACTGGAGAACTACTCGTGTTCACCTCCTTTGGTCGTTTAATGCCCGATGCTGCACTCGATTCGATAATAGACCGTTTCGACGAGTTCTTCGATTCCTACTACAAGGAGCAGATCGGCGAGATCGCAGTCTCGTTCCCGGACAGGAGGAGCCTGATGGTCGACCTAAAGGAGCTCGAGAAGTTCGACCCGGAGCTGGCGGCCGAGGCGGTCAACAGGCCGGACATGGTGATGGAGGCGGCGGAGAAGGGGCTGGAGAGGAAGCTCGGGGGCATAGAGCTCGGGGAGAACGAGCCGCACGTCAGGTTCTTCGGGCAGACGGTCAACACCCCCCTTGTCCAGGACGTAGGTTCAGCGCTGATCGGCAAGATGATAATGATAGACAGCCTGATAATCAAGCGCTCTGAGATAAACCCAAAGGTCAAGGTTGCCGTCTTCAAGTGCTCGTTCTGCGGGACCTCTTACACCATCAGGACGGACAAGGATGAGCTGCCGGAGATGTGCGCGCAGTGCAAGAGGCGGTCGCTCAGGCAGGATCCAGAGCAGTCGAAATTCATAAACCTGCAGAAGATCGCAGTGCAGGACCCGCTCGAGAAGCTGAAGGGCAACACGCCGACTTGGCAATTGGAGGTCTGGATAGAGGACGATCTCGTCAACACTGTACTGCCGGGCGAGAGGGTCGACGTCACCGGCATATTGAGGGTGAGGCAGAGGAAGAACCCGAAGAACAAGTCGGACAGCAACCTCTTTACCATGTTTCTCGAGACCGTCTCCCTCGTGCCAAAGCAGAAGGAGTTCACCGACATACCGATCACAGAGGAGGACGAGCGCAAGATAAGGGCGCTGGCGGCCGACCCAGAGATATTCAAGAAGATAGCGGCCTCGATCGTCCCGTCGATCTACGGCTTCAATGAGATAAAGGAGGCGGTCGCGCTGCAGCTGTTCGGGGGCACGCCGGGCAAGACCCTGGTGGACGGGGGGGCGATAAGGAGCGACATGCACATACTGCTGATAGGGGATCCAGGAAGCGCGAAGACAAGGGTGCTGCAGGCAGTATCGAAGCTCGTCCCGAAGGGCATATACGTCAGCGGAAAGTCCGTGACAGGGGGCGGAATGACCGCGGTGGCGGAGCGCGACGAGTTCTCCGAGGGGGGGTGGACGCTGAAAGCAGGGGCGCTGGTTTTGGGATCTGGCGGAATCGTCGCGATCGATGAGTTCGACAAAATAGGCGATGACGACCGGGCCTCGCTTCATGAGGCGCTCGAATCGCAGTCGGTGAGCGTGGCGAAGGCAGGCATAATAGCCACATTCAGGGCGAAGACCTCGGTGCTGGCCGCGGCGAACCCCAAGTTCGGCAGGTTCGACCAGAACGCCTACCCGACCGACCAGTTCAACATACCGACGACCCTGCTCTCTAGGTTCGACCTCATCTTCCCGATAAGGGACACGATGGACGAGGAGCTCGACAGGAGCATAGCGAAGCACATACTAACGCAGCACGAGGCATCGGGCGCGATGATAGCGGAGCTTGACGAGTACACGCAGGTCGCCACGCCGCCCATAGAGAGCGAGATGCTGAGGATCTACATAGCCTATGCGAAGAAGGGGATAATGCCCAGGCTGAGCAAGGAGGCGTCCGACAGGATACAGTCGTATTACATAGACCTTAGGAGGGACGGCGCGAGGAGCGGCAGGGTGACCATTACGCCGAGGCAGATAGAGGGCCTTATAAGGATGGCCGAGGCGAGCGCGAAGTCCAGGCTCTCGGGGATAGTGGAGCTGTCCGATGCCGACAGGGCGATAGCGCTCAGCGAGTACATGATGAAGACGCTCGCGGTCGACAAGGGGAACAGCAGGGACATAGACATCATACTGACGGGCATGCCCAGGGAGAAGGTGGACAAGATAAACATGGTGCTCGCCGCCATCGGCAGGCTCAAGGAGCAGGAGGGGGGCGCCAGGATCCAAAGGCTCGCAGAGGAGATGGAGAAGGAGGGGATGGACAGGCAGGCGCTCGAGAAGTACCTCGACGAGCTGGAGAGAAGCGGGGACATATACAAGCCGAGGGCGGGGCTCGTAGAGCTGGTCAGGCACGACTCAGAATAAGGTCTGCGGCGTATACTGCAACGTATTTATAGGCTACTGTGGCATATTATCCCTAGTGGTTGTATGACAGAAGCGTATTGCGTTAAGTGCAAGCAGAAGAGGGAGATGAAGGACGCGAAGGAGGTGACCATGAAGAATGGCAAGAAGGCGACCAAGGGCACCTGCCCGGTATGCGGCACTGGCATGTACAAGATAGGCGGCTGATTCTCTGACTGCCGGTTCGTGGTGGCGGGCCGGCTGCTTTCTTTTCCTTGACGCGCGTTGAGAGCGATACGCCTATTTACCAGGTATTAGGCCTGCATGCGCGTTGTAAACGTCAAGCGGTTGCATGCGGGCTATCCGCGAGATAGCCCTCCTTATTTTTCCTTGCCGTACTCGGTTCTCCCAGATTCGTGCAGGAGCACGCCTATGGTGTTGCTGCATGTCCCTTCCCTCCTTATGTCACGAAGCTCCTCCATTGTCAGTGCCTTCCCATGCGGACCTGCGCTTCTCCGTATCGGAAGACAGGCCGATTCCCCAAAAAGAAGGTCGATCTCCATGCCGGTAAGCTCCAATATGCCCTTTGCTATGGCCAGGTCCTCTGCTGCGTATCCTTTGGGTTTTTCCGGGTTTTCTCCGCGGTTGTCTGCGCTCATCATCGATCAGCATTGATTATACCAAATCGGCAGGCGGCTGCTATGGTCGCAGATTAGTCTCACTGCCTGAGCGCGATGCCGCTCAGCTTCCTTTGGAGTCCGCTCTCCGAGCGCGCAGTCACCAAAGAGGTATAGCTGCCGTCTCCCCTCAGTCCGCGTAGCTCGTATGGGCCGTCCGGCCTTCCCCTGTGCACAGGCCTCACGAAAAGGTCCACCGGAAATGCTGCAAGATTCTGGACGCTTGTATTCTCGGGTTCAAGTTCCCTGGTCGTTGGCATAGATACTACCTGGTATTGAGACTCGAAAGAAAGATATTTATGGTTTTTGTGCACGCCGCCCTTTCCCTTTTCCCCAGGATCCTGGGGGATTCCATCACGGCAAAATGATGGCCATGTTTGCTCGTCGCTCTGGTCGTGAAAACATGGCGCCTCGAGCAGGACTCGAACCTGCGACCTATCGGTTAACAGCCGATCGCTCTACCTGCTGAGCTATCGAGGCATTGCTGTCATCGTTTACGTGACATCCTCCCATCCGTAAACGGCGTGGGCTTCCTCTGCGTCATGCAATTACCGCATCCAGCAGAGGATGTGTTTTATCGGTTCTCAGTTCCTCGATGCGACTTTTCGATGCCTGTTGCACCGCAGAGGCCATATCTCCCTGAGCGTAACTTCCCCTCTGTCCGAGGGTAGCTCTTT
>JAJYUY010000003.1 GCA_021792295.1 Microcaldota archaeon | reverse complement strand
GCCTTCATCGAACAATGTTCACCAATACGGCGGCTGGGCTTACAATGACTCTGATCTCATAGACGCGCTCCTCTCCGGTCTCATCCAGGAACCTTTCACTCATCTTCCTGCATCGAATTATCTCATCCATACACTCGATGAGCTTCTCCCTGAGCCCTATGTCAGACATTCGCCTCTCGATCATAGCCTCCTCATCCAGAATCGCTGCATACATTGTTGCCTTGTCCTCGACACGGCGGTCTACCTCGTAAGAGAGCTCGCGCTCCCTCCCCTTTGACCTCATATCCAAACCCCGGGAACTGCATCTACGCTCGGCCCAACCTCAGAAGAAGCGTTGGCTTATGCCAACTCCGCCTATTTGTATAGCGCAGTCATGCGCGTTTCCCTGTTAGTGTTTTACCCGGCAAAGTATTAATACCTTACTATACTTCTATGAACTTGTGTAAACTTTTATGTAGAAAGAGTAAGAATTAAATACTTTGGTGCAGCAATGGTATTGCCAAGCCCAACTTGGCTGACCTCAGAGAAGTTGCCTGCGCCCGGGCGCAGGCATTCTATTTGTTCCGTCCCTTAACGTATGCCTCCCTTATTATGCTCTCCGCTATCTCCTCCCCTGCTCCTATCTCCGGTGCAACGATGAGCGACGCTCCGGCGCTCACCATCCTCTCGCTGTTCTCGTTGGTGTTGACAATGCTTATCATCTTTGCCTTCGGGTTGGCGTCCTTTGCGGTTATGGTTATCATGGCGTTCTGGACGTCATCATCTGAGCACGCGACCACGTATGAGGCTCTTGCTATACCTGCCTCCTTGAAGCTATCTATCGACCTGATGTCGCCGGTTATTCCCAGCGCGCCCCTGTTGAGTGCCTCATGAAGCTCGTCCCTGTTCCTGACAAGCACAACCGGCCTCACCTCCTCCGCGACAAGCTCTTTTATCAGGGTCATGGAGAACCTGTTGAGCGGCGCTATTACCACATGTCCGCTCGTCCTCTTCACCCTTGCCGCCGCCACCCGCTCCCTTATGTCAAAGCTCTTTATCTTTGTGAAGAACATGGTCGCGAGCAGAAGGGTGACCAGCGGCAGCATCGCTGTGTCTATCATCTTGGCCACCAGTATCAGGTTGCTCCCGAAGTCCGACTGGGGGATCCCGACATAGTACACTTGGAGGGAGCTCAGAACGCTGTCGAATAGAGCGTTCTCAAGCCCGACGCCGGCATATATCTTCAGGCTGATGGAGAGAAGGAATAGCACCGCCACAAGGAAAGAGAGGTTCCTTATCGTCCTGCTTGCGGAAGCCATTCAAACGCCCAACATCATGTTCCCTATCTCAATACCAGCGACAACCTCTGGTATGATACAAAGATCTGCCCCTCCCCTATGCATCTTCGACACCGCCTGCTCGCTCCTCGCCCTGGATATTATCCTGATCCGGCTGTTTATCCTCCTCGCGGTTATGACACCGAGTAGGTTCGTGAACTCGTCGCCAGCGCAGAGCACTATTGAGGACGCCGATGCGGCAGAGGCGCGCCCCATGACCTCAAGCTCTGTAAAGTCGCCCTCAACGAAGTTGTACCCCTCGCCAAGCAGCTCCTCTATCTTCTCCGGCCTCTTCTCAATGACCACGAACCTCTTCCCCTGTCCGTGCAGCTTCTCGCATATGTCCCTGGCGAGCGCCGAGTAGCCGCACACAACAACATGCCCGGACATCCTCCTGTTTGCTATACTCATCAGCTTGGATCGTATGTTGAGGCTGGTTATTATCCCAACTATGATGGCAACGCCGAACGCGATTACGACCGCCTTTACCATCCCATCTATAATGAGCACCGCCACTAGCTCGTAGAACTGCACGCTGTAGGCCTGCACCGCCGAAAGCACTAGCGCCGAGTAGCCCTCATCGTTCGTGTCGAAAATCGAAGAGAGCGAGTAGTACATGGAGGCATGCCCGTTGCCGGTTATCCTGTACATGACGTAGAAGGAGAGCACCATCGAAGATATCACAACCAGCATCAGCAGCACGGCCACGCTGCTGGCAATCTCCATCCCCTCCCCACCTAACAGGCCCTCTTTCGCCAACTACCCCGACCCTTTCTTCGATATCTCCTTCATTATCTCCTTGCTGGCGGTTATCTGCGGCATGACTATTCTGTTTGCGCCAGCCTCTATGAGCTTCTCCCTGACGAACGCGTCGTTCGCCCTCGTCGCTATGAATACGTCCTTTCTCATGTCGCGCGCGGTTATGACAGTAAAGAGGTTCTTGGCGTCGTCGTCGAGCACTATGGCGATCGCCCTCGCGCTCATTATGCCGGCGAGCTTGAGCGTGCTGGATCTTGTAGCGTCTCCAGCGACCACGTTGTACCCTCTCTCGGCGAGCTCCTCCACCTTCCTGCTGTCCACGTCTACCACCACGAAGCTCACCCCATGCTCTGACAGCTGTTCGGCAATCTTCTGGCCCACTATGCCGTAGCCGCATATTATGACGTGGTTCTCTAGTCCTCTTGCCATCCTACCAGCCGTATGGTTAACGCTGGAAACGTATATATTACTTCTACCCGGCGAAACTACGATTCTTGTATTGCCCTACAAAGAGCCCGCGACCCTTAACAACGTGAGCGGGAAATCCTACACCCTCTTCAGAGGGTTCCTTTTAGGGGTGGGATGAAAGCGAACCGCAGATAAATAGGATGCCTCCTTATACCATCGGAGGCTATGACTTCATATCGTTGTTTAGTTCGGTATGTTCTCGCTTCATCGGATTTGCGTGGTTGGATTCCACGTCTTACGTTCCCATCTACGAAATTTATCCTTTCGGATTCCGCTGTGTCCCAGCGTATAGTATGATTTTGCCCGCAAAGTATATAACCTTCTCATCCATAATATCATCGTTGTTTAGTTCGGGAAGCCCACGCCGTTTACGGGTGGGAGGATGTCACTTTATATCATCGCTGCGATAATTCCCAGGGCGGTAGGATGATAATAGACGCGCATGCGCACATGTTCACCACAGGGACGTTCAAGGAAATGATAGGCAATGCCCCCGAACGCATGCTGAAGGCCAGGAAGATTCCAGAGAAGATGATGGAGGGGCTGAAGCATGATGTGAAAGACAACACCGCCGCATGGCTGGAGGCAATGGACCGGCTAGGAATCGAGAAAACCGTGTTCATGGCAACCTCGCCACAAAGCGAGGAATTCGCCAAATTCATCAACTCGAGCAACAGGTTTGTCGGATTCGCCAAAATAAATCCCACTCTACCCGATGCGGTAGACACGCTGAAGGCGGAGCTCAAGGCCGGCATGACTGGCGTGAAGCTATACGCGACGAGCGGCCGGTTCGACATTGGCGCGCAGGAAGCATGGCCTTTCTACGAGCTATGCGAGAAGGAGAGGATACCTATAACCATCCATTTCGGCGTCACGATAGAGCTTGCATCCAACCTCAATGCGGGCAACCCCCTCAACATATCCAGAGTAATAACAGAATTCCCCGAATTGAAGGTCGCGATAGCGCATTTCGGGGCGGGCTTCTTCAGGGAGACTCTCATGCTGAAATACAAGCGCGACAACCTTTTCATAGAAACATCAGGCACGAACAACTGGCTCCCCTACCAGGACAACTTCCTCACCCTAAGGGACGTATTCAGAAAGTCGCTCACAGTGTTCGGCCCGCAGGGTATAATATTCGGCACCGACACGACAATATTCCCGGACGGATACAGGGAGCACATACTGAAGCAGCAGACAGACATACTCAACGAGTTGAAGGTTCCAAAGAGCGATATTGAGGACATAATATACAACAACGCGAAGAGAGCATTTGGCATCTAAACCGAACTATCGCATCCAACGCTGATTTTATATAGCTTTCACAAGAATAGCTCTATTCTGTGATGGTTCAATGAAGGTTGTGGCGACTCACGACGGGCATTTTCATGCTGACGAGGTTTTCGCGGTGGCGATAATGCGGCTGATATACCCAAAGGTTTGCTACGTAAGGACAAGAGAGCCTGAATTATACAAAAAGGCCGACGTTCGCATAGACATCGGCGGGAGATACGATCCCAGAAGCGGAGATTTCGACCACCACCAGATAGGAAGGGCGGGCATGAGGCCGAACGGCATACCCTACGCTTCGTCAGGCTTGGTCTGGAAGCAGTTCGGCAAGAGGCTCGCGCACAACAGGGTGGTTCGCGATAGGATAGACGAGAGGGTGATCCAGGGCATCGACGCTGGCGACAACGGCGTAAGCAGCTTCACCGTTAGATCGGCAAGGCCGTACACTCTCTTTGAAGTGATAGACTCGTTCAATGAGGAATGGGTAAGAGGGCGCATGACGCAGGAGGCCGCGTTCAGGGACGCGCTAGCGTTCGCATGCGGTCTGCTAGCTCGCGAGATTCGAGCGGCAGAATACTATGTTAAAAGCCGGTCCGTACTGATGGCGCTGATCCGCATTGCAAAGAGAAGCGGCTCGAGGTTCATCGTCCTCAGAGACTACAAAATACCATGGCAGGAGGTGGTGATAGAGAAATCAGACCTGCTCTACGTCGTCTATCCTGGGTCAAGCAGGAGGGACTGGAGGGTTAGGGTCGTGCCGATGAGCATGAACGGGTTCAGAAGCAGGGCGACGCTCCCCATGGCGTGGGCCGGGCTTAAGGGCCAGGCCCTGGCGCGGGTAACCGGTGTCGGCGACGCGGTATTCTGCCATACTGGCAGGTTCATAGCCGGTGCAGAGTCGAGGCAGGGTGCAATAAGGCTGGCGGAAATCGCGGTACAAAGCCTTGAAAAGCGCAGATAGCGCAGGCGCCGCCGCCAAACCTCTTTGTGGGTGGCCCAATCATTGCTCCAGCCATCGCCACCGATAACGCGAGCCGAGATCCATGCCCCAAAATACCGGAGAATTTTTCAAATGGTTTATAGATTTAGGACTTACGAGTTCAGGCTAATAGCTTCGCGGCGATGACCTGAACAATCGTGTTGCATCCCTGAATATACGCAACCTGGTTTCGTACCAACTCAAACCTGCCCTTATCCTGTTGTGTTCGAATTTGAGAAATGCAACACGGACAAATTTATGTGGATGCGCTGCCCGTCCTCTTTCCTGGCCTGTGCGTCTTCTATCCCGCAGGTCCGTTTGATTCCTCGATGGCAGCCACGTCGAGGGGAGACGGATTCATTCAACACAGCACACAGAGCCCATATCGACATCAGAGCCTGAATTAGCTCCACCCAGATTCGAACTGGGGTTTACGGCTCCAGAGGCCGCCGTCCTTGACCACTAGACGATGGAGCTATGCATACAGATACTTATTATAGTATTGGGGTTTATATTTATTCTCAGATGGTCGAGTGGCGATGCGGCACAACATATCCAGCATTACAGAGATACGCGATATAATCATCGCAGACCTCGTCCTGATCGTTGCCTTCTCGCTGATACTCGGGAGATACGGCATCCACGGATTCCTTTCGGGCTTCATCGCAGCGCTGCCCATATCTGCACTAGGGGTCACGCTCTCGTTCGTTCTGCATGAGCTCATGCACAAGTTCGTCGCACAGAGGTACGGCGCAATCGCCGAATTCAGGAGCTCGAGGATAGGCCTCCTGATAACGCTCGCCAGCGGCGCCTTCGGATTCCTTATAGGCATACCCGGCGCCACCTACATATTCTCGCACAGCTTCACGAAGCGCCAGAATGGGATCGTGTCGCTCGCGGGCCCAGCGGCGAACCTCGCGATATTTGCCCTCTTTCTGGCGGCCGGCCAGTTCTTTACCGGCACATACGCGGCCACCGCAATACAGTTCGTCATCTTCATAAGCATATGGCTCGCCTTCTTCAACATGCTCCCAATCTTCCCATTCGACGGCAGCAAGGTGCTCTCGTGGAGCCTGCCGGTCTACGCCAGCATGATGGGACTGATACTGGTGCTGATGCTCGCCTTCGTGCCTATAATCCCGATATCCTACCTGATCTTCGTGATAATCATAGCTCTTGCCTTCTCAATGTTCTACAGGGTACTGATTTGATCGGCCATCCGCCGGCCAAGGGAACGCGGCCCATGCGGCTCCCTCTGGCGCGCCCTCCGATCGAACCTGACGTCGCTCCCTGTTAGGCATTATATATAAACTTTTCCTGAGAATGCTTATGCCTAGTGTGTTTCATGGACCAGCCCCAACCAAGCCCAGAGACGACCACCAACATCGATTCGCTTCTCGAAACTCTGAAGAGCAGGGGCCGGCGCGAGCTTACCGGCCTGTCGGTCGAGCTCGGCGTCAGCCCGAACATACTGGAGAGCTGGGCGAAGGTGCTCGAGGAGGCCAAGCTGATAAAGGTGAGCTACGAGGTCGGGAAGATGTACCTCGAGCCGATAAACATAGCACCGGGGGAGCAGCAGGCGGTAAGGGTCAAGGTCGAGGCCCAGAAGTTCGCGGTGCAGAACAAGATGGAGCTCGAGAGGGTCTCGATGGACAACTTCTCGAAGGCCCTCGACGCGCTCTCCGCCAACGTAAGCGGGATGGAGGCGCTCTACAAGCAGAAGCTACCGAACGTGCAGGAGATGTTCAACGAGCTCGACCGTCTCTACGAGCCGATAGAGCAGAAGGCGAACGCATTCTTGAGAATGCAGAAAAGCTCTGAGGAGTACATGGCGCAGATGAGCAGGAAGATGGAGGAGCTGAACGCCAGAGCCTCCATTACCTCTTCGGACGACGCATTCGCAGAGCTGAAGCACAGGCTGGAGGAGCTATCCGTAATGCTGAAGAGGGCCGAGGCTGCGAGGGAATCGATGCACGAGCTTGAGGACACGAAGCACGCCTTCTACCAGTCGCTGGAGGCCGAGGCGGACGCGAGGACTATGGAGTTCAAGCAGAAAATCAGGAAGTCGCTCGACGACATATACACAGGGCTGAAGAGCGAGGGCTCGGACGCGGAATCGGTCGTCAGGGCGATAAGAGAGCAGCAGGCAGAGGCGGCCAGGCTTGCCCGGGAGGTCAATGAGGTGAAGAGGGACACGGAGGCGGCAAGGAGGGCGCTCTCCTCTGCGATAATAGGGTTCAGGGACAGGAGGCAGAGGGCGCTAGACGAGATGAAGGCGATCAGCACAGGCTTCAACTCCAAGTACAAACTAATGTCGGAGAGCGTGAAGGCGATAAAGGCGGCGTTCGGATCCATCTCCGAGATCGATGAGCAGATAAAGGCCTCGAAGGCCGCAATAGCTGGGCTCGTTTCCGATGTCGCCGAGGCAAGGAAGGAGGTCAACCTGATCATGGAGGAGCTGCACGCGCTCGACTCGGACAAGGAGATGCCCATGTACAAGAAGGCGAAGGCGATGGACGAGCTGGAGAGCCACGCTGACAAGGCTGAGGCGATCGGCAACAAGATAAAGAGGGGCATAGAGCGCGAGAAGGAGCGGGTCAAGAGGGGAAAGGGCGAGGTGGAAGGGTGAATTCGATTGGCCGATAATGGATCAGCTGCGGACAGGATGCTCGCAAAGTACGGCCTGGACGCGCACGGCATGCACGTCGAGATAACGATAAGCGAGGTCCGTTCGGAGTTCGCCCCGCAGTACAACGTGATGTTTCCCGGCCTAGGCAACGCCACCAAGCTGCTGCTCATGTCATTCAGGAGCGAGCTCATAACCATGGTGCCTGTCGACCCTTCGCGGCTCCAGGACGAGAAGTACATGCGCGCCATCGACGCAAGGTACAAGGAATCGAGCAAGATACTGATCGACAAGTACATACCCGGCACCAATGAGAGCACGAAGGCGCTGCTCACCTCGTACATAATCAACATGATGCTGGGGCTGGGCGACCTCGAGGTGCTCATAGCCGACGACAACCTCGAGGAGATAGCGGTGAACGGCGGGCGCGATTACATCTGGGTCTTCCACAAGCAGATCGGATGGTGCAGGACCAACATAAAGCCCCCGAGCGACGAGTCCATATACGAGCAGGCGGCGCAGATAGGCAGGCGCATAGGCAGGGAGATAAACAACCTTACCCCGCTGATGGATGCGGAGCTCGCCGACGGCTCCAGGGTCAACGCGACCCTTTACCCGATATCGAACATGGGGAACACCATAACGATAAGGAAGTTCGAGAAGAACCCGTGGACCATGACGGCGATGATAAAGAACAGGACGGTCTCGAGCGAGATAGCGGCGCTCGTCTGGCTCTGCATACAGAACGAGATCAGCCTGCTCTATTCAGGGGGGACCGCCAGCGGCAAGACGAGCTTCCTCAACGCCACCAGCATGTTCTTCCAGTCCACAAGGAGGATAGTCTCGATAGAGGAGACGAGGGAGCTGATGCTCCCAAGCTTCCTGCAGTGGATACCGATGATGTCAAGGCAGCCCAACCCGGAGGGCAAGGGCGAGGTGACCCTGTACAAGCTCATGATCAACGCGCTCAGGCAGAGGCCGGACGTGATGCTCGTTGGCGAGATAAGGACCGAGAAGGACGCCGAAACCCTCTTCGAGGCCATACACACAGGCCACGCTGTCTACAGCACCGTCCACGCCGACAACGCGCAGGACGTCATAATCAGGATGACCAACCCCCCGATCGGCATACCCAAGATAACGATGAACGCGCTCGGGGGCATAGCCGTCCTGTTCAGGCACAGGGCGAAGGGGATAAGGCGCCTCCTCGAGTTCGGTGAGGTGCTGGACAGCGGCGACGTCAACGTGCTGCACCGCTGGGACGTCATAAACGACAGCTTCAACCGGATCAGCGAGATGACGCGGCTCATGGAGACCCTTACGCTGTTCGGGGGGTACACGCGCAAGGAGCTCGCCGAGAGCATCGAGGAGAAGCGGACCGTGCTCGAATGGATGGTGAGGAACGACATAATGAACATGGACGACGCGGGCTACGTCGTCGCTCACTACTACAGGGACAAGTCAAAGGTGCTGGCGCTGGCCGCGGAGAACGCGAAGTTCTCGAGGGAGCTGCTGTAGGTGGGCATATGGCGGAATATTCAGAGCTGCTGGCGCTGGTCAGGGGGATAGAGGCTGCTGCCAAGAAGGAGCCGGTGGACCGCGTCTCCTCAGATATCTCATCCGGAAGCAGCGTCGAGCGGCGGCCAAGGGCCTTCTCGGAGATGCTTGCCGAGCTGTCTGCGATCGAGGGTTCACAGTCCCGCCAGGTGCAGCAAACAACCGCGAGGTCGGGCATGTTCGTGCGCCCGATTCCTATGGCAGCGCCGGTGCCAGAGGCGCACATGCGGGCCGCGGCAGGCGAGCTCAGCGCGATCGCATCGGCGGTGGCTGCGGACAGGAAGGCCCCGCAGCCAGAGCCAGAGTTCAAGCGGCAAAGGAGCGCGAATCTTGTGCTCCCGAACCTCTCTGCGGCGGACCAGCTCTCCGAGCTGGAGAAGATCATAGAAAGCATTAAGAACAGGGTTTTTGATAATAACCAGATGGAGATAGTCCGGGATGAAGTCTTCGGGCTTTACGATTCAATGAAGGGTGCGAATGCTGCCGGCAATGCCGGGGGCGCCGATCCGAGCCTGCTGGCGCTGAGGGACAAGAGGCTCTCGGAGGCCCTCTCGCTCCTGAAAGGGGAGTGAGGGCGGTGTTCGACAAGAGGAAGCGCACAATAGAGGTAAACGGGGAGCGCATAGAGCTGGAGGGCAAGCCATCGCCCTTCTCGAGATTGTTCGGGCGCGCTGGGCCTGCGGCGAGTCCGGCCCGCCCGCCACAGCCCTCCAATCCTCCCCCTGTGCAACGGTCATCAATAAGTAAATCCGCCCCAGCCCCTGAAGCGAAGGGGGCATCCAAACCTGGAAAGGGTGCGCCGGCATCTGGGGTACCGCGCTTTGGCCAGCTCAGGCTCTATATAGAGAGCATAGGAATGAGGCGCAAGGGCCTCTCCACCGCGCTCAAGGTCCAGGGCTCCAGGCAGAGCGTCTACCAGTTCGTCATGAACGCCATCGTCGTCTCAGCGCTGCTGGCCGTCGCGGTCGGCGGCGGCGCGTTCCTCATACTAGACAAGGCGCTCGCCAGGGCCGCCCCTGCCGCGCTGCTGACGGTGATGCTCGCGCTAGCCGCATTCGTCTCCTCCTTCCAGCTCTTCATGGGCCTTCCGCTGCGCAAAGGGGGCGCAGAGGTGAAGAAGATAGAGAGGGACATAATATTCGCGGCCCGTGACCTAATAATATCGCTCAGGTCCGGCATGCCCCTGTTCAACGCCATAACCTCGGTCAGCAGCGGCTACGGGCTCGCGAGCAGGGAGTTCGCGAAGATCGTCGAGAAGGTGCAGCTCGGCACGCCTCTCGAGGACGCGATAGACGCGACCGTCACCGAAACGAAGAGCCCGTCGTTCAGGAGGATAATGCTCCAGGCGGCCGTGTCCATAAGGGCGGGCGCCGATACGACCTCTGCGCTGCAGGGGGTGATCGACCAGCTTTCCCAGGAGCGCGTGATAGAGCTCAGGAGGTACGGGCAGAGGCTCAATGCGATCGCTATGTTCTACATGCTCTTCGGGATAATAGTGCCGAGCATGGGCGTCGCTGTGCTGACGATACTCACCACATTCATATCGATATTCACGGTCAACGCCACCGTCCTGGAGTTCGGGGTGGTGGGGATAGTGTTCCTACAGATAGTGTTCCTGAAGATGACGACCTCGTCGAGGCCTGTCTTCACGATGTGATCCAATGGCGATAAGGTTCGAGAGGCTGATATCGAGGAACGTCGCGGTCGCCCTATCGAACGAGCTGGACATGGCGGGCATGAGGACCAGCGTGGAGCGCGTGGCGCGCCTCGCGGTGCTCGGGTTCATCGCGATATTCGTCATATTCTCCTTCATGCTCTACCTTTTCGTCCCGCTGTCTCAAAGCCACGCCATCAACTCCCTGCTCGACGTGCTGGTCGCGCTCGGCCTCGCATCCCTCTACATCGCGATGATATACGCCTACATGGAGTACAGGATAGACTACAGGAAGACTAAGATGGAGGCCATGATTCCCGACTATCTGCAGATAGCGTCGGCCAACCTCAGGAGCGGCATATCGCTCGACAGGGCGATGCTGCTGGCGGCAAGGCCCGAGTTCGAGTTCCTTAGCGAGGACATAAAGGACATGAACATGCGCATATTCGAGGGCGAGAACTTCAACGACGCGCTCGCGGGCCTAGCGAAGAAATACCGCTCCTACCAGCTCTCGCACGCGGTCAGGATGATAACCGAGTCGATAATATACGGGGGGGCGATGGCCGACCTGCTTGAGCAGCTCTCGAAGGACATAAGGAGCCAGCAGCTCACGCAGAAGGAGGTCGCGGGCCAGCTCTTCCTCTACAGCATCTTCATAGCCTTCGCCGGTGTGATAGCCTCCCCAGTCCTATACGGCATAACCAGCCAGATGATCGCGGTCACGAGCAACGTGTGGACGGGCATACTTGCGGCGAACCCGGGGGGGCTGCCGACAACAGGGCTCTCGTTCCTAAAGCCCAGTCCGCCGAAGATAACCCCAACAGAGTACCACTACTTCGCGATAGCCTCAATAGTGACCGTTTCGGCGTTCGCAAGCCTGATACTCGCCGCGATATCGACCGGCAACCCTATCAAGGGGCTGAAGTACATGCCTGTTTTCATCGCCACGGGGCTTGGCATATTCTTCATCTCCCAGCTGCTGCTCAAGGGCGTGTTCGCCGGGATAGGCGCGGCCTAACCTCCATAAGTGACCGGAAGGAACTCTATGCCGCACTGCTGGCCCACCGCATCTATAGAATTCGATTCTGTGCATTCTATCCCGTTCCTGTAGGCGTACCCTGTGCTGGTGCCATAGAGCGTCTGGGTCTGGTTCAAGAACCCGCCGTACCCCCAGCCCAGCGGCCAGTAGCCCACCGGCTGCAGCCCGTTCACGCTGTTGTTTAGGTAAAGGTCGGCCGCCTGCGCCGAGGTCAGGAGCGTGTTGTAGACCTGCACGTCGGCGATCGAGCCGGAGAACGGGGCGTCAGCGCCCGGCTGCGCGCCGATTACCACGTTCCCCGGGTTCAACGCGCCTATTGTGCCAGGGCTGCCCCCTGAGAGCGCCTGCGGCACCCCGTCTATGAGCATGTTGCCGGTGCTTGCGCTCAGCGCCCCGTTGTAGAACGCGGCGATCACGTTGATCCATCGCCCGCTGACGCTGCTCGATGGCACTCCGAGTATGCCGCTCCCTCCAGACGCATCGAACCCGAAGTCGACGCTGTTGCCCTCCAGCCCGAAGCCGTTAAGCCACACCGCGGTCCCTGCGCCCGACGCCGGCGCGTTCCAGTACATCCAGAACGATACTGTGTTGTACTGGCCGCCTGCCGAGTTGAGCGGAACGTTCGTTGCGACCACGCTGCTGTTCTGCTCCGAGTCGAAATACGCTGCTGTAGGGAGCGTCGCATTGCCTGTTCCGAGCACGCCGGCGCGCGCAGGGAAGGCGTTGTACGGGTATTGCTCGAATGGGGCATAGAGCGCCAGTGCTGTATTGAGCGTGCAGTTCGAAGGCCCCCAGCACCATCCAGGCCCCACGACCCTCCCGTCCGGCGCGTTGTAGAACGATCCGCCGTCGAAAGAGTCGCCCGTGTACCCAGTAAGAGTGCTGAAATATTGTCCACCGCCAGACCATGATCCTGTGCTGCCACGCCCGCTGTAATCGTTGGCGTTGCCGTCCAGTTTCCACCATCCGGCGAGGCTGCTGTTAACCGGCAACCCGTTTATCCCGTCAAGGTAGAGCTGCAAGGCCTGGTACTGGTTGAGGAGCGTGTTGTATACCTGCACGTTTGCCAGCTGCCCCCCGAAGCCGTTGTACGGCGAGGCGTCAACGCCGCCAATCACAACGCCGCCGCTCGCCGTCTCAGAGCCTAGGGTCCCCGACAGGACCTGCAGCTGCTGCCTTACCCCGTTTATGTAAAGCACAGAGCTGCTCGCGGAGGGCACGCCGTTGCTGAACCCTGCCACAACGTTGACCCATGTGCCGTTGATGAAGCCGTATCTCGGCCCCACCTCGGCCCCGAGCAGGCTGCCCCCGCCCGTGCTGAACCCTATCCCCTGCGCACCTATGTAGATGTAGTATGTGGTCGTCGGCGAGTTGAACCCGAACGGGACCTCGCCGGCAGCGCCGCCTGACCATCTCATCCAGAAGGAGACTGTGTCATAGCCTCCAGACACCGTGTTCACCGGGACCCCAGACGCGCTGATCGAATTGCCTGGGGAGAAGCTACCGACCTGCCTCCAGAGCATTCCCAACGGCGCAGCGCCGTACGGCGCTGCGGCGTAGGTGCTCCCGTTTAGCAGGCTCAGGAAGCCTGGGGCGAGGCCGCTGCCGAGGTAGCTCCCGGAATCGATCGCAGAGCTTATGCCCCCGATGCTGCTCAGCGAGAGCGAATTCCCGTCGAGCAGGACCCCCTGGTTCGCATACGCGCCCAGCGTCCCGTTTATGTAGTTGCCGCCGCTCGCGTATACCAGGTATGGCCTGGCCGGGGCCGTGCTGTTCGCCCTGTAAGTCACCAGGCCGAGCGCGCCGCACACGCCAACCGGCAGGTCCATCGCGTTCGCCGTTGCCAGTATGTCGTGGGATATGCTGTTCTGCGAGACAGCCGCGAGTATGTCGCTGCACGCCGGGCTAGGCTTCGCGACGTTCGAATACAGGAAGAGGTTGCCGTAGGCGAGCATGTACCGCGACCTGCTTCCAGAGGCGGCGCGCACCCCCCCTATGGCGAGGTTGCCGCTGAGGTTCGAATAGCTGAATGAGCTGCCGGTCTCGTACGGGTCGGTCCCCCCAATTAGGATCACGCTCCCATTGGCGGTTATTGGATAGGATATGGTCCCGTAGCTTGCGTTTATCGTGATGCGCGAGTGGTAAATGGCGTTGACCGAGTACGGGACGCTCTGGTAGACGACCACGCTCGTGTTCGAGAAGCTGACGTTGAGCCCTATCGTATTCGCCTCGTTCTCTATGTTGGCGCTGTATCCGGAGAGTGTGTAGGCGCCCATGTATCCGAGCATGTTGGCTCCGAAGACGTTCCCATTCTCCATCAGCGATGCGAGCGCGGATGCGACGCTCTGGTTCTGGAGCAGCACGTTGCCCGACTCGTATGCGCCCAGCGCTCCGAGCGCCCTGCCGAGGCTCTGGTTGAGGAACTGCGGGGTTCCTGCCTCGGCGCTGCTGTAAAGGAATGAGGACGCGGAAGGCAGCGTCCCCTGCGAGTCCAGCGTGTCGTACTGCAGGTTGGTGTAGACGTATGTCAGCACCTCCCCGAGTATGAGGATTACAAGCACTACGGTTGCTAGCGTCAGCAAGAATCCCTTCCTGTCCCTCAACTGCTCCATAGTACAACACTCACATTGTAGCTTTCCGCTATCCCGTTGTCATCAAGAACCACCGGCATGCCAGCCCTGCTTATTTCGTAGGCGCTGCCTAGGTACTGCGGCGCGTATCCTGAATTGGTGTATATGACGTTGGACGGGTATGCGATGTTGGAGTTGCCGCTGTAGTCGTTCGCGTCCCCGAGGAGCGGCCACCAGCCCATAATCCTTCCATTCTGCAGCGGCATTCCGAACGGACCCTCCCGATAGAGCGCTACCACCTGGCTCCCCGATATGAGGGAGTTGTAGACCTGCACGTCCGCGACAAGCGCGTTAGACGATCCTCCAACACCGCCCCCAATCACCAATCTCCCGCTCCCGTAACCCGCTGGCGTCCCCCCAACAAAGGTGCCTGGATATAGCGTGCCGTTCAGGTAGAAGTCGGCGAGGCTTTCCTTGTAGCTGTAGACGAAGCACGAGAAGTACCAGTGTCCGACCTGGTTCGCTGTCAGCGGGCTGACGGCATTGGCGTACGCTATCTCTGTGCCGCTCGGTGCGTATACCGCAAAGCCCTGCGATGCCCCCCCAGGGTCCATCGCGTACTCGATGATGTTGCCATTGCTCGGGTGGACCGTGCCCTTGTAGAGCAGCCCGTGATAGCCGGCGAGGCTGTTTATCTTGTACCATGCGCATGCGCTCATGTTGCCCGCGTTCCCGGCCTCGGGGCTCACCTGCACCCCGCTCTGCACCGCAGCGTAGCCGCCCTCGCTGAAGTTCGCTACATGGAGCGCCGGGGCGTAGCTGTTATTCAGGTACATGCCAATGCCGCTTGAGTTGTAGAAATTATAGAGGAGCAGGTCGGCCAGCCCTCCTCCCCCGTTCAGATAAAGGTTGCCTAGCGCGCTCAGCATGCTCTCGTTCGCCCTCAGCCTCGGCTCCCCGAACACGTAAAGCGTGTTGCCGTCGGGCACGTACGCGTCGCCGTACGCCACAGCTACCTGTGAGTAGTTGTACTGGTAGGGGTCCCTTGGCAGCTTTACGCTGAAACTCACACCTCCGCTCCTGTTGTAATAGTAGAGCATGCTTCCGGCGAGCAGGTATCCTGTATCGCCGGCTATGGAGGGGGTGGTGTTGTATGTGCTCTGCGCAATCCCGAAGCTGGCGTTCACCATGCGCGCAAGATCGACCTCTATTATCGACCCGCCGGCCCCGAAGATCGAATAGTTGTCCCCTATCGCAGGCGCGCCGAGTATGTTGCCGCTGGGGCTGATGCAGTAGATGCCCAGGTGTGCGAGCGCGTTGGAGAGGTAATTGCTCGGGCCGTGGTAGCATACGGTACTGCCGTTCGTCACAGCATAATACCCCGATCCTCCCGCGAAGCCCGGCGTGTTGCTCCTCATTGCGACAAGCCCTGCCCCAAGGACCGACGGCATGCTGACCGCACCCAGCCCGTTGCTCGCGAAGAACCCACCATTGTAGAAGGCGAGCGAGTTCAGCAGCCCCCCGTCAGGGGTGCTGGTCGGGTAGCTCGCCGCGACCGTGCCGTTGACTGGGTCGATGGCGTAAACGTAGCCGTATCCGCTCTGGTTCCTGACCCCGAAGACCAGGTGGCCGTCCTCCATCTCGAGCGGGGTGGTGACATATTTATAATTTATATCGCTGCTCCAGAGCACGTCGATCCCGTTCCCTGCGCTCAGCGCGCTTATGTACCCGACCGAATTAGCGAATATTATCTCGTTTCCGTAGATGAGCGGCGAGCTTATCACCTGCCCGCTAGTGGTGTACGGGTAGTTGGGCGCCGGCCTGCCGGTAGTTGCGTTGAGTGCGTAGACCTCGCCTGCTGCTGCGAACGCGACAACCCCGCCGCCGACCACCGGCACCGGTATGATGTCGGACGGCGCAGTATACGAGTATAGAAGGTAAGGCTCGCTCGGCCCGTACCCTGTCGCGGAGCTGAGCTGCCCGTCCCTCCCGTACTGCGGCCATCCGTAGCCCCTCGAATCCGCGCTCGCCACCGCCTGCCTCCACAGCGCAGAGCCTCCTGCCGCCGCGGCCGCGCTGGTTCCCGCAAGCGACTGCAGAACCGAGCGCGCCTGCGCCCCCTGTATAGAAGCTGGAATCTCGCTGGAGAAGTGCACATACAGTAGTACCGATATCGCTACCGCCGCAAATATGAGTGAGAAGACCGCATCTAGCGTGAACACGAACCCCTTTGTCCTTGTCATGTCAATCCACCTGTCGAGTTCGACCAGACCATTACCTCGACCACCACCGGAACCCCGTTTATCATGGAGCTCTCCCTGTCGACATACACGGTCAGCGCATTGTTCGACGCGGGGTTCCTCCCAATGCTTAGGTTGACGTAGTTCTGGTACTGCAGCCCGCTGTGAATGGCTATGTAATAATCGTAGCCGAGCCCGAATTCGGGCTTGGTCGCCTGGTAGTTGCTGTTCGCCATCGAGACCAGCGCGAGGAGCTTCGCCTGCGATATGGAGCCGTTGCCCGGGTAGGTTATGCCTGGACTCACCGCGCCCCACGTGTCCTTGTTGGTGGTGTTGATCATCTCGTACCAGTCCGCTGGGCTTCCTGGGGACATTATGATGTCGGAGAACGATCTCGCCTGCATCGCCATGAGCCCGCTTGACCCGGCGTACGAAACCGCGAGCTGGTTGCTCACACTCAGCCATGTTAGCGTTAGCAGGGTGACGGTGAAGCTGAATATGACCAGCGCAAATATGACGTCAAGACTCCATATCTGGCCTCTCATCACATCACCCGAGGGAGAGCCCGACCGAGCTCTGCGGCTGCGCACCCTGCTGGTAGAGCTGCGATACCTGCGTGGCCGTAAGCACAGCATTGTACACCTGCACGTTCGATATCTGGCCGTAGAACGGCAGGCCCAGGCCGCCGCCTATACCTATGTAGCTTCCGCTGCCCAGCAGCTCTGGGGTGCCGGTGTAGCTCCCCGACGCGGCATACTTCCCGTCGATATAGATGGTCCATCCGCTCCCAGAGAAGCTCTCCACGAGATGATGCCACGAGCCCTGCACGAACGAGAAAGGATAATCGACAGAGCCGGAGAGCTGGGAGCTCCCGTCGCCGATGCTTCCCTCTATGCCTGTGAAGCCGCCAACGCTGTTGCTGCCGGCCAGCCTTATGTTAAGCGTGTTGCCGCCCGTCTGCAGCGTGTCGAAAAGCTCTGAGGTGAAGCTGTTCGTGGAGGGCCTGGCGCTCTCGAACCACAGCGAAACGCTGAACCTCCCGCTCAGCCCGAGAGCGCCTGAGTACATTATGTTGGCGGTCTGCATGCCGTTGAAGGTGAACACGTCGTATGCTCCATTATCAGCATTGCTCCCGTAGCTGCTGCCTGTGAATAGTGCGTTGCCGGAGAGCGTGCCGTTGCTCCCCCCTCCGCTGTAGTCGTTCGCGTCCCCGAGGAGCGGCCACCAGCCCTCCAATCCAGAGCCTGGCACAGGCAGCGACGCCACCCCCCTCGAATAAAGCGCCGCTATCTGCTCCGCGCTGAGCATGCGCGAGTAGAGCTGGACGTTCGCGATCAGCCCGTTGAAGGCCTCGTCGCCTGCAGGGCTGTTGGCGCCGATGTAGTAGATGGAAGAGGCGCTGCCGAGCGTTGTGGGCGTCGACCCGGGTATGCTGTTGTAAGCGATTAGGGTGTTGTTCAGGTATACGTAGGCCAGCTTGCTCCCTCCTGCGGTGAGGTTCGAATACACATCGCTGAACTGGGCGGTGAGCATCGCCCAGCTCCCTATCGGGAGGTTGTAGGTCGAGGAGGGCCAGCCTATCCCGTAGCCGTCTATGTATAGCAGCGCGCAGCTCCCGGAATCGCTGTATCCCATGAGCTCTATGCCGTTGGACACCTGTCCGTTGCTGCTGAACACGCTCTGGCAGTTTGGCGTCGGCCCCATGTACCTGACCCATGCAACAAGCGTGAAGTTGGCGGATTGGGGCAGGTTCAGCAGCCCGCCGGCGGGAATCACGCGCACATAGCCGCTCTCAAGGTTCGACGGCACTGTCGCCTCCAACGCGGTGAAGCTCCCCTGGCTGGAGCGCCGCTGCCAAAGTGCGTTAGTGACGAGCGCATCATCCCCATTGCCGCTTATGTCCTCTATGCTGCCTCCATTGCTGTCGCCGTAAGTGAAGGGCCACCAGCCGACCAGGCTGTTGGCGGTGCTCATGTTGCCCGTGAACGGGAATATGCTGACCGCGGTGCCTGCCGACCCGTACGAGACGTACGCGTTCAGGATGCCCCCTGACGACGCTGTAAGCGAGGCCGCCACAGCATTCGGGCCCACGGTCGCGCTGCCGTTGTCGACGATCCCCACGATCCCGTTGGCGAGTGGCGCGCCCGCGCGCGTCTGCAGCCTTATACCCAGCTCGGCGAGGTTCTGCCATGCGACGTCATGGTACTGGCCGTCGTAGGAGTTGCCGCTGTAGTCGTTCGCGTCCCCCCTAAGGGGCCAGTAGCCCACCAGGTTGCCGCTCTCGACGGGCAGCCCGAGCAGCCCGCTCCTGTACAGGCTCCCTATCTGGCTGGGGGTGAGGGAGCTGTTGTATATCTGCACGTTGCCGAGCTGCCCGTTGAAGTAGAGCGATCCCGAGCTGTTGCCTAACGTAAGCGGGGCCGTTGCCGAGGCCACCGCTGCGCTCTCGCTGCTCGAGCCGGAGAGCGCTCCGTCCACGTAGCTGAAGGTGCCTATGGAATTGAATACGAGGACCAGCTGGTGCCAGTTCGTGTCAGAGGGCAGCTGACCCACGCAAAGCGTGTTTACGACTCCAACCCTGCTGAAGTTGATCTCGCTGCCGCTGCAGCCCCCGTTCCCTATCCCGATCGCGTAGCCTCCAGAAGCGGTGTGCTTACCGAGCAGCCCACCTGAGGAGATCGCAGCCCTCCTCGCCCAGAGCTCTATGGTGTAACTCGGCTGCGCTCCGTCGAGCCGCAGCTGCTGCGCGTCGGGCACGCTGACGAAGCTGTCTGCGCCGTCGAAGCCGGCGGCGTAGCTCTCGTGTATGTCATCAATCTGGTCCCCAAAGAGCCCGAGCGTCGAGTAAGGGCTCTGGTCTATGTAGATTATGCCCCCCTCGTTCGCTATCGTCATGGTGCCTGTGTAAGAGGCCACGCTATAGGTGCTTATGCCGTTGCTCGACGATTGGAGCGCCCCGTTTATCACCATGTTGCGGGCGCTGCTGAACGCATACGCGCTGATGTACCTCCCCGCGGTGTTCGAGGTCAGCACAACAACGCCCATGTTCGACATCGTTATGTTGTAGGGCTTCGACGAGGCTCCGCTGACGAGGCTTATCGTTGCCGAGTAGCCGCTGCCAGCGCTTATCGCATGGTTTATGTAATAGGCTATGTCCTCCGCCTGCAGCTGCATCAGCGAATACTGCTGCGTCACAAGGGTCGCGGCGCGCTGCGTTGTTATGATCGAGAACAGGATGACGAAGACTATCAGTATAATAGCGTAGACCACCATGAACTCTATTGTGATCTGCCCCCTCCTTTGCGCGAGCATGCAACCCCTCATAATGCCCTGACAAGCAATAAATAGGTTTATCCGTCTGGCGCAACTGCCGATTCGGCCGGCGCCGCCTCCTGACCCACTTGACCTATCCTTATTAGTAATGCCTTGCAAAATAGATATCGATGCGGCTAGCATATGCCGCAATACTACCTCAACGTCCGGTGCTTGCATGGAGCTTGAAGAGATAAGGGGCAAGGTGCCCAAGGAGATAATCGAATCGCTGGAGGCGCGCGGGATCAGGACATTCACTCCGCCCCAGGCATACGCGATAGAGAAGGGGCTCATCGAGGGCAAGAGCGTGGTGGTCGCAAGCCCCACCGCGAGCGGCAAGACTCTTGTAGCCGAGCTGGCGTGCGCCATAACCATACTTTCAAAGTTCAAGCGGGCGGTATATGTCGCCCCCATGCGCGCCCTCGCATCCGAGAAGTTCAACGAGTTCCGCGAGACCTACCCATTCATAAGGAGTGTCATATCAACGGGCGACCTCGACGCTGATGACAGGGGGCTGGCCGCCTACCAAATGCTGTTCTTCTCGACCGAGAAGTTTGACAGCCTAATCCGCCACGGGATCGACTGGCTGGGCAGCGTGGGCTGCTTCGTCTTCGACGAGGTTCACATGATCGGCGACCCCAGCAGGGGGCCAACCATGGAGCTGCTCATGACGAAGCTTAAGGCGATGACGGGTGCGCAGATGATAGCGCTCAGCGCAACCATCGGCAACGCTCGCGAGATTGCGGATTGGCTGGGCACGGAGCTTGTCGAGAGCGACTACAGGCCGGTGAAGCTTTCGCGCTCGATAGTGTGCAACGGCGTTCTGCACGGGTACGATGGAGGCCGCGAGAAGATCGAGGCTCTGCTGGGCGAGAGCGAACTGCCGGAGGTCAGGGTTGTCGAGGACACGCTGCAGAGGGGCAAGCAGGCGATAATATTCTACGCAACGCGCAGGTCGGCAGAATTCGGCGCGGCGCGCATAGCAAAACAGGTTTACTCAACGCTCTCACACGAGCAGAAGGAGGAGGCATCGCGTATCTCTGGCGATGTACTCGGCGTCCTAAGCCAACCGACCGAGCAGTGCGTGAAGCTTGGCTCGCTTGTCGAGAAGGGTGTCGCTTTCCACCATGCGGGGCTGATGAGTCAGCAGCGCTCCATAATAGAGGAGTCGTTCAAGGCGAACAGGCTGAAGGTTTTGTGCTCCACCACAACATTGGGCTATGGCGTTAACCTCCCCGCGCACACCGTGCTGGTGCGCGACACGACGCGTTTTGACGGCAACTACAGGGAGCGCATAGGCGTCAACGAGATCCTGCAGCTGTTCGGCAGGGCTGGCAGGCCCAAGTACGACACAGAGGGTAGGGCGATCATAACCGCTACCGGCAAGCACCAGATACCGGAACTGAAGAGAAGGTACATCACCGCGAACCCCGATCCCATAACTTCCTCGCTTGGGGTGGCGTCCGTCCTGAGGTCCCATGTTCTCGCGTTCATAGCGGAGCGCTTCCTGAACAGCCGCGACTCCATCTCGAAGTTCATATCGGGCAGCCTTTACGGCATGCAATATGGCGACCGATGGGAGATAAGCGCCATAATAACAAAGGTGCTGGACGACCTGGAGAAGTGGGGTTTCGTGGAGCAGGGCAACAGGGCCTATTCTGCCACAAAGCTCGGCGCTCGCGTCAGCGAGCTCTACATAGACCCTCTCTCGGCGCGCATGATGATCGATTCCTTCAAGTCGATACGAGACACCTTCGACATACTGCTGATGCTGTCGAACACGCTCGAGATGAAGCCGCATGCGAGGGCGACGAAGCCGGCAGAGGAGCGCTATGCGACGTATCTGTCGCGCAGGGAGATGCCCTCCTCGATCGACATAACAATGCAGGAATACGCTGATTACGACCCAGTAAGGGTGTTCAGCACCGCGATGATGCTCGAGGACTGGATAGGGGAGAAGAAGGAGGCGGAGATAGTGAAGGCGTACGCCTCGTCGCCAGGCGCGCTATACGCGAAGATAACGAACGCCGACTGGCTGATATACTCTGCGACCGAACTCGCCGCGATAGCAAAGGTGCCTAGGGCGCAGCTGGTACAGGCGCGCGTCCGCCTGCGCTACGGCATAAAGGAGGAGCTTCTCGACCTTGTGAGATTGGAGCAGGTCGGGCGGGTAAGGGCACGAACCCTGTACATCAATGGGATAACGACGGTGCAGGAACTCAGGAAGAGCAGGGATAAGGCGGAATCGCTTCTTGGCAAAGAGGTTGCGAAGCGCATATTCACACAGCTGGAATAGCGGAAGTGCGGCGCAATCCTTTTAGAGCCGATTTTCCATATATCACGATTCAATGTACATCTCCGAGCACACCGTTAAGCGGATCCTGAAAGAGGCAGGTGCAGAGAGGATAAGTGCGGCGGCGGCGGAGGAGCTGCGCAAGCAGCTCAACAGGACCGCGTTCAGGATATCGCAGAAGGCGGTGAAGCTGTCGAAGCACGCGAAGAGGAAGACGGTCGAGCTGTCGGACATACGCCTCGCGTGCGAATAGCGATCGCTAGAGTACGGCTAGAGCGGAATCCCAAAGAGCCTGAGTATAATGAGGGTTCCGACACCGGCCAGGCCGAAGAGCGCTGTTGGGATAAGAGTATAGAGCCTTAGCGGTATCCCTAGGTTGAACAGGAAATCGACCGCGAATATCGCTATCAACCCAAGTATGCTGTTGGTTATCACGCCGAATATGAGCTTAAGGAGCGGCCTCCCGATAAGGTATATGACGCCTAGCAGCAGCACCATGAGCACTACCACGAGCACCCCGCCCCCCACCATCTGCCAGAATCCCACAGCCATATCCCCATTTCTCTGCCAATCAATAAATTACTATGCAAACGCGGCGGTTTGGGTCCAGTCCCGTCCATCAATGCTCCTGCAAAATGGCGTGGACCGAAAGACAGATCCCTGTCCCACGGCAAGTGCTTTATACCATGGGCGCCATATAATATCGGCGGCGGGCGGGCAGCCTACCGAAAGGAGGAAGCTCCTCTCATGCAGAGTGCACATGGCTTAAGGCCTTATTCGGAGCAGAAACGATACCGCAACGGCGCACAAGCGATGACAATACGAGCGCGCCGCGACGGATGAAACGGCCGATAGGTGCACGGTGAGCATGCAAGGCCAGTATGGCCGCTCAGACGAATGCTGCCTAAAACAGAAAGAGGGCTACGGCCCGCCGCTAACCTTATCGTTAATCCCTGAGCAATGGCCGCACTCCAGCGATATTTTTTTCCATCTTGGCCAGGATGGCCTCCAATTCCGCCAGCGCATCCTCCTTGATCTCTTTTCGCTCCTCCTCGTGGTCCTCGAGCGCGATCTCCGCCTCCCATTGCCGATGCGTCTCATCCAGCCCGTCAACCCCGGCCATCAGCTCCTTGCGTATCTCCTCGTCCTCGTCCCTATAAAGATAATGGCCGGCCACAAGCCTGTTCACTATTTGGACAACGTTGGCGTACCTGTCCCCACCGATCATGTCTATGTAGCGGTCCGCGATCTCGGGTACGACCTCGTAGAAATCTTTCCTATGCTCCGCGGCCTCTATGATGACCTTTATGGCGCTCGCGACTATCTGCTCTGTCGGGATGCCGCGCCTCCTCACCAGATCCCCGGAGAAGCCAAGGTCGAGGTGCTGCATACTTATCATGAGCGCACCGATGGGATCGTTGTATTCCGTGTCCCAGGCTATCTCATAGCTTCTTATGTTCTGCGCGCTTCTCACCGCCGCAGCCGGGTCGCCCACCAGAGCCTCGATCCTGCGAACAAGCCCCTCTATCCCGGGCTTCTCTACCGGTTTAGTAATGGTCCCCAATCCAATCGCCTCATAATAACGTCGACGCATGTGGTATTTAAGGTTTTTCTGCAATCACCATGCCTGGATCCGCGCTCTTCGTTGGCATTCCCACACCGATAGCATGCTTACGCTAAACAAAATATATATACGCATCGCCCGTGTTCGGGGGCATTGCCCATCGACGGAATCCGCACAAGCATTTAAAAGGCTTTAACCAAAAGATTTAAATACTTATTGCAACACAATATTACTGCCTGATCCTGCAAAGGAATATAAGCTTAATGCTATTGAGACCGCTTAATTGGTGAAAAATATGGTGAAGACAACTTCAAAGACCGTGACAAGAACCGTGACGAAAACGAGGCCCAAGAAGACGCAGCCAGGTGCGTCCAAGAAGGTGGTCCTCAAGGACAACATGATAAACGTGGAGGAGGTGCCCGCTCCCGGAGAGGCGCCCGATGCGAGCCAGCATGCGAGGATCTCCCAGGGCGCGCAGCCGCAGCAGCCCGCAGACCTCGGCTCCGGGCGCATAAGGAAGTGCCCGAGCTGCAGCAGCACCGACCTTCTTGTCGACAACGAAAGGGGGGAGCTTGTGTGCAACAACTGCGGGCTCGTCATCGGGGAGAACGCGACGGACATGGGCCCAGAATGGAGGGCTTTCGACGCGGACCAGAGGAGCTCGAGGGCGAGGACCGGCGCCCCGATAAGGTACACGAAGCCGAACAAGGGGCTTGTTACCGAGATAGATCTTTACAACAAGGACATAAGGGGGGTGCGCATACCATCGAAGAGGCAGGCACAGCTCTACCGAATGAGGAAGTGGCACAAGCGCGCGAGCATAGCCAGCTCGAGCGAGCGCAACTACCTTATCGCCCTGCCGGAGCTGAACCGCGTGTCGAGCTACCTCGGGCTGCCTGAGAACATACGCGAGAGCGCGGCGCTGCTCTACAGGAAGTGCGTGCAGAACAACCTGATAAGGGGTCGACCGATAGAGACCGTGGTCCAGGCGGTCATATACGCGTCGTGCAGACAGGCGGGCATGCCGAGGACTCTCGACGAGATCGCGAACATATCCGGGCTTCCGAAGAAGGAGATAGGCAGGGCCTACAGGGTAATATCCCACGAGCTCGACCTGAAGATCCCGCTGACCGACCCTGTGAGCTACGTGCCCAGGTACATAAATGCGCTAAAGCTCAGCGGAGACGCGCAGGAGAAGGCGGTGCAACTGCTACGGAACGCAATGAAGAAGGGTCTGATATCGGGGAGGAGCCCGACCGGGGTCAGCGCCGCAGCCGTTTACATAGCAGGCGCGCTCGCCGGGGAGCGCAGGACCCAGAAGGAGGTCGCCGACGTTGCCGGCGTGACAGAGGTAACTATAAGGAACAGGTATAGGGAGCTGAAGGAGCAGCTTGACATAGACGTCAACCTCTGATCCTGGTGGCGGATTGCCGCCACCATTCTCCCTGCAACTACCAAGTCTCCGGGCCCAACAGCTGCGAAACCGCATCAAAAGCACAACATAGAGTGCTTCATGTTCGTCTTTCCACATAGCTGTAGAATAGCTTTAATAAGTCTAGTGTCCCATTACCTATTGGGTTTTGGTGGGTGCGAATCCGCCAAAGGAATGGGTGGATGGAGATGGGAATACCGGACTATAGAATCTCAGGGATAGAGGAGGGGCAGGTCTACGGGATAAAGGTAGACGCGAAGGGTGCGAGGGGAGAGGGCATAGGCAAGATAGGGAACCTGGTCGTCTTTGTAAGGAACGCGAAGACGAAGATAGGCAACACATACGACGTGCGAGTGACCAAGGTGTACCGCACATTCGTCTACGCCGAGCTGAAGAACCCGAAGCACCAGTTCATAGGCAACGGCAGCGTCATAATATGAATGTGCCGGCCGATGCCGGCACAACAAATATATATGTATTGTTACAAAGTATAACTGTCATTTTTTCTGGTTCGACCGGTTTCAGCAGTCGGCAATCCTTTAAAACCAAAGCGCAGACCAGAAGGCGGTAATACACTAAAATGACGGACTTGATCATATTAAGGTTGGGTGTTCTAGATGAACAAAGCGGAATACGCGAAATATATGAAGGGTACGACCACGGTCGGTATTATCTGCAGCGACGGCGTGGTGATGGGCGCTGATATGAGGTCCACCATGGGCGACTTCGTGAACAACACCTCTGTCAGGAAGGTCTTCAGGATAGACGATAACCTCGTGCTGACGGTAGCCGGCTCGGTTGGCGACGCGCAGGAGATAATAAGGATCCTGAGGGCGCACAGCGAGGTCTACAAGATGAGCGAAAACCATCCGATGTCCCCGAAATCGGCGGCGTCGCTCCTCTCGATAATACTGCAACAGAACAAGATGATGCCATATTACGTGCAGCTCATGATAGGAGGACTCGATGGCTCTGAATCGGAGCTTTACAGCATGGACCCGATAGGGGGCTATTCCGACGAGTCCAAGTACGTCGTCACCGGCGCGGGCACCGAGATGGCGACAGGCTATCTGGACGACGCCTACAAGAAGGGCATCGGCACAAAGGAGGGAGTCAAGCTCGCGTCGAGAGCGCTCTCCATAGCGATGAAGAGGAGCGCGTCCACAGGGGACGGTATGATCATAGCGGTGGTCACCAAGTCCGGCTATACGGAATACAGCGGCAAGGACATAGAGAAGATAGCAAGCCAGGCGAAATAGGGACATACAGGCTCCAGTTTAATGTGATTCTTTGGAAATGGAAGAAGCCAGGGCAAACGAGAGAGTGCAGCTAAGCCCCAAGGAACTTTTTGAGAGGATAAGATCGATGCTGCCCGATGACGCGGGCTACGTAAAGGCCGAGTTCGAGGGCCCGGACATAGTCGTCTACCTGAAAAATCTGAAGGCGCTCTACAAGGACGACATGATAATCCGGAACATAGCATCATCCATAAAGAAGAAGCTGATAATGAGGAGCGACCCTTCCGCGCTCATGGATCCGGAGAGGGCGAAGGAGGCGATAGAGCGGATAGTCCCAAAGGAGGCCGGGATAAACAATATAAGGTTCGTGCCGGAGTTCTCCGAGGTTCACGTCGAGGCGATGAAGCCAGGGCTCGTCATAGGGAAGCACGGCTCCAACCTGCGGGCGATATCGATGGAGACCGCCTGGACGCCAAAGGTGCTCAGAACCCCGACGATGGAGAGCGACACACTATCGAGGGTTCGACAGCTGATGTTCAACGAGGCCGACTTCAGGAAGAAGTTCATGATAGGCATAGGGAAGACCATAAACAAGCCGATAGGGAAAAGCGAGTGGCTCAAGGCGACCGCGCTGGGGGGGTTCAGCGAGGTCGGGAGGAGCTGTCTGCTCCTCGAGACTCCCCATTCCAGGATACTCATAGACTGCGGGCTTAGCCCGGAGTCGTCGATAAGGGGGGCGGACGCGAACGCCGGCTCCGATATCAACAAGGCCTTCCCCTACATAGGGAGCGCCAGCCTCTCTATAAGCGAGCTGGACGCGATCGTCGTCTCCCACGCCCACATGGATCACACCGGCTTCATCCCCTATCTGTTCAAGTCAGGCTACGAGGGCCCTGTTTACTGCACTCCGCCCACGCGCGACCTGGCGGCGCTGCTGCTCAGCGACTACATACGGCTCAGCCAGAGGGTGGGCGGCACGCCCCTCTACGGCGAGAAGGACATAAGGAAGATGCTTACCCACATGGTCGTCAGGGACTACGGCGAGGTTACCAACATAACCGACGAGCTGAAGCTCACATACCACAACGCGGGCCACATACTCGGCAGCGCGATAGTGCACCTTCACGTCGGGGAGGGCATGCACAACATAGTCTACACCGGCGACATGAAGTATGGCTTCACGCGCCTGTACGACCCTGCGTCGACTAGGTATCCGAGGGTCGATTCCCTGTTCATAGAGAGCACCTACGGCGCAGCAAACGACATAGGGAAGAGCAGAGACGAGGTCGAACGGCAGTTCATGGGCGAGGTCAAGTCCACCATAGACAAGGGCGGCAAGGTGCTGATACCGCTCGTCGCGGTGGGAAGATCGCAGGAGGTGCAGCTGATACTCGAGAACTACATGAACAAGCGGCCCGAGTACAAGATGGAGGTGCCTGTCTACCTCGACGGGATGATACTCGAGGCGAGCGCGATGCACACGGCGTACCCGGAATACCTGAAGGAGAGCCTGAGGAACAGGATCCTGAACAACAAGTCCCCGTTCGAGAGCGAGATATTCGAGATAGTGAAGGGCGAGCGCGAGGAGGTCTTCGACCATGGCCCCGCGATAATACTCGCGAGCGGGGGCATGATGAACGGGGGTACCAGCGTAGAGTACTTCAAGAGGCTGGCGGACTCGCCGCAGAACAAGCTGCTTTTCGTAGGGTACAACAGCCTTAACTCGCTGGGGAGGAGGATAGAGAACGGCCTAAGCGAGGTCGCACTGCCGAACGGGGACGGCAAGCTCGTCCCAATAAAGGTCAACATGGAGGTCAGGAGGGTGAGCGGCATATCCGGCCACAGCGACAGGCGCCAACTGATAAACTTCACGGAGGGGCTGAAGCCGAGGCCGAAGAGCATATTCGTGATGCACGGCGAGGAGCGCAAGTGCGAGGACCTCTCAAGGACCCTTGGCAGGCTCATGCACGCCGATGCTAGAAGCCCGCGCGACCTCGACTCGATAAGGCTGAAGTAGCTTTACTTCACCAGAGTGTCGGCTCTTTCGCGACCATTATGCTTATCCTATCTTCGTCGACCATGCGCCTGAAATACGCCGCGATTCTCTGCACGGTCTCCCCAGTGTCTATCGCATTGTCCACAATCCAGATGCACCCATTCCGTCCCATGGATTCCCTTCGCAGTAGCGCCGATTGGCCCTTGGTAATGTGCACGGTCTCTGTTGCGTACTCTGGCGGCGGCAGCGAGCGCCTCCCGCTGGAATAACCTGCAAACGCGTAATCCACACCCATACCCCGCGCCTTGAGATACCCGTAAACCACTGCGCCATATATGGCGCCCCTGACCATGGCCGGGACGATTGTAACATGAACCCTGCCCCAATTCCTCCTGGCTGCCCTTTCCATCTCGCAATCCGATTGTCGGATGAGGCTGCCAACAGCACCGTCTCTTTCGTACACGCTTGCATCAGGATACCCACCGGAGCCTTTCCCCCCGCATACGGGCGCTCCGGCCAGGCTTCTCCACCGAAGCCCTTCATTGCCCGGATGGAAATCGGTTCGCGCTATAAACCCGCCGTTCTCCCATGCCAATAGGTCATTTCCCCTTACTGTGCGCGTGGCAAGGTACTCGAATGCATGGGAGAGCATTAGCTCTGCCCTCTGCCTATCACCTGGCGGCACAGACCCGCAAAAAAGCGAGTACCACATGCCCCTGAAGCCGATGCAACCAACGCCCCCTCTCCCGTCCGCCTGAGCATAAGCCGCCCTAGCATCGCGGTCAATAGCGCCATTCCTGCAGGTCTGCATAGTTGTATTTCGGCTGATTAAATATATCAATCTTGCACCGGCAGGAACTTCGCGACAATATTGGCCATATTCAACAGAATCTTGTCACGTAATGACGCTAGATACGCCAGATAACAAGACCGACGAATGCTGTGTATATCTGATTCAGAATATCCCAAACTTCCTTACCTTGTCTTCGTCGTCGGCATTCAGATCGGCGAGCTTCTTCACAAGCCTCCTCTGCTCGTCCGAGAGATGCTTCGGTATATCCACAATGACGGTCGCCACGTGGTCACCTTTCGACGATCCTCTCATGTGCGGCATGCCCTCTCCCCTAAGCACTATCTTGGAGTTGTTCTGCACCCCTGGCTCTATCCTGACCTTCCTGCCGCCGCCTATCGTCTGCACCATCGCCTCCCCGCCCAACAGCGCGATATGGAGCGGTATGTGCAGCTCATTGTACAGCATATCGCCCTCCCTCCTGAAGAGCCTGCTTTCCTGCACCTCAATGTCTATGTAAAGGTCGCCCACCCTGTCCTTTCCGAAGTCGCCCATCCCCTGCAGCCTTAGCCTCGAGCCCGTGTCGACCCCTTTTGGTATGGCAACCTCCACCTCATCATTGACGCGCATCGCGCCGCTCCCATTACACTTCCTACAGGCCCTCTCGAAGTATCTTCCCCGCCCCCCGCACCTGTCGCACGCGCCGACCGTCCTTATCATCCCGAACGGGGTTCTCGCCGTCTGCTGCACGTGCCCGCTGCCACCGCATCTGCTGCACTGGATCTCTTTCGTGCCCGGTTCCCCTCCCCGCCCCCCGCACCTGTCGCACGCCTTTATATGTGAAATCCGCAGCCTCTTCGTAGCTCCCCTCGCCGCCTCCTCTATGGTTATCCTTACGCTGGCGAGTATGTCGTTTCCTATGTCGGCCCTCCTGCCCTGCTGCCCGAATCCGAACATGCTGGAGAAGATGTCGTCGCCCCCAATGTCGAAGCCCATGTTCCTGAAGACGCTCTCGAAGTCGAAGTTTCTGAAGATATCCTCCTGGCTGTATCGCTGGCTGAACGCGTCAGGTCCGTATGCGTCGTATTGTTTCCTTTTCTCCGGGTCGCTGAGGACCGCATAGGCGGCGTTGATGCTCTTGAAGTGCTCCTCCGCCCCCTTCTCCTTGTTGCGGTCGGGATGATACTTTAGCGCGAGCGCCCTGAAGGCGCTCTTTATCTCGTCCTGGCTGGCGTTCTTGCCAACCCCAAGTATCTTGTAGTAATCTTCCCCCATTTGCCCTGCCCGCTTATCACTTGTTTACCTTGTAGTCGGCGTCGGTCACGTTGCCGTCATGGCCGGGGGCGTCAGGGCCCTGTTCAGGCCCTCCCGCCGGCCCAGCGCCCGGCTGCTCTCCCCCCTTGTACATGCTCGCGCCTATCTCCTGCAGTGCCCTGCTCAGCTCGTCGCTCTTCGCCCTTATGTCGGCGTAGTCCTCACCCTTCAGGCTCTCCTGCAGCGCCTTCTTCGCCTCCTCTATCTTCGTCTTGACATCGGCCGGAATCTTGTCCTTGTAATCATCAAGGCTCCTGTCCACGGTGTAAATCAGCGTCTCAGCGCTGTTCTTCGTCTCGACATTCTCCCTGAGTCTCTTGTCCTCGTCCTCGTGAGCCTGCGACTCCTCCACTTTCTTCTCAATCTCGTCCTTGCTCATTTTGTGCGGGGCGACAATATCCATCTTCTGTTCCTTACCCGTACCCTTGTCCTTGGCGGTCACGTGAAGAATTCCGTTCGAGTCTATGTCGAACGTCACCTCGATCTGCGGGGTGCCCCTCCTTGCCGGGGGTATTCCGGTCAGGTTGAACCTGCCAAGTTCCACATTGTCCTTCGCCATCGCCCGCTCTCCCTGTACGACGTGTATATCGACCGTGGTCTGATTGTCATCAGCAGTGCTGAATATCTGGGACTTCTTGACGGGTATTGTCGTGTTCCTTTCTATGAGCCGCGTCGCTATCCCGCCCATTGTCTCTATGCTCAGCGATAGCGGGGTGACGTCGAGGAGCACGATGTCCTTTACCTCTCCTGTCAGCACGCCCGCCTGGACCGCAGCGCCTAGCGCGACCGCCTCCATTGGGTCGACGCCCCTCTCTATCTTTTTGCCGAGCAGGCGCTCCACGTATCTCTGCACTATCGGCATCCTTGTCGGCCCTCCGACAAGTACCACCTTGTCCAGACCGCTCGATTCAATCTTCGCGTCCTTGAGCGCCTGCGTGACCGGCTTGGCCGACCTCTCCACTATGGGCAACACCAGGCTCTCCAGCTTGGCCCTCGTCAGCGAATAGGTGAAGTTGAGCGGCTTGCCCGCCTTGTCCTGAGCGAAGAACGGAAGGTTTATGTCGGTGCTCAGTATGCTCGAGAGCTCTATCTTCGCCTTCTCTCCCGCTTCCCGCAATCTCTGCATCGCCTGCTGGTTCCCCTTGACGTCCACACCCGACTGTTTCTTGAACTCTCCCGCCAGGAACTCCACTATCGCGGCGTCCATGTCGGTGCCGCCCAGCTGCGTGTCCCCGCTCGTGGACCTGACCTCGAATACCCCCTTCCCGAACTCCATGATCGTTACGTCGAGAGTGCCTCCTCCGAGATCGTAGACCATGATCTTCATGTCCTTGCCTCCCTTGTCAACCCCGTATGCGAGGCTCGCGGCTGTGGGCTCGTTGACCAGCCTGACGACCTCAAGCCCTGCTATCTCGCCTGCGTCCTTAGTCGCCTGTCTCTGGTTGTCGTCGAAGTACGCGGGAACGGTTATCACTGCCTTGCTCACCGGCTCCCCTAGGAACGCCTCCGCATCGTTCTTTATCTTCTGGAGGAGCATCGCGGACAGCTCCTGCGGCCTGTACTGCTTTCCGTGTATGTTGTAAAAGAAGTCGCTCCCCATCTTCCTCTTGAAGGCGGTCACGGTCCCCTCCGGGTTTGCAACCGCCTGCCTCCTCGCCGCCTCGCCGACCAGCCTCTGCCCGTCCTTCGTGAACGCGACATAGCTTGGGAAGGCCTTGCCGTATAGCGAGGCCCCCTCGCTGCTCGGTATTATCACCGGGCGCCCACCCTCTAGCACAGCCGCTGCCGAGTTCGAGGTTCCCAAATCTATCCCTATTATTTTCGCCATGTTTACCACTTAAATATCATTTTTCCCCTTTCGTTTTCTCATCCGCATCGCTTTCATCGCGGTTTCCGCCGTTCTTCCCTGCGGGCTTCGCCACTATCACCGATGCGGGTCTCAGCATGCGCCCCCTGAACTCGTAGCCCTTCTTCACAACGCCTAGTATGGTGCCGTCCTTTTTGTCGCTATCCTGCACCATCACTATCTCATGCCTGAACGGGTCGAATATGCCGTCGCACTTCACCTCGCCGAGCCCACTTCTCCTGAGCGCGTCCATGAGGTTCAAGTAGAGCATCTCCACTCCCCTCGCCATGTCCTTGTCGTCCGACTTTGCAACGGCCAGCATCGCAATCTCAAACTCGTCTATTATTGGGAGCATGTCCCTGACAAGCAGCGCCTTGCCGGTCATCTCGGCCTCCTCGATCTCCTTTTTGGTCCTTTTCTTGTAGTTGTCGAACTCGGCCGCCAGCCTCAGCATCTGCTCCCTCATCTCATCATATCTCTGCCCTTCCTTCACTCCCTCATTCTTCGCCACGTTCTCCTGCGCATCCTTCGCGCTTTCCACCCTACCATCGGGCTTCGCTGCTATGTTGGTTTTTGGATCCGCCATCTCAATCACTTTCTCTCCTCGAGCCTCCCGCCTTAATCCTCTTCGAATGCTCCATGAGCGTGTCGAACCTCTTTGCCGTGTCGAGCATGCGCTGCATCTCCCTGTTTATGTCGTATTCTATCTCCTTTATCGCCTTCTCCATCTCCGAGGCCCTGAGATAATAGCGCCTCCCCTTTTTGACCAGCAGCCCGGCCTCTATGAACCTGTTGAGGTGGTAGATTACGGTGCTGCGCGCAAGCTCCGTGTCTAGGTGCAGCTCCGAGCTGGAGAGGCCCATGTCCCTGTAGGCGGCATCGATGAACGCCCTGAGGATCTGCTCGCTCAGCGAGTTCTCCTCGTCGTTGCCAGCGAGCCCGAATACATGGCAGAACCAGCGTATCATCTCCTCCGGGTCCTCCGAATCGGGCCTCTCGACGAACTGGATCAGTATCCGCCCCATGTTAGTAGTTATGCAGCGATATATATAAATAAATATCGTTTTTTAGCCCTTTTTCCTGAAATGTCAAATATTAACTGACAAGGCCTTTTACCGGCAATTTTAAATATTATACTCGACACTAACTTTTCAGTGATATTGTGGATGCAAACAGGACTTGGCCGACCGTGAACGCGAGGATAGTCGTGGCCTACAACAATGGCGTCGATTTCCATTCGGCCCAGGGCTTAATCAGGAAGCCGGAACGGTTCGTTACCAACATAGAGGCGGACGCGATACTCAACAGCGAGCAGTCCTACGCATTCAACAGCGCCGTTCCGTTCTGGGTAGGGACTGGAGTGCTCTACGAGGCACCAGGCAAGAAGTTAGGAAGCAGAGTTGAATACACGTTCAATGGCCAGAAGTTTGTGGCCGAGGTGCCGAAGAGGTTCCAGGGAATGTTGGACACGGCGCTTGCACTGGAGCACCCGGACTGGGAGATGGAAAAGAAGGGCGGTCTTTACATATTCAAGGTAAACTCCCCTGAGAAGATACAGGCGGTCGAGAACTTCCCTAGAGAAGACGGATGGAGGTACGTCCATGAAGGAACAGGCATACCGACCGGGAAGGAGGTGTGCGGCGACAGGCTGGGATCAAGGTATCTCCGGAGGCGGGTCAATTCTCCATGGGTAGGGCCTTTGGCCCGCGGGGACGTCGACGGCTGGGTCGCCGACAGGTGTCGGGACATCTATCTGGACTCGAGACCCGTCTATGTTCTTGGGGTGGTGGCGATTGGCTGCGAAGCGCCCGCGCCGCAAAAAGGCGCCGTAGTAAACGGAATCGAAATAACTCAGGAAGAGATCGATGGGATGCGAGAGGAACACATGCGCCTGTCCAAGACCGTCCCTCCAGAGCACATAAGGCTATACGAAGAACATCTCAGGAAGCTTCGCAGACAATAAGCCAATAGGGTTCGCATCGTACCTGCGCAGGCGCTCAATGCTCCATCGCGCGCACCGCCATCTCGCTCAGCAGCGCGTCCATGTCCCCCACGCCGAGTGCCCTGAGCGCCGCCTTTGTATGCGCTGCCGAGGGCCTGAACTCCCCTATTTTTGACAGCTTTTCGGATATCCTTCCGAATGCGGCCTCAGTATCGCAGAATACCACCATGCGCTTTCCGCCCTTCGCGCCGACCCTCTTTATCGCATCCCCTATCTGCGATGTCAGCGCAGCGCAGAGCAGCATCTCGACCGAGGTCGATCTGGCCCTGGCTGTTTTGTTGGACGTGTTCGCCATCGCGTTCGCATAGGCGAAAAGAAGGTGCTCCTGCGATACAACCGCGCCATAGTCGAAGAAATTCACGACGTCCCTGCCTTTTGTCTTCTCTAGCAGGGCATCGATCCCGACGGTGGGGGTGCAGACCTTGATGACAGGCCTTTTGCTCTGGGCAGGAACCGCCATGATCTTTTATCTGCTTAGAAAACTATATATATTTCGTATCGCGCGTTATTTAGAGATACTATGGGTTTTGGCATCACAACAACCGCACCCTACTCTATGAAACCAAGCATAGCACAAAGGCTGTCAAAGATAATGCGCACCGATGCGCTTCCCCGCGTGCACATCAACCCTGACGGAGGCAAGGGCCCAGAGCTAGATTATAGGGTCACGGTCGGAAGGGGCACGTATATCGATCCATCTGCGGTCGTATTCACCGGAGCGAGGATAGGGGATAATGTGATTATAGGGCCAGATTCGACAATCGGCGCTGATTCCAGAATAGGCGATGGCACACACATCGCCAAGGACGTTGTGGTCTGGGCAAACGCTGTTGTCGGAAATGGGGCAACGCTGGGCGTCGGCTCCCAGGTCATGGACTGGGCAAAGGTGCCTGATAACTGGGTTGTCGAAGCTGGAGAGATGTTCCTTAGGGAACGGTCTTCGAATCAAAACTAGCAGACAGTCCACCAAGAAACCTTAATTGTTCTTGACCTGCTTGTCAACTGAAACAGTGCTTTAGGTTTGTGACATCCTCCCACCCGCAAGCGGCTCGGGCTTCCTCTGCAACTTGCAGAGAATGCGCCTTTTTGCGGTTCGCTTCCATCCCACCGCTAAAATTAGGATTTCCCACTCACATCGTTAAAGTTATAGCGGACCTGGTTCCTGATCCCCTCTTCATCTAATCTAAAATGCAACCGGCCTGAAATGCGGTTCTGATCTGTCGCGCAATTCCTGCGTCAGTACCATCCATGTGCGCGCTCGTGCGCCCATGCCCTTGCCGGGTTCCCGTAGCGCTTGCGTATGTAGTTGAGGCCCCACCTTATCTGCACGCGCGCAGAGCGAAGCGGATGCCTCCAGTCCCAGTACCCCTGCGGTACATGGTGGACGCTTGGCAGCAGCTGCGGTATGCCTATCGCTCCGCTCGATCGGTTCCTCGCCCACTGGTTCCAGCTTGATTCCCTGTACCAGAGCTTTACCAGATCCCTCCATTCTGCGCCCCTGTCCCATCCCTTGCAACTGCTGTTGGATTCGATAACAGATACTGCAATTCTCTCGTTCCTAAGCATCCTTCCAACCGCAGGGCTGTAAGCCTGGGCCGCCGTAGCCTCGACCCCGACCACACCGGCCATGACCGCGGAAATCAGCGAGGTACGCATTCTAGACACAGGACAGGTTTTTCGCATATTATCACTCCGGCAGCCGTCAACACCTACTTACAGACGCGGCGGATGTAATATATATGGGTTTCGTCGCCCCAAAATTCCGAACCATGCCCAATGCGTGCCGCATCATCGCATAGAAACCACAACTGGTTGGGGCTTTCGTTGCACATGAGCGATAAGAGCCAATTACAACAGATACCATGCGCCGGCGCCAGGATGCGCAGGTTCTATTAACCTTTTAATCAGAATCAATCTGGTGCCTTTTTGAAGGACTACGGGAAGATAGACAGGAAGCTGATGGACCACATCTGCCTAATCGCAAGGCTCGATCTGTCCGACGCGGAAAAGGACAGGTATGCAAAGGAGCTATCAGCCGTTCTCGATGCATTCAGGGTCATAGAGAAGGTCGACACGAATGAGGAGCCCTCGTTCCATCCTATACCCATAACAGACAGGGTGCGCGACGATTCGGTCAAGCCCACCGATTGGAACCCCCTAGGCAACGCGAAGGCCAAGGAGAACGGCTACTTCAAGGGGCCAAAGATAATGTAGTGCGTTTTCGTGAATCAAACAACGGTTCGGGAATACATAGAGGCCGTCAGGGCCGGCGATGTCAACGTAGCGGAATTCATCGCAGAGGTAATGGAAAAGAGCAGGAAGATACAGGAGAGATACTCCCCGTTCATAACGTTAAGCGAAAAGCCTGCGGCGAAGCCGACAAAGAGGGGCATGATCCCCGGGCTTCCTATATCGGTAAAGGACTGCCTCTGCACGAACGGCATGAGGACCACGGCAGGCTCGAAGATACTCGGCGACTACATGCCCCCGTTCGACGCCACGTGCGTAAAAAAGGCGAAGGCAGAGGGCGGAATAATAATCGGAAAGACCGCGATGGACGAGTTCGGGTTCGGGACCTTCACAACTAACTGCGCATATGGCGTCCCGAAGAACCCGCATGATCCTGAGCGCAGCTGCGGGGGGAGCAGCGGTGGCGCCGGTTGCATCACCGCTGCAGCCGACTTCCCGCACGTTGCCATTGCAGAATCGACAGGCGGCAGCATAACCGCGCCCGCCGCGTTCACCGGCACGGTTGGGCTCACCCCGACTTATGGCCGCGTCTCGAGGTACGGCCTAATCGACTATGCGAACAGCCTCGACAAGATCGGCGTAATATCAAAGAGCGTATACGATTCCGCGCTCATGCTCTCTGTGATGTCCGGCCACGATCCCCTCGATTCAACAAGCAGCGATAAAGCGAGCGAGGACTTCACCAAGTTCGAGGGCAAGGACGTCAAGGGTATGCGGCTCGGAATCCCGAAGGAGTATATGTCCGAGGGCGTTGACGCTCGCATAAGGAGGGCGCTGATGGCTCAGGCCGACCGGCTCGCGGCGCTGGGCGCGAAGATATCTGAAGTGTCGCTGCCCATGACCGAATACGCACTGCCCTCCTATTACCTTATCGCGATATCGGAAGCCTCGACGAACCTGGCGCGGTACTGCGGGCTTAGATACGGCATGCAGGGGGAGATGGCCGGCATGGACTCCGATCGCTATTTCTCGAAGGTAAGGACCGATGGATTCGGGGATGAGGCGAAGCGCCGCATACTTCTTGGCACTTATGCGAGGATGGCTGGCTTCAGGGACGCATACTACCTCAAGGCGCTTCGAGTGCGCACCAAGATAATCAATGAGTTCAAGGCCGCGTTCAAGAGCCTCGACGCGCTGATCGCGCCGTCGATGCCTGTGCTTCCCCCCAGATTGTCCGACATAAAGGAACTTACGCCAATAGAAACATACAACATGGACATACTGACGATCGGCCCGAACATGGCCGGCATACCGACTCTGTCGGTGCCCATGGGCAAGGCCGAAGGCCTGCCGATGGGCATGCAGATAATCGCGGACCACTTCGACGAGGGGAAGCTCATCGCTATCGGGTCTAGCCTGGAGGTGATCGGCTGATGGAAAGCAAACCCGCCGCCGGCGCTAACAGCGTGAAGATAGGCATAGAGGCGCACGTCCAGCTCAACACGCAGAGCAAGATGTTCTGCTCCGACAGGGCGGAATTCAGCGATGCGAAGCCCAACTCCAACACCTGCCCTATATGCCTCGGCTTCCCCGGCACGAAGCCGGTCATAAACTCAAAGGCGGTCGAGTACGGGACGCTGATAGGGCTCGCGCTTGGCTGCAGCATAAACAGGGACGTGTTCTTCTCAAGGAAGGCGTACTTCTACCCCGATCTGTCGAAGAACTTCCAGATCACGCAATACGAGGCCCCAATAGCGGTGAACGGGCGCTTCGGCGTTGGCGAGGCCAGGATCGGCATAAAGCGCGTCCACGTCGAGGAGGATCCCGCAAGGCTCATATATGATGGGGGCGACATAACGACCGCGCAGGGCGTCCTAATCGACTACAACAGGGCGGGCGTTCCCCTCGCGGAGATAGTCACCGAACCTGATTTTACATCGCCGAAGCAGGTGCGCCAGTTCATGGAGAGGCTCTCCTCCATGCTCGAATACCTGGGGGTCTACGACCCGCGGAGGGAGATGTCGCTCAGGGTCGACGCGAACATATCGATAAATGGGGGGGAGCGCGTAGAGGTCAAGAACATAACTGGATTCGAGAACGTGGAGAAGGCGCTAAGCTTCGAAGTGGTGCGCCAGGCGGGCCTGGTAAGAATGGGGGCAGAGATTCAGAGGGAGACCCGCCACTTCGACGCAGAGTTTAGAACGACGAAGAGCCTCAGGAAGAAGGAGTACGAGGAGGACTACGGCTACATCTTCGACCCGGACCTGCCGCGGCTGACGCTCGGCAAGAAATACGTGGACAGGCTGGTGGCCAGCATGCCGGATCTGCCCGACCAGATAGTCAAGAGGTTCGTCGGCTCCTACGGCATAAGCGAATACTATGCAGGGGTGATCGTATACACCGGGAAGCCAATGGCGGCCTTCTTCGAGGAATGCATAAAGCTCCACAACAGCCCGAAGCAGATCGCGAACTGGATCGTCAACTACCTGATGAAGAGCCTTAACTGGAGGTCGGAAAGGGTCGAGGGCTCGAAGGCGCGTCCCGACACGTTCGTCGAGCTGGTCAGGATGATCGAGAATGGCGAGATAACCGAGCGCTATGCGAAGGAGCTGGTCAAGGCGTATGTAGACACAGGCAAATCTCCCCGTGAGCTCGCGAAGGCGGATAGCGTGTCGCTGGGCGCAAAGGACATAAAAAGGATAATAAACAGCATAATAAGCTCTAATGCGAAGGCCGTGGAGGAATATAGATCGGGCAAGGGTGCGGCACTCCAGTTCCTAATCGGGCAGGCGCTCAAGGAGACCAGGAAGCAGGCCGACCCCAAGGTTATAAAAGAGCTGATGCTCAAAGAGTTAACAACGTGAGCGGGAAATCCCACACCCTCTTCAGAGGGTTCCCTTTAGGGGTGGGATGAGAGCGAACCGCAGATAAGCATATAAAGATAAATCGAGATAAAAATAAAGGGAATGTAATGGAATTGGCAAGAGCCT
>JAJYUY010000024.1:1448-9318 GCA_021792295.1 Microcaldota archaeon | reverse complement strand
GAAAAATTTACAGGAAAAGTCTTTCAACTGGAGGGTTCGATTCATCTCCGCCCTGAAGGGCGGTCAGGTTTCTTGAACCCTCCAGACCACCCGTCCCCTAAACCATCTAAGAAATTCCAGACATTCAAAAGGATTACTTACTTCATCGAGAAGATTAGAGGTACTCACGTTGACACTCATAGCCTTCACTGGATATCTTATTGTTTACTCGGTAGCTTCAATTATGATAAGTTGCAATGGAAAATCGGCTTGTTATAGTTACCCGTTAGAAGTTGGTTTTGGTACTGTAATCGTGATTGCGATATTAGTCTTGATACTTTACTGGCTGTATTCTAAATTCAGATCAAGATAATGGTCTATAAATTTCTCTTTCTCAGCCCTTCTCCATGCTAAAACCATGTTAGAGAAGGGGGACATTTGAGGGACTTATATATAACCCCTTCACATGACTGCTCCCATCGGGATTTGAACCCGAGTTGCAGGGTTGAAAGCCCCGCGTCCTTGGCCGATTTTAGCGTCGTTATCTAGCCCCATTCTAGCACCGAATTTTTGGGCAAAAATTCGCAAGCAATTTTAGCGGATTTGAACCCATCTTTCTCTCTGTTTTTGCTTGCTTTATTTGATTTGAACCCTACTTTGTCGTCGAAAATCTGATTTGCTCCCATCGGGATTTGAACCCGAGCTTCGGCCTTGAGAGGGCCGTGTCCTTGACCGGACTAGACGATAGGAGCTTTTATGCTTTGCGCAGTTTTTACGCCGCCTTCCTTCTCTGGATCGGGATTGGAATTGTTATCCCGTTCCTGACAAGGCGGCGCATCTCGCGCATAAGGTGCCTGTCAGTCCTGACCCTGTCTGATATTATCTCGGCTATGTTTATATCTGTTTCCTCCGACATTCTCACCGCGCCTGAGATGAATTCGGACTTCATGCGCTCGTCCGCCGTTGGGCTTATCTTCCCGTCCAGGATCTCCTTGATCCTGTTGTCCAACGTGGAGACAGACTTTGCGAAATCCTGGATAACGTCGAGCTTGACGCTCTTTATAGCCATGCTGTCCTCCATCAGCGCTACCCTAAGGCCGACCTTGCTGGAGTTGTACAGAACCTTGAACGGCATCGCGTAGAGGTGCCTGAATAGGGACTGCCTCACCAGCCCTATCTCCTCCCCTGCCTCGCTCATTATGGCAGGTATGTAGAGCATGTTGTTCGCCCTCCTTATCGTGTACTTGCGCGCCGATATCGCCTTTATGTACGCATCCCTCTCGCCGCTGCTCATCGCGTAGAAGATGTCGACGTACGAGTCTGTGCCGGTCCTAAGCGTCTCCGATGCGGCGATAGGGTCGGGGTCGTTGTGCCTTTGTATCCTCGTCGCGTACGCGTCGAGCAGCTTCATCTGGTTGCCGAGCGCGGAATGGTGCGGTTTGAGGTGCTCCCTCTTTGGTTTCGGGCAGTTGAGCATCGCGGTTGAGATAGCGTAGATGAGCGACTTGAAGGGGAGCAGGTTGGAGCGCGTGCGCATCTCGGTGACGTCATTTCTTTCGTGAATGTGCTGCCTATGGGTCCTATTCCTCTCCAATAACACCACTCTGGTCGCTGAAAACAGAAATGATGCTTAGGTTAACTATAAATAGCTATTGATGGGCGCCTCCCTTTTTCATCGCCGCCGCGACCTCTGCCCGCGCCTCCTTCGCGCCAGTCCATCCGGTCACCTCGACCCACTTGCCCGGCTCGATGCTCTTGTAGTAGGAGTAGAAGTGGGCTATCTTTTTCTTCAGCGCATCATTCAGGTCGGCTATTTCCTTGACATTGGCGAACTCTGGGTCGACCTTCTCTATCGGAACCGCTATTACCTTGCTGTCCACCCCCTCTTCGTCCTTCGTGTGAAGAACTCCGATCGGCCTCGCCTTTACGAGCGTGTTCGTCGAGAAGCTAGCGCCGCTTATTACGACGATGTCGAGGGGGTCGTTGTCCCCGCCCATGGTCCCAGGCACGAAGCCGTAGTTGAACGGGTAGGCCATCGCAGTGAAGAGCACGCGGTCCGCCTCCATCATGCCGGATTCCTCCCTGTACTCGTACTTGACGTTGCTCCCCTTTGGTATCTCTATCACTACGTTGACTATCTCCGGTGCCTTTTTCCCTGCGTCGTTGATCATTCAAATCCCCCTACTATGTTGGTAATGAAGGGTTAAAAAACTTCAGCTGGTGCTGATCCTCTCCCCAGCATGGATTGAAAGGTATGTGGCGTTTGTTTCTAGGACGTACATGCCTTCATGGCAAATTGTCTGCATCGAATAAGGAGTCGCATCGTATACGTAAAGAACAAGCCCATTCTGGGCGATCCATACCTGCTCAAGCGGCATGCTCGTATTTTTCATCCAGAAGCACTCATCCGACTGGTTCTTGAATATGAAGAGCATGCCCTTAGGGTTGCAGTTTATGAAAGATGCTGAATCGGATAGCGAGCAGTTGTTCCCAAGCGATGTCGCATACATGTATCCGCGTTCCTGCTGCTGCGGCGTCTGCGCTAGGTATACTGTAAGGTCTGTGGTTGAATTGTGTCCTTGCAACTTCAATATCCCCATCGCCAGTGATTTGTCAAGTGTACATATAGCGCTGCATCGATATGAAAAAGGCTTTGCCACATAAAGCGCCGATGCAAAGATAAGCAGCGCGACAAGCGCCATGACCGCCACATTTCGCCGTGTTTGAATCGTCATTGAATTCGCCGAATTCACAAAAATTTATATTTAATATAAGGAATTATATATTATCTTCAGCTCATTGATTTTTAAACTACAAAGCCGGAGGGACTACTCAGAATTTCAGAGGCCTTAGCCGGGAATCGGACCCGGTCTAGGGGATCCACAGTCCCCCGTGCAAGCCATTACACCACTAAGGCCATTTAATACGGCATTGCCGCGTCGCTTGCGAGCGCGGACGCATTTCTTTTGCACTTCTGTCTCTTTATAGCTTCGGTTATGAGCGAGGTTTGCAATCGCATGCCGGTGGGCAAGCAAATCTATTAATACACCAATCGCCAATGAAATCAGCAATGCAGGGATAGCAAAGCCTGGTCAAATGCGGTAGGTTCAGGGCCTATTCCCGTAGGGGTTCGGGAGTTCAAATCTCCCTCCCTGCAAATTCAGTTTACGGCGACAAGCTGGGATTCGGAAATCCGAAGCGGAGATCAGAGAAGGGGGATTTTGACCGGTTTTCCGGCAGCCTCAAGCAGGTGCCAATGAGCGTTTCATGGTACCGGTTACCCTATGCAGGGCAGAAAGCCCACACCGTTTAATGGCGGGATGAATGCGGGAACGGAAGCCCGCAGCCATTTAGGCGGGCGAGGGCCACAGGCGGGAGGATGTTGCCATAGCAGTAGAAAATCCCTTTCTATATCTTCAAAAATGCAATTGCTATTGCAGTGATTTGAATCTCATCCGCCCTTTGACACGTTGAACCCGCCGTCTGGGGGCAGCTGCCTCATTATGTAGTCGAGGTCCTGGCAGCCGATTATTCCCGCCACCTGCTTTGCGGCATCTGATTTCTTCTTGTCCCCCTGCGATACCTCGGCGCGGGGCCCTTCCATGCCTATCCTTTCGGCTGTTATGCCCGGCGCCACGTTCATCACCCCCTCCTTCATGAAAAATACCAATTTAAGCGGGATGTTCCTGTGCCACTCCCTCTCCCCCTTCAAGAGGAAGCTGCCCGTGCCCAATGACCCCTTGCCGGTCGACTTGCTCACCTGTTCCCTCCGCATCGCGTAGACGTCGACGGTTCCATGCCCCCCCTTCCACGCGCTGGAATAACATGCGGCAAAGTGCGCGGTCTCCTCCCTTGACCTCCCGCCAGCCTTCGCGCCATCCTTCAATATGCAAACAGATGCGCCGAATATGTCGGCATGGAAGAATAGGTCGGCATCGGTGAAGTACCTAGAGTTTATCAGCTCGTTCTGCTGCGCGTCCCTGCCGCCTATAGCGAGCATCTCCTCGCTCGTCCTGAACCAGTGGAAGCTCTCGTACCACTCGCGCTTGGTGTTTATTACCTTGCGCTCCTCCCTTTGCGCCGCCTTCTTCTCCGCCTCGGTGAGCGCCTTCTCGAGATCCTTGATGGCCCTCATCGCTCCCTCCCTCTTCTGGAGGAGCCTCTTGGCGCGGTTGTAGTAATCGCCTGCGTTCTCGTGCGCCGACTTGGTGTAGTCTATCTCGATCTCCATGGAGGTCATATCAGCGAGAGAGAGCCGCTTACGAGCAGCGAGACCATGATCGCTATTATGAATCCGAGCGCGCCTATCAGCACTATGCCGAGTATTATTACCTTCGCGCTCTTGCTGAACTCCTTGTTGGTCGGCTTGTAGCTCACGCTCATCACATGCTTCGAATTTTCCATGAATTTCCTGAACGAAAATATTGGGTTCATGTAGACGCCTTTTTGATCAACAGCGCTAATCCTTGGAAACCAAGCTATTTATTCATGAGGGGCGCTAGTATAATGTCTTTGCCCCTGTGTTTCCATGGACCGCCTGATAATTATACATTTCGGGGAGATATGGCTCAAGGGGAAGAACCGGAAGCGGTTCGTCGACAGGCTCGAGAGGAACATAAAGACCGCGCTCTCCGGCGAGTCCTACGAGAGGGTTGCGAACGAGAGGGACCGCTTCGTCCTGCACCTGAGGGCCGATTCGGACATGGGGCGCATATCTGGCAGGCTGGGCAAGGTCTTCGGGATAAGCTGGTTCGGCAGCGGGGTGGTCGTCGACACCGAGCCAAAGGCGATAATAGGCGCGGCGAAGGCGCTTGTCGGGAAGAGCGAGGTGAGGGTCGAGGCGCACAGAGCCGACAAGGGCATATCATTCACCTCAAGGGAGCTTGTGGGCATGTTCCTGGATGAGGCAAGGAGCGGGCGCATGCGCCTTGACAGGGACTCCGAGAAAGTGCTCAAGGTGAGCATGAAGGGGGAGCGCACGTTCATGACGTTCGGGAGGGAGGAAGGGCCGAACGGGCTGCCAGTAGGGTCGTCAGGCAGGGCGGTGGTGCTGCTGTCGGGAGGCATAGACTCGCCCGTCGCATCGTACTACGCGATGAAGAGGGGGCTGGAGCCGGTATACCTGCACGTGCACGGATTCGAGTCGGGAGATGCGCCGGAGCTGGAAAAGATCCGCGAGACTGTGGCGCACCTCTGCGCGCATTCCGGCAGGGCGCGGATGTATGTCGTGCCTTATCATGTGTTCCAGGGCAGGGCTCTGGGCGTTCCGAAGAGCTACGAGCTGGTGCTCTTCAAGAGGTTCCTGTACAGGCTTGCGGAGAGGGTCGCAAAGAGGGAGGGGGCGGATTGCATTGTTACGGGGGAGAGCCTGGGGCAGGTCGCCTCGCAGACGGTACAGAACCTTGATGCAACCGCGCACGGAATCGGAGCCTTCATAATGCGGCCGCTTGTGGGCATGGACAAGCAGGAGATAGTCGACAAGGCGAAGGAGATAGGGACATTCAAACTCTCAATACGCAAATACAGGGATGTCTGCTCGATAGGATCGCACGAAGCAGAGACGAGGGCGAAGAGGGAGAGGCTAAAGGGATTCTACAACAAGAGCGGAATGACCAAGGCGCTGAGTGAGACGATGAAGAGGGCGAAGGTCATCGAGATTGCAGCTATGGGCCATCAATCAGAAAGCGTTAAATGAACGCAGAGGAAGCCCACGCTTCACGGGTGGGGGATGTCACTTCAAAAAGTGGGCGGCCTGGGCATCCTGCCTCTGGGATGAACGTCCGGCCCGCAATAGGGGATTCCGGAGAATGATGGAGAGTATGGGCCGGCTGCAGCTTTCTGCGAAAATTCGCTTTCTCAGCCTTTCGAGGTTATCCGGTCGAATACCTCGGATGCGTCCGGGCCTATGTTGTACCTGTGCTTGAAATACGCTAGTATGTTCCTCACGTCGCGCTCAAGGAAACTGCGCGCGTTCGGATGGGTCAGCAGCACCGCCTGGCCAACGTCTATGATGAACGGCTTCGAATCCTTCACAAGTATGTTGAACTCGCTGAGGTCGGCGTGGACTAGGCGCGCCTTGTGTATCAGGCACATCTGCCCTATTATGAGTTCCAGCATCGCCCCCGGATCCTCCAGGGTTACGTCCTTCAGCTTCGGCGCCGGAACCCCATCGCCATCCCCTATGAATTGCATCGCCAGTATCGTGCCGTTCACCATGTACGGCTTGGGCACGTTCGCGCCAGCCTCCGACGCTATCTTGAGGTTCCCAAATTCCTTCATGCACCAGCGCTTTACGACCGACCGCCTGCTTGCCGCCTTCCTGCCAAAGCGCATGTCCCCCTCGAGGTACGGCTTCATGCGCTGGAATGACGGGCTGTCCACCCTAAAGAACTTGACAACCACGAAATCCTCCCCAGCTAGCTTGTCGGAGTCGCCGGGTTCTGCGGCATACACGTCAGCCTCCTTGCCCTTCGCGAGTATGAAGGCAAGCCTGCCGATAATCCCCTTGTTGTAGAACTTGCTAAGGTAGATCATGGTGCGGTCGTTGAAGATGCCTGTGTCTGTCTTTTCCTGCTCCCTGATCCGGTGCAGCTCCCGATCGGGCCTCTTCCTCTTGCTCCACTTCCTTGCCATGCACACCACTATGCTGTCTGGCAATTATCTCCGCCTTTACTAATATGCCTTTCGCAGAGGAGAACCGAGGGGCTTGAAAATCTTTAAACCCTCGCACTTCCGGTAATGCGGAGGTTCCAAATCTTTTTGCACCGATAATACAGATCGCGGCGGACCAGCCGCAACGACCAGTTTGCAGAAGCAGACGTCTACAAACGTTAGCGTAGCTGCCGCCTTTCGACGACAGCCACCGCAGGTCTTAAAATGGGAATAGTATCCAAAATAAAGAATATAGCACTAACGGCCGTCAATAAGGCAGGTCTGGTTTCAATGGAATCGGGTCACCGGTACCAAAAGGGAATGATGCATGCAAAACATATTGCCGCAGTCGCAGGGTTCGATATTTGGATGCGCGACGCAGAACTTCCCGGTGAACTGAAGGACAGGAGATCACTGAGGGCGTTGTGGCACAAAAATATTCCCTATAGCCCGACATATTCCAAAGTGCGGAAAGAGAATGCGCTGTCGGGCTAGCCGAAGGCAACCACAAATGACCGTTTTTGATGTAAAAACCTTCATTTTTAGGTTTCAACGGGGGATTAGGAACAATTGAATGCCCTCCAAGACCATCTGTTTTTGGGTATTCGACGTTACGGAGCAGGATATTCAGCTACCACTTAACGTCTAGCTAAACGTTTAAATAGTCACGATAAAATACATCCTTTGCTGGATGTAATGATTGCATGAACGCAGGGGAAGCCCACACCGTTCATGGGTGGGGGGATGTCACAGTAGGTAAAAGCGTAGGCGCACAGTCAGCGATAGAGTTCATAACCGATTACGGATGGGCAATGCTTTTAATAGGGGTCGCGATAGCTGCGTTCTACTCCATAGGCGCGTTAAGCCCGACCACTCCGGGCGAGTGCCTGGCCGTGACCGGCTACCTCTGCCAGAACCCAACCCTTTTTACATCGGGGGCGTTGAGCGTAGAGGCGGGGCAGATCAGTTCCGGCCCTATAACGCTAACAGGAACCGCGTGCACCAAGAGCTCTATGATAACAGGCATTCAGTCGGTTGAGAGCGTGACGCTAGAACCGGATCAGCAACAGAGCATTATATTCCGATGCCCGCTGAGCGACAACAGCATCGGTTCCAGGTTCTCCGGGTATCTGTGGGTGCAGTACACCAGCCAGAGCGGCCAGCAGGGAGTGATACAAGAGCTTGGCCGCGTACGCGCTAGTGTCACGAACGCGAATCCCTCCCTATACGCACCGGTGGC
>JAJYUY010000024.1:0-1438 GCA_021792295.1 Microcaldota archaeon | reverse complement strand
TGTGAGGAACTCTGGGATTTATGTGCTGAACCTGGGCACCGACACGCTGAGCGGTACCATACAGGGCGGCAGCCTCAACCTGCCCCTCTCATCCATAGTCTCGCCAAACAACCAATATCTATATGTTGGAACGACGTACTGGACTGGAACGATGTACAACGGCGGGCTGTATACGATTAGCCTGTCGAACGACATGGTGGTGAACGTTATCAACGGCTTCGCCGGTGTGCCGGGTGCCTTTGCGTTCTCCCCGGACGGCGGTTCCCTTTATCTTTCTGATGGCGCCGGGAACTTCATAGCCGTGAACCTGGGAAGCCATACGATATACAAGATGATAGGGGGCCAGAGTATTACTGACATGGCGATGTCCTCGAACGGGGTTTACGCGTATATCGCCACGGGGGGAGGCGGCACGGTCAACACGATAAACATAGGGACAGGTATTACAGTCAACACGATCTCAGGGTTCAGGGACCCCACAGGCATAACGCTCTCCCAAAACGGGCAATATGCGTGGGTCTCTGACACTGGCGATGATGAGCTATCCGAGGTAAACCTGGGCACTGGGGCGATCGTGATGATAATAGGATGCCTCAATCCTTCCTCCCCGATAATCCTATCGTCGGATGGAACCGATGCGTATTACGCCGGGGGATCCGCCGCCTGCCCGCAGTACGCGAATCGCCTAGTCGAAATAAACCTGAACAGCGGCGCGATAACCGTCAAATCCGCCGCCCAGCCGTTCGGCCTGCCCGGCCTGCAGATATCCCCCGACGAGCAGAACGCTTACTTCTATGAAGGTTACTCGCAGGGCGGCTTCATAACGATGAACATCTCGACGGGGACGGTGTCGAACATCGTCACCGGCTTCGGATCGGAGGAGGGATTCGCCGTCTACACGCCAACTTCGCCATAACGCGGCCATATCAATCATTATAAACCTTGCTTCCGAATGTATATCGGTGTTGTCCATGCCTTCGCATGACAGGGGATCCGGCAAAAGGAACGTTGTAACGATAGACCCGAACCTTATGTGGGAGAGGAGGCTGCACCACATGGAGAAGAGGTCGGGCTGGGCGGTCTTCAGGGCGGTATACTGGGGTATTTACATATTCATCGTAGGGGTGATGATACTCGAGATCGGCGCTGGTGCGGTCGCGCCGACCGCATCGATAGGCTTGGCGGTCGTGATCCTGGCGCTGTTCGTCATAATATACGGATTTGTCATATCTCTGCACTACAGCTTCCTGAAGAAGCACGGCTGATCCTGAAAATTTTGCATGATTCTGAATGAGGAACATATACGAGAGCCGGCATTACAAGCTTTTCATCCTTATCCCGGTAGCGCTGCTGCTGGTCTCCCTGTATTTCATCCCGAAGATACAGCTCGACTCCTCGCTTCGGGGGGGCATAACCGTTCAGGTGCAAACCAACTCGA
>JAJYUY010000002.1:19378-43856 GCA_021792295.1 Microcaldota archaeon | reverse complement strand
CGCGTATATCGTGTACTTGCCAGTTGGTAAGTATATTGACGAGCCATCGAAATAGTTCGCCCCGTCTATTACCACGCTTCCGTTAACGCTGACGATCTTCACGCTGTTGAGGTTCGTGTTGGGCGGGCTGACCGACTGGGTGGAATAGCCTGTAGAGGTGTAGAGGGTCGAGGAGCATGTGAGCGAGTTTGAGCTTGCGCAGAGGTAGTAGCCGATGCTCAGCGGCGTGGTGATGATGGTACCTATGTTCGGACTCTTGCTCCCGGATATTATCGCGTTGCAGACGACCAGCGCGCCCCTCGAGGCGAACTGCGGTGAGCAGCCGCCCAGCGTATTCAGCTTCCCAGAGACGCCAACACCGGTCGTCGTTAGGTTCAGCGCGTTCGCCGGGAATTCGAGCACGTAGCCTATCTCGTTCCTGAAGAGGACCGCGTATGCGGAAGAGCCCGCCCCTGCAGAATTGAAAGAGAGGGCGGACTGAAGGCAGGGCAGCGCCGGGACCATGCTGCACGTCGAGTATAGATACGCGGTCGGGCCGCCGCTCGTCGCTATGAGCACCGCTACGAGCAGGAATATCGCTATGAGGACGAACGCGAATGAGTAGGTCATCAGGAACTCCATCGACGCCTGCGACCTCGTTTTCCCCGCCATCGAATCTGTATGAATGCGAAGCATATTTATTAATTGTTTGTCTAGCTTAGAACATGGGGAAGGTAGCCGCTTTGGCGAGGCTCACCCGCATAGAGCACAGCCTCATGCTGTTGATTGCGGTCCTGGCAGCAGAGCTGATCTCTGGGCGCCTTCCGGGCCCGTTCATTCTCGCGATGAGCCTGATAACGCCGGTGCTCGTCAGCGCCGGCTCGTTCGCCATAAACGACTATTTCGACGTCGAGGCCGACAGGGCCAACAGGCACATGAGAAGGCCGCTCGTCTCCGGGAAGCTGAGCAGGAGGGAGGCGCTATATTACGCCGCCGCGCTGCTTGTCGCAGGGCCGGTCGCAAGCCTATTCATAAACCCCTATGCCTTCGCGATAGCAGTTATTTTCTCGGCGCTTGCCTTCCTATACAGCTACAGGCTCAAGGACATGCTCCTCGTGGGCAACGTCTACATCGCGGCCTCGATGGCGATCCCCTTCCTGTACGGCAACCTCGTAGTATCGGGCTCCTTTGCGGACAGCATACTCCTCGTCTCTGTCGTGATATTCCTCAGCGGGCTGGCGAGGGAGATACACGGGATGGTGCGCGACAGGAGGGGAGACAGGAGCACCAGGGGATCGAGGAACCTCGTGCACCATGTCGGCGCGGAAAGCGCATCATACATGGCGCTCATACTCTATGCTGAGGCGATAGCCATACGCGTGTACATGTTCCTCCTCTACCCTCCTTTCGCCTACAACCTCGTTTACATGATCCCGATAGCGGCGGTGGACCTGATGCTCGCTTACGTGGCGGTCGGGCAGCTCTTCATGGGCGGGGATCTGCGCTTCCAGCGCCTCTCGAGGAACCTCAGCCTGGCGGCGATGGCGATTGCGCTGCTCGCATATCTCGCGTCCGCCATCTTCTACCTCGCGGCATGAAAAGGGTCAAGCACGGCATCGCTGTCTTGACGTTCGCGCATATGTGAAGCCGGGTTTGAAATCACGCGCTCTGCGCCGCCTTTGCGGTCTGCTGCTGCGCGTCCACCTTGGCCTCGAATTCCTGCAGCTGGTGGGCGAACTCCTCGTTGGAGGCTATCTTGCCCCTTGCCTTGAGAACCTCCCTCGCCAGCAGGTAGTAGACAAAGGCGAGCGAGCGCCTGCCCCTGTTGTTCACCGGAACCACAAGGTCTATGAACTTGGTCGAGTTGTCGGTGTCGCTGAGCGCTATTATCGGCATATTGACCGCCGACGCCTCCTTTATCGCCTGCTTCTCGTTCCTTGAGTCGCTTATCAGTATAAGCTTGGGCTCCATGAAGTCCTCCCTGTTCGGGTTGGTGAAGATGCCCGGTGTCACGCGCCCCTTTATGAAGTTGGCCTCTATTATCTCGGCGAACCTCTGCGCGGGCACTATCGCGTAGATCCTCGAGGCGGTGACCACTATGTCCTTCGGCTCGTACGCCGCGACCATCCTCGCGGCGGCCCTTATCCTGCTGTCTATCGTCTTGAGGTCAAGCAGGTAGAGCCCGTCGTCCCTCACCTTGTAGATGAACTTGCTCATCCCAGGGCTCCGCATCTTCGTCGCTATGTGTATGCCCGCCTCCAGGTAGTCGTTCTGGTTCGCCAGTAATTCCTCGCTCATTTGAAACACCTATGGGGCCGCCGAGATTTGAACTCCCGAGGCCCAGATGGCCTTCTCGGGTCTCCAGCACCCCATGCTGGAAGCCTGCCAGGCTAGCCTACGGCCCCGCTTAACGTAAATCTCATTTCCTTCCGAACTGTATTATCTCGTCGATAAGCTCGACGTTGCTTATGAACATGCGCCTGCAGCAGTATCTTTTGACACCGAGCTCGTCAAGCACCTTGCCTGCGTCCTCCTTGTCCTTGTTGACGCGTCTGTCGTATTCCTCCCACTTGTCCGCGATCACCGCACCGCAGCTGAAACATCTCACAGGCATCATCATATGATCACCTATACGATTTCTGGAACCTCGCCCTCGCCTTCGGGCCCTTGAACTTCTTCGGCTCCACCCTCCTCGCATCGTCAACGACCATGAACCTGTCGTAATTGAGGTATTCCCTCTTTATGGATTCAGAACCGGAGAAGGAGACTATGCTCTTCGCTATGGCGCCCCTTACCGCCTGCGCCTGCGAGCTGGTGCCGCCGCCGTAGACGCTAACCTTTATGTCCATGCCGGAGAACACCGCCCTCGCATCGGGCGAGACAGACGCCGGCTCTAGCATGAGCCTCCTGTGCTCCAGCGGCTCCACCGTGTTTATGTCGAAGCCGTTTATTGTCACCCTTCCGCTGCCAGGCCTTGCCGAGGCCCTTGCCACGGCGCTCTTCCTCTTGCTCTTCGAGAGCACGACCCTGGAAGAGGCCCTTTTTGGCCTATTTGCCGCAGCGGTTGCGGCGCGCCTCTTCCTTACCGGCTTCGCCGCCTGCTGCGCATCTGCAGGCTGCTGGACCAGCTGCGTGCTTCCTTCTTTTACCACGATTATCTCGTCTGCCATCTAATCCCTGTTGTAGCCCAGCAGCGCCGACAGCTCCCTAATGTATAGGTGCTTGACGTACATCTCCTTCGGCCTCTTGGTCTCGAACTCTGCGAATTTCGAGCCTGCGAGCTCCTTCGGAATCCCGGAATATACACGCAGGCGCCTGTACGCCGCCTTCCCGCTTGGCTTCTTGTATGGCAGCATGCCGCGTATTATGCGCCTGACCAGCATGTCCGGCCTCCGCGGCCAGTATGGGGAGTGATCCGGGTTCTCCTTCTCCTGGAGGTTGAGCCTCGTCCTGTATTTCCTGACCAGCGTGCCCTTGTTTCCCGACATGTAGGCCAGCTCGGCGTTGACGACCGCGACCTGCCTGCCGCTGAGCAGCTCCTTCGCTACGCGGCTGCCCATCCTGCCGAGCACCCTGTCCTTGGCGTCGAAGACCATCCAGCCCCCATCGGTTTTGTCGTCGTACATGTCGATCATATGATTATCTTTACCCTGCCCGCCTTCAGCATCTTTTTCAGCTCGACCACGCTTGAGTTCGAGTCCCTTATGCGCTCGAGCGCCGGGCGCGAGAACTCTATCGCGGCTATGTTCACCTTGTGGTCGAGGCTGCCTTCCGAGAGCACCTTGCCAGGCACGACTATGTTGTCGCCCTCGCTGGTGTACCTGTTTATCTTGTAGAGGTTGACGCTGTGCCTGGACCTTGAGGGAACCGCGGACAGCCTGTGGACCCTCCTCCAGAGATTCTTGTCCTTCTCGGACCTGGACGCGTCCGCGAGCGCCGTGAGCCAATCCTTTACGTTCTGCTTCTCAACATTAATCTTTCTCATTAACCTACCTTTTCATGATAAGACCGTCTGCCCTTTATTTGTCATCATTAATCAATACGAATACCTATATTAAGCTTTGTGTCGCCCTGATGGCCGGAGTTTGGATGCGCGACGCGCGCTTTTATAATTTTCAGTGCGCCCGGAAGTCCGCCGCCTTTTTGATGGGGGCTTATTTGGTTAGCTGGCTGCTGCGCGCCAGCGCCAGGGCTAGCTGCTGCCATGGGCTAAATCTTTCGCCATCCTTACGAACTCGACGAACATAGGCGCTGGCGCCTCAGGCCGCGACTTCAGCTCCGGGTGCGACTGAGTTGCGATCCCCAGCGCGTTCTTCCATTCTATGAACTCGACGAGCTTGCCGTCAGGGGTTGTGCCGCTTATGGTGAGGCCCATGCCCTCCAGACCATCCCTGTAGGAATTGTTGAACTCGTACCTGTGCCTGTGCCGCTCGCTTATGCGCTCGGCGCCGTATGCGGAACGTATGCGGGTTCCGCTTTTCAGCAGCGCGGGCCACGCGCCGAGGCGCATGGTGCCGCCCTTGTCGCTTATGCCCTTCTGCTCCTCCATTATGTGGATCACCTTGTTGGCGGTGTTCGGGGCAAACTCCGAGGAGTGCGCGTCCTTCAGGCCTGCCACGTTCCTGGCGAACTCTATCGCCATGAGCTGCATACCGAGGCATATGCCGAGGTAAGGAACATTGCGCTCCCTCGCGTATTTTATCGCGCTTATCATGCCCTCTATACCCCTGTTCCCGAACCCACCGGGCACGAGTATGCCGTGGCTGCCGGCCAGCCTCTTTGCGATCTCGGCCGCGTCGATCCCCTCGAGCTCCTCAGAGTCCAGCCATTCTATCTCGGGGTGCACCCCGTTCGCGATCGATGCGTGGTGCAGCGCCTCCTTAACGCTGACGTATGCGTCGTGCAGCTTGACATACTTCCCAACAACTATTATCTTGACCTTCCTCTTGCCGTTACCGTTGCCTATCTCTATTATGCTGCGCCTCCAGTTGTCTATCATCTTCTGGTCGGGCGTCCTGGCTTCGATCCCGAGTTCTGAAATGAGCTTGTCGCCAAAGCCCATCCTCACGAATTCGAGCGGCGCGGAATAGATATTGTCAAGGTCGTGGTTGTCGATTATGCGGTCGGGGCCGAGGTTCCCGAAGAGCGCGATCTTCTCGCGCGCTTTGCTGTCGAGTTTTTTCTCGGACCTTGTGACAATGAAGTCGGGCTGTATGCCCAGCTGCATGAGCGACCTTAGGCCCAGCTGCGTCGGTTTTGTCTTCTGCTCCCCGACAACGCCCAGCTCAGGCACGTATGTCACCGCGACGAACACGACCCTGTTCTTCATCGCGAGCTCCCTCATCGCCTCTATGAAGTAGCTGTTCTCTATGTCCCCTACGGTCCCGCCGACCTCTATGAGCAGCGCATCGAGATCGTTGGCTCTCCTGACCTCGACCAGCTTCCTGACGATCATGTCGGTGAGGTGGGGGATTATCTGCACGTCGCTCCCGAGGAACTCGCCCCTGCGCTCCCTCGCCACTATCTCGCTGAAGAGCTTTCCGCCGGTCAGGGAGAAGGAGCTGTTCAGGCTCTTGTTGAGGAAGCGCTCGTAGGTGCCGAAGTCCATGTCCACCTCGCTCTTGTCATCGAGAACAAATACCTCGCCGTGCTTGAGCGGGTTCATAGTGCCGCAGTCATAATTCAGGTACCCGTCGAACTTTAGGGGCATGACGTTGAGGCCGTAGAAGGAGAGCGTCTTCGTTATCGAAGACGAGACGATCCCCTTCCCTATCCCGCTCAGAAGCGAGCCTAGGACAACAATATATCGGTCGGGCATCGGTATCAATAATTTGGCTGTGCTGACCCTAAAAAGCTTTCCTACTTTTGTGTTTATCTTTTGGGGAGTAGCCAAGGAACTTGAGCTCTATGAGTATGTGCTCGACAGAGTCTATGCCCTTCGTCTGCTTCGACTCGCCGACCCTGGGGTAATAGCTGGCCGGCGCCTCGCCGATCCTGAAGCCCCGCCGCGCCATCTTTATGTTCATCTCCGACTCTATGCCAAACCTAGGCTCGTGAAGATCGAGCGACTCGAAAGCCGATGTCCTGATCGCCCTTATGCCGGTCTGCGAGTCGTGGAGGCTTAGGCCGTAGAGAAGGTTTGCCACCTTGGTTATGACCTTGTTCCCGAACTGTATCCTAGGGGGCATGGCTGCGGCACTTATGCGCTTTGCGAACCTGTTCCCCAGCGCCATGTCGTGGCCGTTGCGCACCATCCGCACCAGCGCCCTGAGGTCCCTGGGTTCATAGGTCGAGTCGGCGTCTATCAGGCACATTATCGGCGTCTTTACCAGATGGCGCCGCTGCACCTGCTGGACTAGCATGCCCTTCCCGTTCACCGCATGGACCATGCGCACCCTGCTGTTTCTGAATAAGGGATCGCGATCGTAGTCCCTGTACATTACAAGAACCCTGCACATGGGCAGCGCGGAGAGCACCCCATCGACGACCTTGCGCACAGCCGGCTCGTTCTTTGCGGGTACCACGACGGTGGTATCGGAAAAGTCCACTAGCACCAACGCATTTATATAATCTGAAAGGCTAAATAACCATTAGGGTGCCCGCATGCAGACCGTCCTGGCGTACTTGCTTGTGTTCGCATCGTGGCTCGCGATGGTCGGGTTGGACATGCCGAGATCCATACTTGTGCCGCTCATAAGGCAGAGGGGGAGGGTGGTGCGTAGGATGGACAGGAGCTCGGCCTGGGCGATTGTGGTTGCGGACAACGTCACCTTCATGCTGGCCGGTGCGTTTATCGTGCTAGGCGGGGGCGGGCTGCCTGCCCTGCTCTTCTATATCGGGACAGGGATGATGATTGCCGGAATCGCTCTCAGGCAATGGGCGATGAGCGCGCTGGGAAGGTTCTGGGCACCGACGGTGCGCATAGTGGTCGGCCATAGAACCGTGACAAGCGGCCCTTACCGATACGTCAGGCACCCCTCATACACGGGCGCCCTTCTCTTCATGATGGGGCTGTGCATTGCGGCGCAGTCCATCATTGTTGTGGCCCTGGGCGCCGCCATTCTCATCCCTGCGTACATTTACAGGATAAGAAAGGAGGAGGCGGCGTTGTCGAAGCACGTCCATGGGTACTGCAGCTACATGAGGAGCGTGAGCCGACTGCTAGTGCCTGGCCTGTTCTAGTCCTGATGAGTGGCTGTGCGCGCCGGCCGTCAGGTCCGCCGGTGGACGTTTTGGCATAAAGCATATTATAGCTCTGTGAGAAACGCTCAGGTGGTTGCTTGCGGCTCTTCTTTGCCGTGGATCTTCCAAAAGAGACAAGGGATAGGCTATTCGATGCGGCGAGTGGGCTCGCCGGGGAGGGGGTAACGCTGGTAAAGCGCGAGAACATCCACATAACTCTCGCGTTCGTTGGGGAAACCCAGGAGAGCCGCGTCGGGCGGGTATCGTCGGTATTGCATGGCATCGATTCCTGCGGTTTCGAGTGTAGGATGAGGGGCGCCGGGAGCTTTGGGAGAGGCCATGGGGTGTTGTTCGCCAGGATTGCCGAGGGCGGCAGCGAGCTCGCAGCGATCAGCGGCAGGCTCTCAGAGGGGCTTGCACGCCTCGGGATAGTTGAAACAAGGGCCTTCAAGCCGCACGTGACAATAGCCAGGTTCGGGGAAGGCGCAGGGGCGAAGGTGAGCGAATTCATAAGGGACAGGTCGGATACCGATTTTGGGGGGTTCATGTGTGAGGGGGTGACGCTCAAACGCAGCGTGCTGACGTCTGACGGTCCGGTCTACAGCGACATCATCGTCAAACCGCTTTCTTCTGCTTTGCTGCCAGGTTCCTCTCGAAGTCCTCTATTGTGAGCCGGTTTGTCAGCTCGCCAGCCCTGTAGTGGCGGTCCTCCAGCAAGACGTCGTAGCTGGCGCCAAGCTTTGTGTCTATCGCCACGTGGCGCGTGCTCTCGCCGAAAAGATCCACCTCCACGAGCCTGACCCCGGAACCGGACAGCGCCTCCATGACCCTCCTCAGGATTCCCCTGTCCTCGTTGTTCTGCAGGCCTATGAGCCTTGCCTCTATGTTCGGCTTCCACGAGGCGATCGCCTTTATTCCGCGCTCCAGCTCCTCCCTCATCCAGACCCTCGGCCCGAAGTACCTGAACGCGGCTAGCCTTGCCGTGTTTACCTCATAGAGGCTGAGCAGCAGGTCGAACGTGAGCTCCTTTGCCACAACATACCTTTCCCCGTGCCATCTGGAGTAGTCGCGGCGCACCGACTCGTTCGTTTCGATGTAAACCGCGTTGGAATATGAGTCGAGCCTTGACCTAGAGATGTGGGGCCTGGGCCTGTAGGTCATCAGCGTTGCCGCCTTCCCGAACTCTGTTCCGTAGAACTCCTCCCGCTCAAGCAACGCTTCGAAGCTCAGAATAAACACCATAAGGCTTAAAAGGCTTGATTCTTAATATCTGATAAACTATAAATATGACTGCTTTTCAGGCAACCGCCTGCCCTTGAAGTGAATAGATGAAGATAGAGAAGTTAGAAGTTGACAATGCCGTTCTCAGGTTCGCGCTGAAGGACGCGAGGAACGGCGAGGCGAACGCGCTCAGGAGGGCTGCGATGGGCCACGTGCGGTGCTTCGCCATAGACAAGGTTACCTTCTACGAGAACTCGAGCGCGATGTTCGACGAGTACATAGCACACAGGATCGGCATGGTGCCGATAAAGACGCCAGGGAAGGGCTACTCGGAGACGGACGAGATACTTTTCAGCCTCGACGCGACCGGGCCCGTCACCGTCTACTCTAAGGAGCTCGCATCGGCCGACAAGGAGGTCGGGGTGGCGAACGGGAATATCCCGATAATGAAGCTCGCTGCAGAGCAGAGGCTCAGGCTCGAGGGCAAGGCGGTCATGGGGATCGGCGCCACGCACTCGAAGTTCCAGCCAGGGCTCGTGACGTTTGAGGAGGCCGGCGAGAACGCCTTCAACTTCACCGTTGAGTCGTTCGGGCAGATGAAGCCCTTGGAGATCGTCTCGAGGGCGCTCGACGCGCTGAAGGATGAGCTGAAGGAAGTGGAGAAGGAAGTCAAGAAACTTTGATTTTGTTTTTCTGCGGGGGTGGCAGAGCTTGGCCAAATGCGCAGGACTGAGGCTCCTGTACCATTAGTGGTTGCACGAGTTCAAATCTCGTCCCCCGCATACTGCTCAAAGGTCCAGCGCGGCCGCGATGTCCTTTACCATCGCAAGCACTGGGGGCTGATGGAGCGCGTCTATCCTCTTGTCCTTGTAGTAGCCCGGGTTCTTCCTTACCGTGTGCATCATCGAATCGATGAAGAACCCGTAGTCCTTGATCCCCATCGCCCCCGCGTTCGCCCTGATGTACCTCTGGTATTTGGAGTCGTCCCTCGGCAGCTGGAGCCCTATCCACGTGTCATATATGTCCTTTACCTCGGCCCTGGCCGCCATCGTCAGCGTCTTGTTCGCGAGGAGGTATTCCATGCTGTAGGTAGGCACCGCAACCGGCGGCACCAGGACGTTGAAATACTCCAGGAGATCGTGCGCCACCCTCTTTGCCGGCCTTTCCGCACGCCTTCCCCCGGCCTTCCATAGGTCCAGGCGCGTGTTCTGGAAGATGAAACGGGAATTCTTCTGCCCCTTCGAGAAGGTGTGCGATGGCACCTCCACAGCGCCGTATCCCCTCAGGCTCTTCAGCGTAGACTCGTAAGAATAGCAGTATATGTCAAGGTCGTATGAGAGGCGCTGCCTCTTGCCGAAGTAGACCTTGTTGAGCGCAGTGCCCCCGTAAAGCGCCACCTCATGCCCGTCAACCTCCAGCATCGGGAACAGTCTCGCCATCGCATCGTACGTGCTTAGGCCGGCCTTTAGCCGGTCCGTGGCTATCCCGGTAGCGATAGCCAGCCGGTCGAAGTTTATGTTATACGGCATTCTCCCACCTCCTAATGTTTATGTCGTCGAATATGCCCCATTTTGGATTATAGTTGTCCGGCCTGTGGCCCAGAAAGAATGAGCTCTTCTTCCTACCCTTGCTAAGATTGAGCAGCTTCGCCGTGAACCATCCCGGCGCCTTGTTCTCCAGGCCGTAGCCCATCCTCCTCTGCGTTGCAAGGTTGGCCTCCCTGGCATAGTGCAGCAGCGCCTTCCATTCAACAGGGCTCATCTCCCTGTTATTCATCGCGTTGTACATATCGTAGAAGTTTGCATGCTTTGGCCTGAAGAACATGTCGAATACTATCTTCGGAAATGTGGAAACAGGGATGTCAAGGCCCTCCGCCTCAATGATTTTATAGCCGTAGAACTGGTCTGACATGTTAACGGGAAGCAGCAGCTTATCCATGAATCTTGTGCCAACCATATGGCCCTGTGTGCATACCGTAACCGTCGCCTCTATCTCCGGCTTGAGCCCATGCAGGTAAAGCGCGGAAGAGAAGCCGACATATCCCCCAAATAACATGGAGGCGATATAGAAGGGGTTCGCGCTTCTTGCGTACATGCCCCGCTTTACCCTGATTATCCTTCCCTCTTTGACATACCTGTTAATTGCATAGTCGGTCGCGCGCAGGCTAGCTCGGCTTGCATGCGCCAGCTTCGCGGTGTAGAACGCCCCTGGCAGTTCGTCTATGTTGATTATTTTATTAATAAACGACACCTTTTGTTGTTATTATAATTAATAATCAACAGATATAAAAGGGTTTGCATGCCAGACGAGGAGTGTTGGTGCCATTACTGTCGGCTGAAGCGCAGCGCGTAATCCGATAGCGCTCCGACAAGCCATCCGACCATCGGTATGCCGGAGGACAGGCGCTTTATTATCGCAAGGTCCTTCGCGTTCACGGCGCCGGAATACGAGAGAAGCACGGGATAGATGGCGAGCTGCTCCATCGCGGCGAGCACTATTATTATGAAGCTGCTCTTGCTGAAAAGCAGCACCAGCGGGATCATGAAGAGCGCGCTGATCATCGCGACGGCCAGCACGCCGAGTATCCTGCGCCAGCCGAGCCTTATGCCGAGGGCGCCGTTCGCCTTCCAGAGATATGCCGCCAGCAGCATGGACGGGGCGGCGATCGAGCCGACCGCTATCAGGGCCAGCCCCTTGAAGATCGGAACGAGCAGAAGTACGAGAATCATCTGTACCGCCGAAACGGCGAGCCCGTATTTCATTATCTCGACCACCTTGTTCCTGCTGACCAGCAGCGTGTACGTGTAGTTCGACACGACCGTCAAAAGAAGCCCCAGCGCCACTATCGAGATGTAGAGGGGGGCCGCAGCATAGCTGCCGGTGAAGAGTATGACGGATATGTTGGGCGAGAGTATTGCTATGAAAAGCACCACCGGCGCCAGCAGCACGAACATCAGGTATACTGAGTAGTTGTAGAACCGGCTCGTGTAGCTGCGCCCCTTGCGGTGCGCCTGCACCGAGGCGAACAACGGCAGCAGCGCGAGGCCTACCGAATCGACCGCGATCGTTATTATGCCGCCCGTCCTTAGCGCGACCCCGACGTTGCCCACTATCGCGCTTGTGGAGAAGATGCCGAGGACTATGTTGGACAGGTTGGTCACTGCGCCGCTGACCGTCGAGAAAACCCCTATCGGAAGGGAGAAGAGAAGCAGGCCCTTCAGCGCAGCGCGGCCCGGGATTGCGAAGCTTAGGCGCTCCCTCCTGTAGGTGCTGGCCAGGTTGGCGATCGCGCCGACTGCGAACCCCATGGTCGCGCCCGCAATCGGGGCGACCGCGCCAAAGCCCAGAAGCGCAAGGCCTATACTCACTGCCGCCTGTACCCCGACCTGGATTGCGGTTATCGTCACAAGGGCCAGCCTCCTGCCCAGCCCAAGGAGTATCGAGTAGGATAGGTCGAGCATGAGCGTCGCAACAACCATCAGCGCCGCCAGGACCACGAGGTAGGAGTAAGAGGCGCTTCCGAAGACGTAGCGGGCTATCGGGCCGCTCAACAGCACCGCGAGCGCGGCGAGGATCACACCTGCGAGCAGCACGAGCAGCACCCCGCTCGTTACCAGCTCCCCCATCTCATCGCGCTTGCCAGAGCTGCGCTCCGCGATGAACTTCGGGAAAGTGGCGCTTATGCCAAGGCCCCCCATCGCGCCCAGAGTGCCCGCGATCGAAGCCGCAAGCACGTAGAGCCCGTAGTTCGCCGGGCCCAGGATCCTCGAGACTATTATGAACGATATCCCAGCGAGCACCAGCGTTATTATCTTCGAAAGCAATACCGAGCTGGCGACCCCGGCGGTTCGGCTGCCGAACCTAGCCATCTCCGAGTCGATGGAGCCCCTCCTCTGTTTCGCCCCCATTCAAATCATGATAATTGTAGGGACAGAAGCTTTAATAAGCTGTTTTTGGAAACTCCTGATGATGATATGGAGGAGCAAAGCAGCCATAGGCAGGCTATGCAGGAGGGCGCAGCGGTGCATGCGCATCCGCATCCGGACAGGGCGCATCGCGCGACCCATGGCGCCGGTATCGCCGGCCGCATCTCGGCATACAGGCCGCACGCCGCATCGACGCTGATCTATCTCATAATCGCGATGATCGTGTTCTGGCCGGTGGCATCCCACATCAACTCCGTGGTCCCCGGATTCGGGGGGGACTCCTTCCAGAACCTTTGGTTCCTGTGGTGGACAAAGTACGCGGTATTCAACCTTCACGCCAACCCGTTCACGACAATGCTGCTGTATTGGCCCGTCGGCGCCAACCTCGCCTTCCAGACCACAGCCCCGCTTCTTGGGATACTCTCTGCCCCTTTCCAGGGGTTCGGGGTTCCGTTCGCTTACAACCTCGCGTTCCTGTTCGGCTTCGCGTTCTCCGGTCTGGGGATGTTCATCCTGGCCGACTACATTGTAAAGGACAGGCGCGCGGCGTTCATTGCCGGGCTGATATTCGCTTTCAGCGCCTTCCACATAGCCCAGGCCGGGCATATACACTTCATAAACATAGAGTGGGCGCCGCTGTTCGTCTACTTCCTGCTAAGGGTCATAGAGGAAAGGGGCAACTACTGGAACGTGCTCGGCATGGCGCTGACGCTCGCGCTCTCGACCCTCACGGCCAACATAGAGGTGACGATAATCATAGCGCTAATGCTGCCGATCGTCATCATATACTACATTGCGATTAGGGGTAAGAGGGCCAGGATAATGAGCAGGTGGGCGGCGATGGCCATACCTCTTGCGCTTCTTCTCGCGCTCCTTTTTGGGATATGGAACTACCTTCCGATAATAAACGAGATCTCGCGCGCCGGGCTAGGCAGCGCAAACTTCCTGAATACGCAGCAGAACAACATAATGTGGAGCGACAACCTTCTCGCGTTCTTCCTGCCCAGCTACTACAACGGATTCGCATACGCCTCTGGGATCAGCAAGGCGCTGCTCAGCTCGATATACGCATTCGGCCCGGCTGAGAGCACTGCATACATAGGCTACAGCGTTCTGCTGCTCGCGCTGTACGGAATATACAAAAAAAGGGGAAGCACACTGCTATGGATATTCGGCGCAGTCGTCTCGGGGTGGCTCGCACTCGGGCCATCGTTGATGGTTGGCTCATCGATAACTGGGATACCCGGCCTTTATTCGATCTACCATTCGATAGCCTATGCCAACGTTGTCAGGGAGCCCGGGCGCTTCCAGCTCCTATTCACGATGTGTGTCGCGGTTCTGGCCGCGTTCGGAACGAAGGAGCTGCTCGCAAGGCTAAAGGCGGACGGGCCTGCCCCAGTATACGCCAATGCGAGACAGATCGCGATCCTCTCTGCGATATCGTTGATAATACTTTTTGAGATTGCGGGAATACCGCTCGGCGGACTTGTGGGCCAGATGGCGATCAGGGTGAGCGTGCCCCGCATCTACCCGCAGCTCGCGAACCTGACGGGCAACTTCTCTGTGCTTGAGCTGCCGGCGCTCCCGATATCATCGAGCGCGTACCCGAGCCTGTACATAGGCGCGGACACTTATTACACCTCGGTTACCCGCAAGCCGCTCGTGGGAGGCTACCTGAGGGGCGCGAACCTAACGCAGACCCTCTCGCTCTACGATATACCCCTTGTGGTCCAGGACTACGGAGTGCTGACATACGGGAAGATGGCATACAGCTCCCCCGTGCTCGAGAACTACACCAACCAGACGCTGCTCACCCTGTACAACTACAACACCGCGTTCGTGATATTACAGAAGGATGCATACAACAACACGCAGCTCAACCTGATCGGCAGCTACCTCTACGGGCTCTTCGGCGCGCCGGTCTATGACGACAACACGACGCTGGCGTTCAGCACCGCATCTGCGATAAACAAGACCCTGTACAGGAGCTACGTCGCATACCCGGTGCTCAGCCAGTGGAATGAGAGCATCCAGTTCGTCAACGGCAGCTACATTACAATGTGGTCGCCCGCCCATCCCGGCGCGATAAGCGTGTTCGCGCCTTACGCCAACAGGAGCGCGACCCTGCAGGAGGCCTACTCGCAGGGCGCCAGATTCATCAACACCACCATCTCATTTGACGCGATGTCACAGGTAGGGCAGAGGCTCTACATTGCAGAGCCGACCTCGCAGAGGAACTACACGATCCTGGGCAACGTGAGCATAGGGCCGCAGCTGAGGCGCTACAGCATCAACACGAGCCTTGTGTCGGGCCCCCGCGGCAGCACCCTCTTCTTTATAAACCAGTACAAGAACTACGCGCCCTACATGCAGAACATAACATTCGCGCAATCGGGCTGATTTTCTGCAGGGGATAATAGCGGACAGCAGGGAGGACAGGCGGCTCATAGGCCTGATGGAGTCGAAGGGGCTGAAGGTTTCCATGGCGGCGCTGCCGGTCGGCGATTACATAGTATCGGACAGGGTCTGCATAGAGCGAAAGACGATCCACGACTTCGAGAGCTCCATAATCGACGGGCGCATATTCGAGCAGGCGAAGCGGCTCAAGGAGGCGTACGAATACCCGATAATAATTGTCGAGGGCGACGGGGAGTCGTTCCGCATGAGGCGCAACGTGATAAACGGCGCCATTGCCTCCCTATACATAGACTTCGGGATGGTATTCCTGACGACATCGGGCCGCGAGGAGACCGCCGATCTCGTATTCTACATGGCGAAGCACGAGAGTGAGGGGACGGCAAGGCCGCCCTCGGTCAAGGGCAGGGGGCGCGCATTCACCGATGAGCAATTCATGGAGAGGGTAATCGGGAACCTACCCGGCATAGGCCTGGAGACCGCAAAGAGCCTACTCAAGCATTTCGGCAGTGTTAGGGCGATAGCGCTCGCAAGTGAGAAGGAGCTGATGAAGGCGGACGGGGTAGGCGGTGTGAGGGCGAAGACGATAAAGAATATCATGGGCATGGAATATGATAAATGCGGGGCGCATGACGGTCAGCACGCCCCTGTTATCGATTGAATATCCGAGCGCTCCAAAAATCGAAACATGCACAGCAGCGTGCGCATTGGCAGGATGTCCCTCCTTCTATCCGGCTGCCATCATCAGGAACAGCACGATACCTTTATATGCCCCAATCCGCACGTTGACCAGCCGACTACCCAACACCCCGCGAAGCGCGTATTAACCTTGCCTTCGAAATCCTCACGTGGTTGGATGGACAGGGATGAGTGGATGGCCGCGATACATACGCCGATACTCGACCGCGAGGTCGGCTGGAGGGCGCGCCAGGCGAGGCGGGCGTACACGATATACAGGAACAAGGAAGGGGAGCTGGAGGCCGCCCAGCGCAACAGCGAGAGGCCAGAGGTGATAGGCCAGCTCGAACGGGAGAGGCGCAGGCTAGCGCTGAGGGCAATCAAGGCGCGCAGCAGCCTCAACCACTTTGTCAGGGGGCTGAACGAGATGCTCATATGGGCCAAGTAGGCCGTTCATGCGGGGCGGGAGGCGCATCGAATGCCGCCAGGTTAATACAGGCCATGTACCGAAAGAGCGGTTTGATGGGCAAGGGAGACAGGCCGAAAGGGCTCGATTATGACTTAAGCGAGGTACCTGATCTTGCCGTAATATCGGGGCGGAACGCAACGGGAAAGACGCTGTTACTTGATCGACTTGCTTCTAACGTTAAAGGTAGAGCCAAACCCATAAGAATAAACCACAGCTCTCTCCATGATTTAAATTCGAAAAAGTATGCGTACATGACCTATCGCGGGAGGGCGCATGCATATATCTCGGACAAGTTGACGGGGCTAAAGGGCAAAGGGCGCATAGTGCTGATTGACGATGTCAGCCCGATATTGACGGATAAGGAGTTCCATTCCATAGCATCAAGGCTGAAAGAGCTCCATTCGAAGGGCATAATAGCAAGAGCCGCGATCACCCTGTCTGACGGGGGCGGTTTTAAGGTCAGGGCCTTATAGTTGGAGTGGAAAGGATACGGAATCGGCTCGCTGGGCTTGATGGGGAGAGAGGCAGTCGGGGCAGGACGGCAGCTTGGGGCATACAGCCCGGAAACCGGCGATTCTGTGGGATTCGAGCTCACTCCTGTCCTTGCTGAGCGGCTCCCCATCCGCCGCAGCAGGACTTACGCCTTGGTTATGTTTTCCAGCATCTTCTTCTGCTCCGGCAATTGCCTGTCCCTTGTGGGGTATACACCCACGCCGAACTCGATGCCGGAGTCGTAGTCCATGCCGATCATCCCGTCCTCCCCGGGATGCCTGCTCTGGTTCGAATGATCGCCTATGCGTATGTGCATCCTGGCATAGACCTCCTTCCCGTAGCCTTTCTTGATCTCGTTCTTCGCGGCCTGCGCCTTCTCCCTATTCCCTTGATCAGGACTATCGCCCTGCTTGTCGCCCCCAGAAGATGGGTGCTGTGGCCTATCCTTATCGTCTTGTCGAAAAGGTAGAATGTAAGCGGGTCTATGCTCAGCTTGAAGTCGGTGGCCCTTATGAACGATTCCACGATCTCCGAGACCGCCGCATAAGAGGTGCCCCTGTTTTCGATGCGCGATATCGTTTCGGCGGCGCGCTTGAGGTGCTTCCTCACCTTACTGTTGGCCGGCATGTCGTCCTTTAGCACCTTTGCGTAAATCTCCGGCACCTTTATCGGGCTGCGCCTCGCTATCGGATCCAAAATGCCCGCCATGAATATGCCTATGTCGGTAAGCTCGTTGAGATAGTCCAGTTCCCTCAAGGTTTTCAGCGGATCGCCATCCATGGCCCTCCCACCCCTTAGGGACGCAAGCCTTCTCCCCAAGAGATTCGAGAGCTGCTCGATGTCGTGCTTGCATCCAGGGCAGGGCTGTATCCTTGCCGCTTCATCAAGCTCCACCTTTGCTATGGATAGGAGCCCCTCCTCGTTCGATGTGGTTCTATTATTTGTCGCAGGTCTTGCCGGCGCATTGGTTCGCATCTCGATCCCTAACTCTTTTGTAACTGCCCTGGCTGAAGATTTATCCTTTTCCATGCCCCTTCGCCCCGCGTAGCGGGCTGGCCCACAGCCCTAAGCACGACCCGGTTCCCGATTAGGCCCTTGAGCAGGACGGCATAGCTGGCGAGCATCCTCTTCTCGGTGAACTCCTTGGCTATCGCCTTTGACAGCTTCGATGCGGCCGATCGCGACCTTTCGCTTCGGTACATGCGCTCAAGAAGTTTGGAAAGCTTTTCGGCGTCGCCAGCGTCGAACGATGGGATCCTGTCATCGGTCGCGTCCCTCAGGTCATCTATGTATGCGCCATTCGAGAGTATCAGCGGAAGCGAGAACGATGCCGCCTCTATTACCGTGAGGGGGAAGCCCTCCCAATGGGATGGCAGGACAAACAGGTCCGCTATGGAATAGGCCGCCCTCGTGCCGCCCCTGTCGAGCTCTCCAGCGAAGCGTATCCTATTGTCCCCCCGCGAAAGCGAGGCATACTCGCCCCTTGAGGGGCCGGCGCCGACTATGAGCAGCCTGAATCTCGGATCGCCCAGCATCCTGAACGCGCTTATCAGCGTGCTCACGCTCTTCTGCCGCTCGAACAGCCTGCCCACGTAGAGCACGACGAAGTTCCCCTTCCCGATTCCGTATCTTCGTCTTGCCGCAGATCTTGCGGGTTCGGGAACCTTTGCGTCGATGTCAAGCCCGTTTGGTATGCAAACCGCCTTGTCGGTAAATCGCCTCATCGCCTTCTCCTGGTTCCTGCTCAGCGCAACGTTCACGTCGAAAAACCCGAAGAACCTCCGCTTTGCCCCCGACAGGCTCGTGGAACTTATCCCGGTCCCGAACGTCAGGGGCACGCCCTCCTTGCTGAAATACGATGCCACGCTGGTCGATAGGCTGCCGTGGTCTATGTAGACTGCCTTGAACTTTATGCCATTCCTTCTCAGGTATCTGAGCAGTGAAAAGTCCGATATCGCGTTCGAGATTATGATGTCGGGGCCTATCTCCCTGACCTCTCGCGCTATCCTGCGCCTGTCCGTTCCCACCATGAACCTGTTGAACACTATGTTGTAACCGATTCTTACGAACGCGTTCTCTGAGACCCTGCTGCGCCTCGCTCCCGTCCCTATGCTCTTGGTGCCGGAATCGATCATTATCGCCTTGCCGCCGGGGCGGATGTGCCTGGTGGGGTACCCGAGGTAGTACGCCTCGAAATCCTTGCTAAGGCCGTTGTGGAGAGCCCACGCGATTCTTTGCTGGCCACCGAACTTGTTGAACCTGGAGCCCGTGTCCATTATCAGGATCCTTGGCTTGCTCATTTGAATACCCTCTTCTGGTACTTGTCGAACCTCGCTATCTTCCTGCTGTCCAGCCCCTTCAAGTTGGATATGTTGGCTGGTATGCTGAAGGTTTCTGCATAGACGCTCTTGCTCGAGAGCTTTGAGAGCGCGTCGGCCTCGCCGCTCGCGGCAGCGTTTACGAACCTTCTCACATTCGCGAGGGACTGGTAGCCCGCCCTGCCCGCGTTTCTGGTCATGCGCTTAGGCGCAATCACGACCAACGGAACCCTCACGACCTCGTCGAACAGCACCGTACCGTGGCCTATGAAACCGTGCTCATTGAAAGCCTGCCCGTGATCCGAGGTGAGCATTATTATCTGGTCTTCGCCGAACCGGCCTATCAGGTCCCTTGCGAGTTCGGTCCCGTACCTCAATGCGCGCCGTGATGCGTTCCGGTAGAGGGATTGCCATTTGCTGACCAGCGATGCCGGCGGCTGCTCCTTGAGGAATGGGGTGGCCCAGTTCATGTCCATCCCCTTGCCTCCGATGTACGGGTCGTGCGCCTCCATGAAGTTCGCGAAGAGGAAGAAGGGCTCGGCGAGCCTCATGTCGGCCACCTTGTTTATTATGTTGCGTCCCCCCTTTTCGATCGGCCATCCCTCTATGAGCTTCGCGCGCATCTTGCTAAGTGCCGCCTTCGGGGTGAGCGTTGCCGCGCTTGCGGCAAGCTCCATGAAAAGGCCGGGGTCCTCCCTCATTATCGCCTTTGATAGCTTGACTATGTCGTTGCCGTGTATGTTCCTGTATTTGGCGACCTTCGGCTTCAGCCTTTCCGATACCTCGACTACGCTGCCGAGCACGTCTGTGAAATAGGATTCAGAGACGAACTCGTCGAAGCCGGTGAAGCCGTAGACCGGATGTATGTAGGGGTTTGCGGAGATGCCGTAGGTGGAGTAGCCGGCGGACCTCAGATCGTCCACTACCGTGCCCTTCCTCAGCCGTATCCTTTCGATGTCGAGCGATTTTATCGTCTTGGTCTCGTGGGCGCCCGCCCTGGACGGGTATAGCCCCGTGAACAGGGAGGCATGCGACGGCAGCGTCCACGATGCGGGTGCTATGCAGTTCTCGAACCTGACAGCGCCAAGGCCTTCGAGCAGGGACGGCTCCCTGTCGAGCAGGGCGTTGAAAGCATCAAGGCGAAGCGTGTCCAGAACTATTATCGATATGTTTGGGCCCTTCATCCTAACGCCAGCATTAAACTGAGACCTTAGCGGGTAATATCTCTTGTTCATCAGCTATTATAAGCTATTGCTTGTTCACCACCTATGCGTTATGATACGGTAACTTAGGCGCTCAGCCTCGTTTCGGTGACAAGTTTAAAGTTGATCGAAAGAACAGGGTTTGGGTTGAGGCCGGGCAGATGTGGGAAATGCAAAGCACGCATATCACGCATATCGCTTTTTTCGCCGTAAACAAGCCCTGTGCAAATCCTTACCATACGCTTCTCGATATGCTAATAGCACAGAGGTAAATTAGAGCGCGAGTACGATTATACCAATGATTATGAAGGCTATGCCGATTGCCTGGTTTGCGTTTATCCGTTCTCGTGCCAGTCCCACTGCCAAGATTACCGTAACAAGAGGCGCAGCCCCTGAAATCGGGCCCACAACGACTATCGAGCCATGGTCCGTGCCTATACTATAGAACAGGAAAGCAGCAATGCCGATAGCTATGTAAATGAGCAGCAGCCAAGATATCTTTTTTGGGAAAGATATCTTTATTTTTACAGCTTCGGAATACAGGAACAATATTATTGCGCTTCCCACTGCGATTATGAATACCGGGTAAAACCATCCAAGGCTCTTCGAAATAACGCCAACTGCAGCGTATAATACACCCCAGCCCAATAGCGTCATAATCGCGTATTTCACCCCAGGCAGCATCTTTCCGATCTTTAATCTTTTCATGTCATTTATCTTAAAGGATGTAAGCACTGTCCCTAGTATTATCAGCACAATGCCGCTTCCCAACAGGAGCGTTACCGTCTCTTTGAGTAGAAACACCCCTGTTAATACTATGATTATCGGGTATGCGCTGGCTATGGGTGAAACGACAGATATATTGCCCACCCTAAGCCCCTTTAGGAATGAGATCAAAGCAAAGACACTTAGCGCGGACAATACTGCAAACACCGGCAGATAAATCAGGGGAATGCTCGGGGCCTTTATGAAAAGCAGCCCGATAACAGCCATTATTATGCTGCTAATTATAAAGTACCAAAGCGTTATCCTTACTGTGCTCTCCTTTCTCGCGAGAACCGCACCCATGTAGTCTATTATACCGTATGAGAGCATGGACAGACCCCCGAAAATCATGCTTAAATAGAGGTTAGAGAGGGTCAGCAATTACCACCATTTTCAGAATCTATGCTCGTACAAGATACAAACAATTTAAGCACCTTATATCGCCATACCATCATACAATGCAGTAAAGCATGATATAAGCGTGCCTTCCAGTTAGATGTAGAGAGTAACACAGTTTATGTTTGTTTCTTTATCAGTATTTTTGTCCGCTTTCTACGTGTAATATATCGTGCACTCTTGTTAAAATACTTTGGATCGTTGTAGACCGAATCTGGAGTTTTCCATTCAAGTCAGCCCCCTCTCCATGCTTAAACTATGCTAGAGAAGAGGATATTTGAGGCTTCTATATATAACCCCGAAACAGGGATGGGCCCGTGGAGAATTGAACTCCAGGTCTTCACGTTGTCAACGTGACGTCTTACCACTCGACTACGGGCCCTCTTCACAGATCGATATTCATTCCGTCGTACGCGGCATCGGTGTTCCTGAAAACAGTCCGAGCCTCGCTCACAAGCTCATCCGTGTTCTTGTACCTCGCACTTATATGGGTGAGCACAAGCCTATTAACCTTTGCCGCCTTCGCGAGCTTCGCGCACTGGATCGCTGTCGCATGGCCGCGCTCCTTGGCCAGCTTCACGTACCTCTCGGCGTACGTCGCCTCGTGTATCAGCAGGTCCGCGCCCCTCGCATTCGTCTCTGTCGCCTTCGATGGCTTCGTGTCGGTCGCATAAACGATCTTGGTGCCGCTTTTCCTTGTGGTGACAGAGCCAAGGCTCACCTTCCTTCCATTGAGCGTTATGCTCCCGCTCTTCGAGAGCTTCGAGAACATCTCGCCCCTTATGCCGAGCTTTTCCGCCTTGTCCCTTATGAAGTGCAGGGTATCGTCTTCCGCAAAGACCAGTGCGTATGTCTTGACGGTGTGCGCCACAGGGAAGCCCCTCACAGCGTAGCCCTCGCCCTTGTATACCGTGCCGCCCTTCAGTTGCCTTATCTCTATCTTGTATGGGATCAGCGCCCTGTCGAATTCGAGGAGATGCCTTACCGAATCCGCGTAGCCTTCCGGTATGTATATAAGAAGCGGCTCGGTCCGCTTGTTCAGCGCGAGCGTCCTGACCAGACCCGCTATGCCTATTATGTGGTCGCCGTGCACATGCGTCAGGAATATCGCCCTTATCTTCGACATGTTGACGCCATAGGTCATGATCTGGCGCTGGGTGCCCTCACCGCAGTCGAACAGCAGAACGTCCTTATGGTACTCTATCGCAACAGCCGGAAGACCCCTCGCCTTTGTCGGGGTTGAACCCGATGTTCCCAGAAATATTACCCTCATCTCTTCGCCCCCTATCCAGTTGCATTTACCTTAATCGTTCTCCTCTTTCTGTCTATTGCCATTACCTCCAGCCCCACCGCTGCGCTTATGGCCTTCGCTTCGGAGGACTTGTCCCTTGCTATGCCTATCGCATGGTTTATCAGGTCGGCCCTCGCGCTTATCCAATCGCCTGCCTTGCGCGCCTGCGCGGCCTCTGCCTCGAGCGCGAGGACCGCCTCTTGCTGCTTCCTCATGCTGGCGGTTATGCGCTCCACCTCCGCGTTCTTCTCCCCCAGTCCTGCACTTGGGTCGAATGAGGAGTAAAACGCGCAGATTGCCTCGTTAATCGTGGCGCACGCCTTCGACTCCGCGCCCTCGTATCGCATCATCGGACGAAGCGAGAAGTCGAGTGGCTTGCCGTCGCGCAAATACAGGATCGCTGGCGCGTCGCCCTTGGCCGTGTTTATCGTGTCCAGCATGCGCTCGTAAAGCTCGACCATCTTTTCCCTTGGCACGTCCCGCATCTTTGTCTTCGGGCCCAGCCCGGTCCTCTCTATCGCATCCATCACATACGCCGTCCCTATGCCCGCCCTCCTTGCCACGTGCGATGCCAGCCCGTCCTCTCCGCTCTCGTACGCCTCATCGACCGCCATCGAGAGCGCCGCCCTGTTCCAGACGCTCATGGAGGCGCTCTTCGGGGGCGCGTATGCTGCCCTGTTTTTTATCGTCCTCTCGCTGAACTCGCGCTGCTTGTATGCCAGCAGTATCCTCATTTGATCGTCGGTGAGTATGATGTTGCCCTTCCCGAACAGCTCTATGATCATGTGCAGGCGCGCTTCAGCCTTCTCAATGCCGATCTGCAGGATCCTATCGCCGCCAAGCAGCCCGACGGCGCTTATCCTGAACCCGTCGATCCTCTTTCGCATGGCCATCGAGAACGGGCTCGCTTCGTCCGACACCTCGGCCGTATCCGAGAGGGCGATGTAGTATGGGAGGTGCATGTTCAGGTTCGATCTCCTCTTCTTCGCATTGACCTTTACCCTGAACCTGTCCTGGCCGGTCTGGTAGAACTGGTCTATGTACGAGCCGGATAGCTGCGCGTCCAGTTCCCTTGAAAGCCGGAGGAGCTCGACCATATAGAGCTCGCGCTTCATGCTCACACCCTGAGCTTCTTCCTTCCCTCCTCCTTTGCGACATTGGAGAACGCCGTGGCCATCTTGCGGGTGGCCGAAGCCTCGAAAACCGTGCCCACCTGCACTATGTCCGCTCCATTCGAGTAGACATCCCTTATCTGTTCGATGCTCCTTATGCCGCCCGCCACCACGTAGGGGACGCTTATGGCGGATTTTACCGCCCTTATCATCTCGTTGGGGACTGGGCCGAACTTCTGCAGCTGGGGGTTGGAGCCCGTGTCCGTTATTATCATGCGGTTGCCCAGGAACTCGCCGGCCATCGCAAGCGAGGAGGCGAGCAGCGGCTTCTCTCGCGGTATGAGGTTGACGTCGCCGATCCAGCCCACGGTCCCGCCTGGATGCACCACGATATACCCCACAGGCAGCGGCTCTACGCCCGATTTTTTTATGACTGGGGCGGCGAGCATCTGCGCCTGCGTTATCCAATATGCGTTCCTAGAGTTGAGGAGTGACATGAAGTAGAGCGCGTCCGAATTCACGGTTATGGTGCCTATGTTGCCAGGGAATATGACCACAGGCACGTCAACGCTGTCCCTTATGCGCTTTGTTACATTGTCGAGTATGCTCCCCTGCACGCCAATGCTGCCCCCTATAAGCACCAGGTCCGCCCCGCCCTTTACAGACTCCGCCGCGCTCTTCACCGCCCCGTCCTCTGACTTGTAGTCTATCGGGTCAATCAGGCTGAACAGCATTGCGCCCTTTGACTCCAGCGTCTCGTTTATGTACCTCTCCACCTTGCCTATTTTAACGGTCATTTACTCATGCACCCTTTTGTTTCTTTTCAGGAACTCGTCCGCCATCGCCTTGCCCTCAACGTCGAGGCTCCTCTTCGGCGAGAACCTCAGCTCTTTCCTTGCTCTGTCTATGCTTACTATCCTGTCGCTCGTGAGGAAGAGGAACTGCGGCGAGTCGAAGCCCTTGCTCCTGCTCACAAGGCTTGCGAGAAGGTAGCTGACCCTCGACGAGGGGGGTTCGACGCCAAGAAAGGCC
>JAJYUY010000002.1:0-19368 GCA_021792295.1 Microcaldota archaeon | reverse complement strand
AGGCCGATGCCTTCTTGAGGAGCCCCTTCTGCGTGTATTGCACCCCGTCCGTCAGGTTGTAGACCCTGCTGCCCGCCCTCGATTCAGATGCCAGCATCACCGCATCGACAACGTCGTCTATGTTCACCATCGTGAGATGGTTCTCGCCGTTGCCTATCTGGCGCATCCTGCCCTCCTTGAGCATCGAGAACAGCTTCTCGAACCCGTAGTGGTAGCCTGTGCCGTACATGACGCCTATCCTCAGTATGATGTAGCCTATTCTGGGGTTGGCCGCAGCGAACGCCTTTATCACCTGCTCAGCCATCAGCTTGCTCTCCCCGTACGGCGTCTTCGGCTTGGTCTCCGATTCCTCTGTTATGATCTCGCCGCGGCGGCTGTAGCCGTAGACGGCGGTGCTGCTCGAGAAGATAATGCGCATGCGCGACTCAGGGTCCGGGTTGGCCTCCACGAAGGAGAGCAGGAGGTTCTCCGTTCCGACGACGTTGGTCTGCATCGATTGGTTCAGGCTGCGGCCGCCGCCCTGCGCCGACGATGCGAAGTGGAAGATCGTGTTTACCCCCCTGCACGCCTCCCTGAGCGCCCTTGAATTCTCCTCAGAGCTCTCGGACAGGTCAGCGACATAGGGCTTCACGCCGCTAGGGAGCGTCTTCCACGTTGCTGCACCGTCGGGCCTCTGCCTCACTACGACGCGCACCTCGTCGCCCCGCTCGATTAGCCTGCGCACAACCGCCCTCCCTATCACGCTTGTAGCGCCAGTGACCAACGAGATGCGCCTTGCGCCCCTCTTACGCTTTTCCGCCATTCTTTTCGCCGGATTTGTTGGACACGTCAAGGATCCTCATCGCAAGGCGCCTTATGCGCCCCTCAGCGATCCTGTTTATGACGTAGGGGGGCCAGTCCCTCCCATACGGCACGTAGACGCTAAGGTCCGCCTTGCCCTTGACTGCCCTGTAAACCTTGCTAGTGTTGTAGCCTAATGGTATCTCAAACGCTAAATCCCTTTTGTATGCCCTTTTCTTCCTCACCATCCTGTTCAGGTTCTTTATGTCGTGAAGCGCTATCGTAAGGCGCGCCTTCGTGCTCGGGATCGCGGACCCGGCGGCTCTTTCATCGCCTGCCCCCACCGAGTTGGGGTCGAGCTTTCCGTATCGCACCTTCACCCTGTCCTCCCTCTTGAATGCGCCACCCCAACTTTCGGCTCCTGCGTCGGCAACGGCGAACTCGATTCCTGTGCCGCTGTAGTGGCTCCTTGTGCTCCTGTATATCCTGACGGTGTCTCTCCAGCCCACAGATGGCTCCTTCTCTATCCATAGCCCGACCGCGCTCGACTTCGCGAGCGCGGAGAGCGCCTCCATGTTCTTCGCGAAAGCCTCTCCCGGCGTCCCATAACCCAGCTGGGTCGGCCTTATTGAGATTGCGCAGTTCAGGCCGAGCCTGGATATCTGGCGGATTGCCTGCATGTAGGCGTTGGTGTTGTACCGCGCCTTCTCCACATCGGTGACGTTGTTGTTCAATAGCGTGACCGTCGTCCGTATGCCCCTGTCGTTGAGCACCCTCACCGCCCTGAGCATCGATTCGGTGGTCGGGCCTGCTATGTACCTTCTCGCAAGCCTGAACACGATCTTCTTTATTATGCCGTTTTCCTGCGCCAAAGTCATCACTCGGTTCTGCGTCTAAGTTGCTCTATATCGTTCCACGCCACTTGGAGATCTCAGTTGCGGTATAAAAACATATGCTATTTGCTGTGTGGGCGCTGGCCGCGTGCCCGCTATCTGGTTATCCTGTAGCCCTTCACGGTCTCGTAGAGCTCTCGCGCGTGCGCGTTTTTCTCGAAATGCTCGCGGACGGGCGCGATGAGCCGGTTCACGTATCCGGCCACCGAATTCTTCAGATCGGCAGGGTGGATCTTCTTCGAAGTGTAAAGCGCCCTAAGCTCGCCATAGCTGCCGACTTCGATGTCACCGCCGAACTTCGCTGGGCGCTCTATCAGCATACGGTCGAACTTCTCGAACACTATCATGCGCGCATACTCCATCACTGGATTGTCCTGCTCCACACCCTCGGGGCAGTATGCGGACCTCAACTTGTCGTTTATCTGATCGGCCGTGTCTGTCATGAAGACCGCGGTTTCCGGCTTCGATTTTGACATCTTCATTGCCACCTTGCGGTCTACCCCTACAAGATCACTCTTTATGTACTTGAGCCCGAGCATCATCGGGGTGTGCACCGCTATCGGCGGCTTAATCCCAATCTTAGGGAATATCTCCCTGGCCAGCATGTTTACCTTCCTTTGGTCGAGGCCTAGCTGCGCTATGTCGACTTCGAGGTGCACCATGTCCGCCGCCTGCATAAGCGGATAAAGGATCTGCGCGCTCGGGTTGCTCGCGCTCTCGCTTCGTCCCATTATCTGGCCGCACCTAAGGACCCTCTGCACGCTCGCGTTCATCGATAGCTTCAGCACCGTCTCCCAGTATTTCTCGTGCTCCATTATGAAGTCGGATGCCCAGATGAACTCGACGTTTCCGAGGTCCATCCCGCACGCCTTCCACACCTCAACAAAATAGCGTCCGACTGTACGTATTTTATCCAGATCCCCATCGTATTTGTTGTTCAGCATCCCGAACCAGTCGGCCACCCAGAACTTGAAGTGTATGCCGATGGATGTCATCTTGTTGATGGTTATTGCACGCATGAGCCCCTGCGCTATGTGCATCTGGCCGGATGGCTCAAAACCGTCATATGCCACCGGATTCCTCTTCGAATCAAAAAGCTCCCGGAGCTCGGGCTCGGTCACTATCTCCTCGGCGAAGCCCTTGATGACGGCGATTTTGGAATCCGTGTCCATGGGATCCTATTGGGATGGCTAATTTAAATACATGGCGGGGCCGTCCATTGTTCATCGCCACCCGCGGTCCGGCGGCCGCACAGCTGCGCCACTACTTCCTGGTGCTGACGCTGATGGTGTGGTACTCGTTCTCGAAGCCGAGCGCGCTCTTGAATACGTTCGGCTCCATCGCTATCGTGCTGTCGGAATAGGGGTCGTTGACGTAGAAGGTGTCCTTGTCGTAGCCCTTGACGACGACCCAGTGCGGACCCGCCTCCATGTATGGGTTCAGCATGCTGGCGTTGACCAGCACTATCGGTATGCGGCCGCTGTTGAGGTGGCCCTTTATGGTGTTTATGGTGGTGACGCCGTATTCCTCCTTGATCTTCAGCGACTTCGCCTTGCCCTTTATCTCATTGAACGATGAGCTGAGCGTCTCGAGGTTCACGCCCTCGTAAACCGCGAGCCTCTTCTCGTACCCCTCGTCCTTGATGTTGCTGAGTATCTGCGCCTTCGCGCCTCTCTTCGCGAGCGCGTACGCTATGCCGTACCTCGAGCCATGCCAGACGCTGCCCTGCACCGCCTCCTGCCATATCTGGAACTCCATCTCCTTCTTTATCTTGAGGTTCTTGTTCAGGTACTTGAGCGCCATCAGCGCGCACGCCGCAGAGCTCGTGAACTCCTCCGCCTGCGCATACGTAGGTATGTCGAACATCTTGGAGTCCCTGAACCTTGGCCTTGCCGCCCTCTTGGCCTTTGGATGCGCTTTTCGTTGCCTAGCTTTTGTCATTAATATTTCACCTTACCTTTAGGATTAACCAGAATATGCAGGGAGGGAGATTTGTTCATTGCTTTTGAACTCCCGTAGACCTAAGTCAACGGATCTTGAGTCCGCCGCGTTTGACCGAGCTCCGCCATCCCTGCATACGAATACTTCTTGCATTGCTAAATAAATATACACGCACCTTGCACTGGAGATACCTTACCCTGTCCATATATATATACTTTTCCATGTTGTCGTCTGCAAAACACCGCGCGGACCAGGATTTGGCTATCTGTTCAGGACAGGCTCGGCAAGCGCATACGGCGGATTAGAAGCCCCCATCTCCCTGAAGCAGCTCGCGCACACCAGCCCGCCTGTGGCGGACTGCGCTGCCAGGCCATAGCAGCTGACCTCTCGAGTTGAGAGCATCACCTTCGCGTCTCCTGGGCGCAGGGCGCGCATGCATGACATGCATACCCTGAATTCTGCGCGCGGATGGCGTCCCGCCTGCCTCTCCCTCGGCCTAAGCTCGCTGCGCTGCGCCGCTTCTATCGTCTCCCTAGGTGTTGTCCTCATCACCCGCACCCAATTACCCATTTATATTATGATGGGGGTGTATTTATTACTTTCCCGTCTTTCGGATTAGCGGAACAATGCTTCGGTTATTCCGTTGCGGGAACGGGATATGCGCCTTATGCACGTCCTCACCGCCTTTGCGTCCGCATCGCTCCTTATCGACGACCGCAGCATATGGGTATATGAGGTGCGGTGGCCCGAGCGCTCCAGGAGCGCGGACACGGACGCAGGGCTGACTGCACCAACCCCGAGCATCCTCGTCATTGTAGGTATGTGATAGTAGAACGGGAGGTCCAGCTCCGATGCGATGAGCCTGGCGAGCGCCTCCGCATCGCCCGCCCCGGAGAGTGCACCGGCTACAGACTCGGCACACCTCTGCTCCTTTATCCTGCCGAGCCACATCTTCCCATACGCGCCCATCTCGCGCCTGCATGTGCCGCACCTATGGCGCCTAGGTATTTGACCGGGCTCGATGACCCTGCTCCCGCAGCCCTGGCAGTATCCGAGGTAGCCGAGCTGCGAGAGCGAACCCTTGACGCTGCTCGAGCCGTGGCTGAGCCGGATGAAAACGCGCATGTAGTGCATGTGTGAGAACGATAGCATTGGCTCGACGCCCATGTTGAATTGTGCGGCCACCCTCGCGATGTAGCCTATGAGCACCCTTATCGCGCCCTCGTGCGAGAGCTCGTTGTGGACAGGCTTCGAGTCGTATAATCGTATGCACGCGTCCCTGTCCGCCCCGCACAGCACGGCCGTGTCCGTTGCGGTCACCATGAGCTCTGTCCCATGCTTCGAGAGCTTCATTAGGTCATATATGTAAGGGCTCACCCCGCCGAAGGGGTCGAGGTCGATGAAGTCGAAGCGCTCCCCCGACGTGTTGGCGAACTCCTGTATGCTCTGGTTCAGGGGCCTTACGCCGGTGCGGTTTGCCTTTATGTTCCTCTTCAGGGAGGAGAACGCCTCCCTGTTTATCTCTATCGCGGTCGCGTCCCTTATGCCGCATTCCTTCCAGTACCTTATCGCCCTTATACCTGTCGCCGCGGTTGCATCGAGGAGGCTTGCGCCGTCCCTTTGGCGCGCCCTGAGGTAGGCCACGCTTATGTCGCGCGATGCCCTCCCCTTCGGGTTGAGGAAGGCGCCGGCGGCATAGCCTATCCTTGCGGCGCCCTCAACGTACATACCCACCACCAGACAGCTTTATTATCGCATCGAGAAGCCCGTGCGCGTAGCTTATGCACGAGAACGACGTGAAAAGATCGCCCTTCTTGAGGTAGCTCTCCGCGTCCCTCGCGTACATCTCCGACAGCTCGACGACCTTGGCCGCATTCGCCTCCCCCTCTATCCGCCCCATCTTGGCGAGATTGGCATAGAACATCGCTATGTCTTTCTCTATTCTCGCCGCTCTCTTTGTGTCGTCAGGCATTTGCTCGCCAAAATCAATTGTTGCTGAAGCCTATTATCTGTATCGGCGCTATATGGATGTTTCCCTGCAGTAGGCGCGATAGAGCAGCTTCGCACGGCTTTCAGGGATCGTGTTGTGGTAGATTGTCGGCCTTTTCAGGTACGTGGGCAGCGCGCGCCTGCTGTTCGAGAGCGCCCTGAGGACCTCGCCAGGGTCTCGCTCGGTGGATTGCTCGACAGCGTACAGCCTATCCTCCAAGAGGAAGATGAAGGCCGCCCCGCTGTGCGCCCTGGCAAACTCGTCGGCGGCGCGGCCCATGAAGCTGCTCGGGCCTCTGAGCACCGAATGGCCTATTTTTATCTCATTCAGGATTATGCCTATCAACCCCTCCCTGCCCTCTATCTCCTGCAGCGAAAGCGTTACAGCGAATCCGCGCTTTTCCAGCTCACCGACGCACCTGGCCCTGAATCGCGCCAGCTGCTGCCAGGTTATCTCCTCCGATATGTCGGGCAGCACAAAACGAATCGCATATATGCCAAGTCCGAGCCGTTTCCTGAGGGCTGAGAGTGCGGCCGCCGCCCTCTCCTCCGAGTGCCCTGCGCCGTAGAAGCTCGCCTTCGATGGGCTCTTCAGGAACGCCCTGGCGCTTAGCACGAGCCTCGCCAGCGACTTCCTGGACACATTCGCCGCCACGTTCCTGCCCGGGTCGGTCGGGTCTATGACAACGAGCTCCCTCCCGAACCGTTCCGGAGCCGACGCCGCATCGTCCGGCCCTAGATGGCCAGCCGGGTCTATGACCAGCGGCATCCGCTGCTCCGCCATCGTCGACAGGACATTGTAGAACGAGCCGAAGTGGTGGATGAACAGCTCGGCGAGGTAGCCGGAGAAGCCCTCTGTCCTCGCCTCGGCGCCGTAGACGTTGTGCGCCCTCATGAACGCCTTGAGCACCCGCACCTCGTCCCTCTGCGCCCCGCTCAGCCTAGAGCTTATGAACAGCGTGTGAAGCTGCGTGCGGTCCACCGACGTGGCCCTCTCCCTAGCATCGGTTATCTTGTAGGCGGGGACGAGGTCCACCCTGAGGTTGAGGTTAGAGAGCAGAAGCCGTGCGTAAGGGTGCTCCGCGTACTTTGTCTCGTAGGATTCGCCCCTGTGCCCCCTCACCAGGCGCTTCGTATAGGAGAGCGCCCTCGACTCCATCTCGGCCTTGCTGACGGATCTCTTGAAAAGCATGAATATGTCGACGTCGGAATCGCCCCGCATGTTGGTGTCCCGCGCGGACGAGCCGGTCACGACGACCTCGACGTCGCGCGGCACTATGAGCTTAAGCCTTGAAACCACTGTGTTTATCCTGCCCGCGAGCAGCTCTGATTCCTCCCTTGTCGGCTTAACGTCGAGCAGCACTCTCGCCGCCACCGCGTTCACCTTGCGCTCAGCCGAGCCACCGCCGGTCCTCTTCATGCATCCACTTGAAACAAATGGCTGGGAACCCTTATTAGCCTTACGCACCCGTTGGCGCTAGCGCTGGTTCTTGCGCCTCTGCACCGAGACAATGACCTCCGCCTTTATCTGGTTGTAGCAGTTGCCGCAGAGGTTGTACTCGGTGTTGCCCTTGGCGCTCATAGGCCCCTGCTGCAGCCTGCCAAGGTACACGTAATAGCAGTTGTCCGCGTCCAGATCCGCGCCACATGCATCGCACTTTTGCTCGTTTATACCCATTGAACCAACCAGCTCAGCATGACTATGCACCCATCTTGGCGGCGATCCAGGCACCCGGCAGGTATGCGATCGGTGCGGTCCTCCTGCCTTGTGGCATCGGGATGGATTCTGAATTTGTAGGCTCTTGCCAATTCCATTACATCCCCTTTAGTTTTATCTCGATTTCTCTTTATATGCTTATCTGCGGTTCGCTCTCATCCAGCCCATAAATGAGGTGGGATTTCCCGCTCAATTGTTAAATAGAAAGAGAGGAAGAACGTCGCGGAGGTAAGAATCATGAGAGACAGATTCTTTTTGGTAGATGGATGGGTGATGGCACATAGATGATTGCACAAAGGCAAGCACCTAAGATGTCAATAAACCTTCCCGCTTCGTTCTTCCTATGGAAATGTTTTAGCATAACATGTATATATATGGTTCCTCCGATAAACGCCAATATACAAACGCATTTCCGGGAATATTTGGCGCATTTTTAATTTTTTATGGATAAATTTGGTGTTTAACCACTTTATTCGAAGGAAAATCTTGTGGATAATGCATAATTTCGTTAGATAGTTATAAATATTATACATGACAAAATATTAGCGTGGAGCTTCCAAAAGAGGTTGCAGAGGCGCTTTCGCACATAAGGAAGGGCAGCGCCAGGAGCGTGACGCTGAAGAGGATACGCGGAGGCTATTACGCCTACGAGTATGAGGACGGCGTGGACAAGGAGACCGGGGCCAGGAAGAGGAGCTACCTGTACCTTGGCAGGATAGGGTTGGATGGCGGCTTCTCAGCGGCATCCAGAAGGCTTGGAAGAGGATCAGGGGCTGGAGGCAGGGTCACGGGAACGGAAGCGGACGCGTATGTGGGCAAGGAGGATAGAGCCATACTGGAGGAGATGAGCGCCAACAGCAGAGAGTCGCTGGCAGAGATGGAGAAGAGGACAAAGATAAGTAAGGGCGCGATAGCGTACAGGATGAGGCGGCTGAAGGAAAGGTACAAGATAAGGACCACGATAGAGATAAAATCGAGCGCCTTCGGTTTCGAGAGGTACATCGCGACGGTGAGGTTCAAGAGGGGCAGGCCGGACAACGCAAGGTTGAGGGAGGTGCTGTCGAAGGAGCCGATGATACAGGCGGCATTCGCCTGTAGGGGACACTACGACCTTGTCCTCTACATAATCAGCGAGGGAGTGGAAAAGCTGGAGGACATGATATACGATATGCGGAGCAGACGGCCCCTTTCGGAATATCCAGCGATCTGGGACATAGGCTACTGCCACGAGCTATCGCCCGGTTACCTCCCCCTCACCGATGATTTCTTCAGCCTGATAGAGGGCACTGTCTGGAAGAAGACGCGCGAGAGCACAAGGAAGGGGCCCGGGCAGCTCCTGATGAGCGAATATGCGGTCATGAAGGAGCTGAACAGGGACGCCGACACCAGCTTCGCCGAGATCGACCGCAAATACGGGTTCAAGGAGGGCATAGCCCATTATGCCTACCACCGCCTGATGGAAAAGCAGATAATCGAGAGGGCGACGATAACGATGGTAAGGCCCCCTGCGAAGTACTGCGTGTTCTTCTATATCGTGCAGGTGGACATGGGCAGGTTCAACATAGGCAATCTTGCGTTCAGGGCCAGCAGGTCGGCCTATACCATGACAGCGCTGAACAAGTACCTCTTTGTGGGGGAGGTGTCTGCGCCCTACGGCATGGTGGTGATAGCGCCAATATACAAGGACGGAGGGGTGGAGGAGCTGGAGGCGGAGATTGGCAGGCTGGCCATGGGCTGCGTCATAAGAAGCACGATAATAAGCGATGTCCTTGTGGGGCAGATCGGTTACAGGAGGTCCCCCATGGAAAAGGAGTGGGAATCGGACGCTGCAAGGGATGCTGCACAAAGTGGCATGAAAAATTCTAAGGAAAAGTGATGCTAAGGGGCGTTAACTGCCGTTGCCCCCCCTACCTCCGCCGTCTCCCTCCTCAGTTCTGTCCATTACAACCAAATTATGTTTTAACAGAAAGGCTTATAGAAGTTTTGGGTTTGCCGCTTATACGTCAGTATAGTGACAGACAGAGCCCTGAAAGAAAACGCTTAAAAGGCGGATGTGCCATTAATGATGCAGGGTATTTATGAAAATTCTGGAGCTTGACGTGAATAGCTTCTCATACGAGCTGATAAAGCCGGAGGCGGCGCTCTACGAGGAGTCCAAAGAGCAAAAGGCCGAGTTTGGGGAGGCGCTCGTGGCCCTGACGAGCATTGAGGAGGGCGATGACGAGTCTGTCGCAGAGAAGGCGGCCGCCGACATAAAGGGAACCGCAAATAAGCTTGGAAGGAAGAAAATCGTGATATACCCGTTCGCGCACCTTTCGGGCAGCCTCGCAAGGCCGAAGGAGGCGATGGAGGTGGTGAACAGGCTGTATGAATTGTGCAAGCGCGATGGGCTCGATGTCGCAAAATCCCCGTTCGGGTGGAACAAGCGGTTCAGCATCGACATGAAGGGCCACCCTCTCGCCGAGCAGGGTAGGAGCTTCAGCAGGGGGGAGGATGCTAAAGTATACAAGAAGGTGAAGCCTGTTGAGGTCAACACGGCGATAGTCAGAAAAAGCGACTGGTCCGGATTGCCGGCGTCGGACCACCGCACCATCGGCGAGAAACTCGATCTCTACAGCTTCCAGGAGGTCTCGCCGGGCATGGTGTATTGGCATCCGAACGGGCTGGTGGTGTACCTCGAGCTTATGAGGTACATAAGGGAGAAGATTAGCGAGTACGGCTACCAGGAGATCGCGACGCCAGCCATAGCGAACATCGCGCTGTGGCACGTCAGCGGGCACATCGACCACTACATGAAGGAGATGTTCACCTTCCAGTCCGAAGGCAGCACCCTCGGGATAAAGCCAATGAACTGCCCGTCCACCATAATGGTCTTCAAGTCTAGGAGGTGGAGCTACAAGGATCTGCCGGCGAGGCTGGCCGACTTCGACAAGCTCTACAGGAACGAGATAAGCGGCGCGCTTACCGGGCTTTTCAGGCTGCGCGAGTTCACGCAGGACGATGCGCATCTGTTCGTCAGGCCGGACCAGGTCAGGGGGGAGCTTGTGATGCTGCTCAGGCTCGTCAAGGAGCTATACGGCGCGTTCGGGCTGGAGTACAGCGCAAAGCTCTCCACCATGCCCGACAGCCATCTCGGCGACGAGTCGCTCTGGAGGGAGGCGGAGGCGGCACTTAGGGGTGCGCTTGAGGCCAACGGGATGAGATTTGGCATAAAGGACAAGGACGGCGCGTTCTACGGGCCGAAGATCGATTTCGAGGTCAAGGATTCTGCGGGGAGGGATTGGCAGTGCGCGACCATCCAGCTCGACTACCAGCTGCCTAAGAGGTTCGGGCTCACATACACCGGCGAGGACGGCAAGGAGCATGAGCCTGTGATGATACACAGGGTCATATACGGGGCGCTGGAGAGGTTCATAGGCGTGCTGACAGAGCACCTACAGGGGAGGTTCCCGACGTGGCTCGCGCCGGTGCAGGTGAGGGTGGTCTCGATATCGGACCAGACAGGCGGGTATGCCACCGATGTTTACGGGGCGCTGCGCCGCGACGGCATCAGGGCGCAGCTCGATGCTTCGGACCGCACCCTGCCTTATAAGATAAGAGATGCGCAGCTGCAGCAGGTGCCATACGTGGTCGTGCTTGGCAAGAAAGAGCAGGAGAAGGGGCTTGTAACTATAAGGGATAGGAACGGCAAGCAGACGGCGGGCATAAAGCTCGACGAATTCGCGCGGCAGCTCAAGGCGGAGATCGCGGAAAGACGGTTCGTTCTAGGGTTGAAGTAGCGCATGTACGTTCTCGGCATATGGGACGGGCATGATTCGGGCGCCGCACTCGTGAGGGACGGGGCTATAGTATACGCCGCCAACGAGGAGCGCTTCACGAAGAGGAAGTTGGAGGTCGGCTTCCCCTTCCATTCGATACACGCGGCGCTTAGGTTCGCCGGCGCGAAGCCCCATGAGATAGGGCACGTCGCCTTCGCCACCGCAGAGTTCACGAAGACGCTAGAGCGGCTCTTCCCGCGGATGAAGGAGAACTACTACATGTTCAGGCGCAGGAAGATCCCAAGGCCCAGTTTCGAGAACGCGCGCCACAAGCTCAAGTACAGCATGACCACGGTGGGGGTGCTCCCATTCTGCAGGGGCGCCAGCTCCATGGTCGTCAGGGGCAACCTGAAGAGGCTCGGGATAAGGGACTTCAAGATGCATGTCGTCGACCACCATACGGCGCACGCGGCGAGCGCCGCGTTCACGTCCGGGATGAGCAGGTCGCTAGTCGTCACGCTGGACGGACTGGGGGATGGGTTGTCGGGAAGCGCGAGCATCCTCAGCAATGGCAGGCTGGAGCGGGTGCTTGCGATAAGGGCGAGGGACTCGCTGGGCATATTCTACGAGCAGGTGACAAACATACTGGGGATGAGAGAGCTCGAGGACGAGGGCAAGATAATGGCGATGGCCGATTACTCCTACCCATTCCCGTTCTCCGACAACAAATTCAAGGACTTCTTCCACATATCAGGAACCCAGCTCAGCGCGAGGCACTCGCCCGCAAGGCAGTACGACCTTGTGCAGAAAATCGCGTGGCAGATGCCGAGGGAGCAGGTGGCGTACATGGCCCAGCAGCTGGTCGAGGGCATGGCGTTCAAGCTGGTCAGCAACCTGATAGACCGCTACAACATAGGCAGCCTGTCTTCGGCCGGGGGGCTGTTCTCGAACATAAAGTCCAACATGATAATACGCCAATTGGACAACGTGAAGAGCATGTACGTCTTCCCGCATATGGGGGATGGGGGGCTCGCGCTGGGAGCTGCGCTCTACGCCGATTATGAGATAACCGGCCGGACCGATCACGCCTTCGGAGCCTACCTTGGGGAGGGCTACACAGAGGAGCAGGCAGAGGAGGAGCTTAGGAAGGAGAGGGCGCTGAAGTATGAAAGGCATGGTGTAGAGCAGAGCGCCAGGCATGCTGCAGAATTGGTGCACGACGGCGAGTACGTGCTGTGGTTCAATGGGCGGATGGAGTACGGGCCTAGGGCGCTCGGCGACAGGAGCATAATCGCACCCAGCGACTCCGACGAGGTAAAGGAAAGGCTGAACCTCACGGTGAAGCGGCGCGAGTGGTTCCAGCCATTCGCGCCGTCAGTCCTGGAGAGCGACGCCGAGAACATAATAGAGTATGACGGAAAGGGCTACGACCGCTTCATGACGACCGCATACCCCCTTAAGAGGGAGCTCAGGGACAGGCACAAGAGCATAATGCATGTTGACGGGAGCGCAAGGGCGCAGATAGTCGGGAAGGAGAACCCCGCTTACTCGATGCTGCTGTCGGAGATGAAGAAGATTGGCGGGAGGGGGATGGTGCTCAACACCAGCTTCAACATCCATGGCATGCCGATAGTGATGAGCCCGAGGGACGCGATAGAGATGATGAGGGCCACAAAAACAAAGCACATGTTCATCAACGGCATTTTCGTGACCAACAGGGCGGTGGCTTGATCCTACCCGACGGAGTTCTGGAGTACCTGATGACCGCCGGCATAGCTGTGGCGTTGGTGGGGCTGATCGCTGGGCTGATTATAGAGAGGAAAAACATAGGCGCTGCGCTGCGGGCGTCGGGATTCGAGCGCAGCGACCTGTTGCTGGCCGTTGCGATAGTGCTTGTGTTCATCGCGGTCGAGGCGTATCTCGTCATGCCGACGCAGTTGCTCTTCTTTGACGACGCGATATACCAGGCGATGGCGCAGCAGCTGATCCATACGGGCCAGGCGTGGATGTGCAACTACGGCACACCTAGCGGCTGCTACAGCGGCCAGGTCTTCCACGAGCCGATAGGGCTCTCGTTCAACTTCGCGATCGCTTTCGCGATGTTTGGGGTCAGGAGGGGCGTCGCGTATGCGGCCGAGCTTGCGCTGGCTGCGTTATCCGTTTTCATGAGCTTCTTCGTCGCGCTGCTCCTATTCAAGGAAAGGCGCGCGGCCTTCCTCTCTGAGCTGATGCTTGGAATATCACCCGTTGTACTTGTCTGGGCGATGCCGACGAACTCCGACATGGCGATGCTCGCCTATTCGCTCATAGCCATGTTCACTGTATTGGTTCTCGCGAGGAAGAGGAGCGTGATAGGGCTTTCGAACGTACTCCTTGCGATTGCGATGCTGCTCTACATGAAGATAGACGCGGCGATATACGTGCCCATACTCGCCGCGGTGTTCGTGCTGCTCGCGGACAAGAGCATTGCCGGCAGCCTGAGGCGGGCATGGCATGAGATAAGCGCGAACCTCTTGAACACGAAGCTGCTTGTGGTGCTGCTTATTTTCATAATCGCCGTGTACCCTGCGGCGCTCTACGCTTACGGGACCTCGAACAGCAGCGACTACGGCTATTCCGGCACGACGGTGCAGAACACGTGTAGTAGCGGATCCATCACGGCGCAGGGCACGATAAACAGCGCCAACTTCAAAGCGAACCTGTGCGCGAACCTTCTTTACTGGATCAACAAGTACAGGGGTTCTTATGTCATACAGCCGTTGGCGTTCACCATCCTTGCGATCCTTGGGGCCGTGGCGCTCGCGTTTCTGTCCAGGGGCAGGCTGCTCGCCACATTCGGCATTTGGTTCATTCCGATATTCCTGCTTTACACCTCGTTCTACGCCGGCTCTGTCCTTTACGGGGTAGACTGGAGGTTCATGCTGGGGCTTGTTGCGCAGGCGGCGCTTCTCGGGGGTTTTGCGCTGAGCAAGATCGTTGGGGGCGCTGAGCATGTGGCTGGCATGTTTGCTAGGCACAGGAGGTATATAAAGGCGATCACGGGCTGGGCGGTCATGGCAGCGGTCGTTGCGTTCCTTTTCTATGTGATTTACCTGCAGGCGCCGCTGCTCGCGGTCAGTCCGGCCAACATACCCCAGGCGGGCGATGCGCGCTTCTACGAGAACCTCGTCTACAACTCGTCGTACAAGATACCTCAAGGCTGCCTGGTTTACACATACGACCCCACCCTTTTCAACATAAACAACAGGACGGCGACGCAGATGGGCGACCTTTACGATCCGTCGTTCTACGCAAACGCGTCGGCAAAATATGGCTGCTCGGTCATAGACATAGGCTACTGGTGTTACACCCCGGGGAACATATGCGATACGGCGTACAGTGAGTTCAACATTACGCCGATCGCTACGGCGAAATACCCGCCCACAGGCAACGTGTACGGGTTTTACAGGCTGGCACCGAGGGGTTGATTTGGCGCATTGCGCTATAACCCATTCAGTATGGTCCTCAATATCGCGAACCCGTCGGCGATGCTCCTCAGCTTGCCCTCGCCGCTGAAGCGCCCCTTCTCGTAGCTCGGCACTTCCAGGACCCTCATGTGCCGCTTCATCGCGTTTATGCTTATCTCAGTCTCTATGCCGAAGCCCTTCTCCTTAAGGCCGAGCCTTGCCGCCACCCCCTTCGCGAAGCTCCTGTAGCCGTAGCACATGTCGGTGTAGTTGGACCTGTAGAGCATGTTGACAAGGACCACGAAGAACTTGTTTCCGATGACCCTGAGGAGGGGCATATCGTCCGACCCGCCCCCCGTCAGAAACCTCGAGCCCATGCAGATCTCGTATCCGGATTCTATCCCTGCTATGAGCAGGCGCAGCTCATCCGGCCGGTGCGAAAGGTCGGCGTCCATCGCTATTATTATCGAGCCGCGCGATGCCTTCAGCCCCTTTATCAGCGCGGATCCCTTCCCCACGTCGTCGTAGATCACCTTCGCCCCGTGCTTTCTCGCTATCTCCACCGTGCGGTCGCCGGAATGGCCGTCCACGATTATTATCTCGCTTGTGTACTTTTGTATTATCCTATTCACGCCATTGATGAGGCGGCCTATGTTTCTCTCCTCGTTCAGGGTGGGAATGACGATGCTCAGGTATGGTACTGCCATCAGACCGCCTTGGCTTTCCTGCCTCTTGACTTTACGAACGACACTGCTATAAGCACCACTATCACTGCGACTGCAACGCCGAATCCCAGGTTGATCTCGCTTAGGTGCGAACTCTGGAGCTCTGCGCTTGAAAGCCCGATCATGGCAGTTGCAATGGACGCGTAATGGATGCCTGCATAGGAATAGGAGAGCTGGGCTATGATCGGGAATGTAGCCTGCAGGTTCGGCTGCGAGACCGTAAAGCGCTCTGTCGCACTTGAATACGGCGCGATTGTCAGATTGCGCTGCGGCGCCAGCACATGGAGCTCTGGCGGGGCGAGGAGAACAAGGCTGGCGTTGATCGGGCTTTTGGACAGGCTTGAGATGTTTGCGATCGCGCTACCCCCATGCACCGACAGCGTAATGCTCGCTAGGCTGACCGCCGGGCGGCCAACGTAGGCAAGGCACGGGAAGAAGGTGGTGAAATTGCTCGCACCCTGCTCGTATGTTGCGAGGAACTCTATCGCATAGCTTCCTGGCACCGAGAGGTTGTACATGTAGAAGCGTTCGGTGTAGTTGGAGCCGGGGGTTACGATAGGCAGCTCCTCCGCGCTGTTGTAGGTGGACATCCCGCTAAGTATGGGCTGTATTATCATGTCGGATGCGGTTCCATTGCCTGAGTTTGCAATCGTGAACTCTATGTAGTTTGAGCTGTTGGTCAGCACCGAGCCGGGGCAGCTGCCGGTTAGCGTTACAGTAGAGGCGGAGGCGTACGCCAAGACCAGCGACATGAGTATTATAGGGGTTGCCAGTGTTGCACGCATGCGACCGCCTCAGGTCACTATACTGAGCATCTTTCCCGTCAGGGTCTGATAGGCCTCGCATGAGGTCCATCCCTTCGGCTCCTTGCCGTCCTTTATCTCCCTCCTGGTGCGCTCGGCAATCTCGTTGTGCCAGATGCCCCTTAGGTCGAAAGCGGATTCTCTTACGTTGCCTATCTTCCTGTCCCACATTATCGATGGGTAAACGTTCCCGAAGCTGTCCATGAAGAGCGATGCGTCAAGGCCCCTGCTTCTCATCGGGCTTTCGCCAGTCTTCACGAATTGCAGCTGCTTTCTTATGAAGGCGTCCTCCACTATAGAGACAGGGTCGGCACTGAAGCGTCTGTTCTTTATTATCCATTCCAGGTCGTGCAGCGTGGACTCTTTGCTCGGCCTTATGTCGTCGTTCTCGTTCTTGTAGTAGTTCTCCGAGGTCTGTGCGATATTGATGTGGAAGTCGTTGACCGTTAGGCCGGGTATGTCGTTGCGCACGTCCCCGAAGACCCTCTGGAACTGCCCAGCGTTGAATTTTGATATTGTGTAGCCGAAGACAAAATACAGGTTGCTGTGTCTCTTCGAGAGCTCCTGGAGCATCTTGTAGTTGGCGATCACCTTCTCGTAGTTGCCCGGCACGCCGCGTATCTTGTCGTGAAGCTCCTTGTTGCCGTCTAGACTCAGGGTCACCGCGACCCTTGGCACGCCGAGCTCTAGAATCTCAGTGATTCTCTTGCGGAGCATCGCATGGTCGCACAGTGAGTTGGTCGGGAAAGTTAGTATGTACAAACCCTTGCAGCTGTCCCTGAACGCCCTTGCTATCTCCACTATGTCGCCCCTAAGGAAGGGCTCGCCGCCAGTCAGCTCCACCCACCTGAAGTAGCTGTTCATGCTGGCGAACTTGCGTATCTCCATTATGGTGAGCTCCCCTTTCGGTCTTATCTGCCATATGTTGCAGTTATGTACTACGGCATTCGAAACAAGGTAACTGTTATCTTTTGTTTCTATGTTATGGACAGTACCATCGTATTTTATGCTCTCGACGCTTTGTATTGGATGCAATAGGTAATTACCGACCCGCTCGGTATATCTAAGTAGGTCTTTTTTAGAGTATGTTATGCGGTAAGAGCTGTGCATGTTTATCGTCCGACCATGAAGCTTGGCCTGCTTTTCATGTACAACTCCGATTCTTGCAAAAGTGCCTATCGATGCGTAGGCAAACTGTAGCTGTATCGCTAGGATTTTTGAGACTGTAGAACCCTTGAACTCGCCAGTAGCCTTGTCTATATATCCATCGCCCTCTTCCCAGCCCCTAAGAAAGGCCGCTTTTATTGCTTGATTCCCGTTAAGGAGGATAAAGTCCGGTATCTTTTTAGTTAATGCTTCCTTACCGCACCAATCTGAGAAGGCTCTTGCTAGAATATTGGAGTTCAAGCAAAGACCAGCCATATTCCCTCCTTGTTTCGCGTTCGATATAGAGTAACCGAGTTTTGTACTTATCCCTATTATTTTGTCACGTAGTCGCGTCTCGTTCAGATTTAATGTGAACCTTGCTCCAGTTTGAGAATAGCAACCTTCTGCTGTGTAAATGCCAAGAAGCCATGCGGTTTCTTCATTCAATGGAAACGTTAGTGGAACTCCTTTTGCCTTGCATATTGCAGCTTCGCGCTCAGTATTAAAGCCTTTTAGGTCCAACTCGGTTACATGTAGATTGCCTTTTATTATTGGAGTACAGACGTAATCCCCATCATTTGAGGAGTTCTTTGGAATAGTGTTTTTCGCTTCTTTCCATGTTTTAGCGCCAAATTCATAGGTACGACGGTACTTCGGGGTGTGGCGCTTAATGGTTTTAGATCGACTTACAAGAATAGGATGATCTGGAGTAACCTCTATGGGTAAAAGCCCAGAGGCCTTTATGCAAACCATCTCGCCAGAATACGGCCTTGAAAAAATCCTAGAAACAGGGTTTAGACCGGTACGGCCTATAGCATTACTGCCAGGGTGCATGCTTGCAATTCCGACGTTATCTCCTAATATTGGCTCGTCTGGTTTTACGCAAGTTACGCATCTACTCTGGCAAAGGTATGTTACGGAGAAGTTTATCTTGTAGGGAAGCCGCAGGCTGGATACGTTGCTCTTGAGCATCTCGGCGCCCAGGCCGAGCATCTTTTGCACTGACATTTAACTCTGCCTTCTCGTCTTAGATCCATAATATATGTTCAAAAATATAGTTATACCCTTCCATCTGGCATTTGCCGTTTGCTGGGGATAGTTTATAATACCGGCCTGAGCCTTATTAACGGAATAAATACCTTGCGTCTTAAGGTATAAGCGCGGTTTCTATGCCGGATAATGATGAAAAGCAGGAGGGGGACTTTAAGGGTTTTGTAGCGGAGCATGGAAACCTGATTTACGATAAGGTCCTCAGCTACCTGAACATAGATGCGCCAGACGCATTCAAACAGATGCTGAGATCCTACACAGAGCGCAAGGGCCAGTACAGGAGGCCTATGTATATCATGCTGTGGAACCTGCTTTACGGGGGCGAGGTGGGGGATTCGGTGTTGCCAGCGGTCGCGTTGCAGTTGTCGCAGGATTATTTCCTGATGCATGACGACTGGATGGACAACAACAGTTTCAGGAGGGGGCTGCCGGCCGCGCACGTGCTCTATGGGCCCGAATACGCAATAGATGCTGGCGACACGTTGCATACGATACTCTGGAAGGTGGCGGACGAGGCGAGGGCCACGCTGGATAAGGACATTGGGAGGAGGTATCTCGACAAGTTCCAGGACATAATGCTGGTCACGCACATAGGGCAGTACCTCGACCTTAGGCTGACAAGGGAGGTAAGGGACATAACCAAGTTCACCATCGATGATTATTACAGATCAATACACGCCAAGAGCGCATACTATTCTGTCTATGGGCCGATGCAGTGCGGGGCGATTATCGCTGGCGCCGGTGATGGGGAGGTTGCTGGCATAAAGGAGTACGGCACTCCTGCAGGGCTGGCGTTCCAGATAAAGGACGACATACTCGATTGCGTCTCCACGGAGAAGGAGCTGGGCAAGTCGATAGGTACGGACGTAGCGGAGGGGGTCAAGACAATAATACTTTGGCACGCCGTCCAGAACGCGGATCCGGCGACGCTGAACAGTATGAAAGAGATATACGCGAAGGGTAGAGGCAAGAAGAGCAAGGAAGACATAAAATTCGTGCTTGACAAGTTCAACGAGCTCGGTTCCGTAGCATATGCCGAGAGGGAGGCCGAGCGGCTCAGCAGCAAGGCGCTTGCGGGTTTCGAGAGGGCGACCGCCGGGATAAAGGACTCGGAGATAAA
>JAJYUY010000023.1:4946-10242 GCA_021792295.1 Microcaldota archaeon | reverse complement strand
AATAGGCGAGCTCATACAGACCGACTACCGTCAGTACCTTGACGAGTTCGGCGGCGTAAAGGCGCGCGAGGGGATGGTGGATTTTGCGCTCAGCAGGAGCTTCGAGGCGAACGTGCAGAGGCTCGTCGGCATAAGCCCTTACGGCGCAAGGCGCATAATGGCGGCGATAGTCTCGTCGGCCGATTACGAGAGCATGAAGCTGGTGCTGCACGCGAAGTACAGGGGCATGGGCTTCGACTCGATAGCAAAGTATATCGTCGGTTCGGGCAGGCTGCCCATGCGCAGAATCAGGAGCGCGATGGACTGCCAGGGGCTCGAGGAGGCGGCGAGGGAGCTTGGCGAATCCACGCCATATGCTGGGGCCCTGGCGGGGGCGATGGAGGCTTACAGGAGGGAGGGCAGCCTCGCTGCGTCGGACACTGCGCTCGACATGAGCTACTATTCCGCGCTGGGGGGCGCGCTCAGCAGGCTCATGACGCTCAGCCCGGAGAGCGGCAGGCTGGTGAGGCTCGGCATAGAGTCGAGGAACATATTGACGCTCATAAGGCTCAAGAGGGCGGGCGCGCCGATAGAGAGGGCGAGGGGGCTCCTGGTGCGCAACGGCATAACGAGCGAGAGGGAGCTGCTCGACATGTACGGCGCGGCGTCGGGCCCGCAGGACATAGCGGCGGCGGTCAGGACGTTCGCCCTGGACCACTCTGCGGCGCACGACGGAAGGGTGGAGCTATTGAGGTATGAGATGCTGATGAGGAACCAGCTGCTCAGGAGGGCGGTCTCTGTATTAGGGGGGGGCGTGCTCTCCTTCGGTGCGATCGTCGCCTACTACTACATGAAGCAGATGGAGATAGCGACGGTGCGCGCGATACTCAACGGGAGGTATTACGGCATGAGCAGGGAGGAGATAGAGGGGATGGTCGCATGGTGAGGGTCGGGGCAAAGGGCTATGGGATCGCTGTTGTCGGTGGGGACCTTCTGGCTAAGGGGATGGCGCTCGCGGGCATAAAGCGCATCTACAACCCCTCGACCCAGGAGGAGGTGGAGCGCGACATAGGGGAGCTCCTCGCGATGGACGACCTGGGCATCGTCATAATAAGCCAGAGGCTGGCCAGGATCGTCAGGGACAGGAGGCTCGCGAAGGCGATAGAGAGCAGCCTGCTCCCCATGTTCGTCTCGATACCTTCGTATGGGGAGAAGAGCTATGAGGAGGACGCGCTCAGGCGGCTCATACTTAAGGCGATAGGCATAGACATCGCCGGGAAAAGGTGATCTTTTGGGGATAATCTCGAAAATAGCGGGCCCCCTCGCGGTTGCGAGCGGGATGACCGGGAGCAGGATGTACGACGTGGTCAGGGTAGGGAGGGAGCGCCTGATAGGCGAGATAATACAGCTAGATGGGGACAGGGCGATAATACAGGTTTACGAGGACACGAGCGGGATAAGGCCGGGCGAGCCGGTGAAGAGCGACGGGGAGCCGCTCTCGGTGGAGCTCGGGCCTGGGATCCTGGGCAACATATTCGATGGGGTCCAGCGCCCGCTGGAGGCGATACAGAGGAAAAGCGGCGCGTTCATAAGGAGGGGTATAGAGGTCCCCTCGCTCGACAGGAAGAGGAGGTGGCACTTCCACATAGGTGAGGGCATCAGGAAGGGCGCGAGGATCGGGGAGGGCGGGATAATCGGCTATGTCGACGAGACAGAGCTTGTAAGGCACTACATAATGGTGCCTCAGGGGATTAGCGGCAGGCTGAGGTCCATAAGGGAGGGGAGCTTCACGGTCGAGGACACGATCGCGGAGATCGAGGCGCCCGACGGGAAGGTGATTGCGCTCACCATGATGCAGAGGCGCCCTGTCAGGTCGGTCGCGAGGCATTCCGGCAAGGAGCAGCCGGACTCTCCCCTCATAACAGGGCAGAGGGTCGTAGACTTCTTCTTCCCGGTCGCGAAGGGCGGGAGCGCAGGCATACCCGGCCCGTTCGGAAGCGGCAAGACGGTCGTGTCGCACCAGCTGGCCAAGCACTCTGACGCGGAGATAGTGGTCTATGTGGGCTGCGGCGAGCGCGGCAACGAGATGACAGAGGTGCTGGTGGAGTTCCCGGAGCTGAGGGACCCGAAGACAGGCAGGCCGCTCATGGAAAGGACTGTGCTCATAGCGAACACGAGCAACATGCCGGTGGCGGCGAGGGAGGCGAGCATCTACACCGGGATAACCATCTCGGAATATTTCCGCGACATGGGCTACAGCGTGGCGCTCATGGCCGATTCCACGTCCAGGTGGGCCGAGGCTATGCGGGAGATATCTGCCAGGCTGGAGGAGATGCCCGGCGAGGAGGGCTACCCGGCCTACCTGCCGAAGAGGCTTGCAGAATTCTACGAGAGGGCGGGCAGGGTGAGGACGCTGAGCGGCAAGACCGGCTCGGTTACCATAGTCGGGGCGGTGTCGCCTCCAGGGGGGGACACGTCCGAGCCGGTGTCGCAGGGGACCCTCCGCGTCGTCAAGACCTACTGGGCGCTCGACGCGGCGCTCGCCAACTCGAAGCACTTCCCGTCGATAAACTGGCTCAACAGCTACTCGCTGTACAAGGCGCAGCTCGCGAAGTGGTACAGCGCCAACGTCGGCGACGATTACGGGGCCTACAGGGAGGAGGCGATGAAGATACTGCAGAAGGAGGCGGAGCTGAGAGACATAGTGCAGCTCGTCGGGGAGGACGCGCTGCCGGACAACGAGAAGCTGATGCTGGAGATGGGGAGGATAATACGGGAGGACTTCCTTAGGCAGAACGCGTTCGACGAGATAGACACTTACACGAGCCTGGAGAAGCAGAAGCTGATGGCGCGCGCCATACTGCACTACGGGGAGACGGCGGAGAAGGCGCTCGACAGGGGGGTTAGCGCCGAGCGGATAATCGCGAGCAAGGCGAGGGCTTACCTCTCAAGGCTGAAGGAGGCGCCTGAGGCGGATGCGGAGACAGCGGTGAAGAGGGCGATGGAGCAGATCGATGCGGAGTTCGCCGCGCTGGAGGCATAGGTGGTTGGATGAATGTTGGAACAGAATACAGGACGATAAGCAGGGTGGCTGGGCCGCTCATAGTTGTCGACAGGGTGGCGAGCGCGGCGTACAACGAGGTGGTGCGCATAAGGATGCCGAACGGAGAGCAGAAGCTGGGCCAGGTGCTCGAGAGCACGCGAGACCATGCCATAGTGCAGATGTTCGGGCAGACAGGGGGGATAAACGTCAACGAGACCTCGGTCACCTTCCTTGGCGACACGTTCAGGATAGGGGTGTCGGACGAGATGCTTGGGAGAATATTCGACGGGCAGGGGCGCCCGAAGGACATAGGAGCAGAGGTCGTTTACAGCGAGAAGAGGGACATAAACGGCGAGCCGATAAACCCGGCGGCGAGGGCGAAGCCGCGCGACTTCATAGAGACGGGCATAAGCACGATAGACGGGCTCATGACGCTGATAAGGGGGCAGAAGCTACCGATATTCTCGTCGGCGGGGCTGCCGCACAACCAGCTGGCCGCCCAGGTGGCAAGGCAGGCCAGGGTCAAGGACAGCAGCGAGAACTTCGCGGTCGTGTTCGCCGGCATCGGCATAACCTACGACGACGCGGCCTTCTTCATAAAGAGCTTCGAGAGCAGCGGCGCACTGAAGCGCACCGCCATATTCATGAACCTGGCGGACGACCCCGGCATAGAGCGCATCCTGACCCCAAGGCTCGCGCTGACGACGGCGGAGTACCTTGCATACGAGAAGGGCATGCACGTCCTTGTAATGCTGACCGACATGACCAGCTACTGCGAGTCGCTGAGGGAGCTGTCGAGCGCCAGGGAGGAGGTGCCGGGCAGGCGCGGCTACCCCGGCTACATGTACACAGACCTTGCGAGCATATACGAGAGGGCGGGGCTCCTTGTGGGCAAAAAGGGGAGCATAACGCAGCTCAACATACTCACCATGCCGGGCGACGACATCACCCACCCGATACCCGACCTGACAGGCTACATAACCGAGGGGCAGATACTGCTAAGCAGGGAGCTGGCGAACAAGAGCGTCTACCCGCCGATAAACCCGCTGGGATCGCTCTCCAGGCTTATGACCGGCGCGGTCGGACCGGGCGTCACGAGGGAGGACCACAAGGGGTGGGCCGACCAGCTCTATGGGGCATATGCAAGGGCGGTGGACGCGCGCGACCTCAGCTCCATAGTCGGCGTCGAGGCGCTCCAGGAGAAGGACAAAGAGTACCTTAAGTTCGGGGAGGACTTCGAGGAGAGGTTCATCGTGCAGGGGCCGAACGAGCACAGGAGCATAGAGCAGACGCTAGAGATTGGCTGGGAGCTGCTGTCTAGGTTCGACAAGGATGAGCTCACAAGGATAAAGGGCGACATCGTGCAGAGGTACCACAAGGGCGGGAAGGGCGCGGCGCGGGAGGCCGAACCGAGCGGATGAGCGCATGGAGCCAAGCCCGACGAGGATGAACCTCATAAAGACCAAGCACAGGATAAAGCTGGCCAACAAGGGCTACTCCATCCTGAAGAAGAAGCGGGAGGTCCTCGTCATAGAGTTCCTGAAGCTGCTCAAGGACTCGACGCATGACAGGGGGCACATGCAGGAGAGGCTTGAGGACGCGTACAAGACGCTCTCGAGGGGGCTCGCGTACGCGGGGGACTTCGAGCTTGGCTACGCGTCCACGTACATCGCGGAGCCGAAGCCGATAGCGATAGAGCTGAAGAACATCATGGGGGTTGGGGTGCCGGAGATAGGGCACGCCGAGAGGGATGCCCCGGGGGCAGGATACAGCCTCCTCTCCACCAGCGCTGCTGTCGACGACATAAACGCGTCGTTCACCGAGGTGCTCGACGCGGTCATAGACCTTGCGAAGAGGGAGCAGGGGATGAAGAGGCTGGTCGTGGAGGTGGAGAAGGTCAAGAGAAGGGTCAACGCGCTCGACTACATACTGATCCCCCGGATGAATAGGCGCAGCAAGTACATATCGATGCGCCTCGAGGAGATGGACAGGGACACGTTCTCTGGGCTCAAGCACATAAAGCGCAAGCTGCAGAGGGCCTATGTAGGGAACGCGTAAAAGGGGAGCTGAGGTGGGGGCAGAACCCGTTTTCTTCGGAAATGACAATAATGCACTAGGTGGGGAAGCGGGTCAGCGGCTTCAAGGCCGACCTTGATGCGACCTGCACCGCGCTTCTGTACACAATCATGCCGGGCCTGCTATTCATCTGGCTTACCGCGTTGCCAGCTGTGGGCCTTGCGTTCGGCGTGATCCTTGACCTGTGGGAGACGGTGC
>JAJYUY010000023.1:1168-4936 GCA_021792295.1 Microcaldota archaeon | reverse complement strand
CTGCTGTCGGGGCTCCAGAGGACCCGCACGCTGTAGCTGCTCGCGACGCTGGTGGTACCGTTCATCATAGCCGTGTCTCTGCTTTGCCGCCGGCTTTGCCGAAGGCGTAGCGCACGCGGCCGCGTGGCCGGCGTGATTGCGCAACACATCAAAACCATTAATAGCATCGGCGGCGTAAGCCTTATGTGGGCGCATGCGCTACAAGGAGGTCGACGCAAAGCACATACTCACTAGGTCCAGCCTGCCCGATGCAGACTACGTGATAAACCCCTATGTCGGCTGCGAGTTCGGATGCTCCTACTGCTACGCCAGCTTCATGGGCCGCACTGTTGGAGAGAGCATCGATGCGTGGGGGAGCTACGTCTACGTGAAGAGGAACGCCGTTGAGCTTCTCGAGAGCGACCTGGCGGCGCTGAAGGACAGGAAGGCGACGATACTCATAAGCTCGGTCACCGACCCGTACCAGGGGGCGGAGGCGCGATACAGACTGACGAGGGGGATCCTCGAGGTGCTGGCCGCCGATGGCTACCCCGGCGAGGTGGGCATACTCACGAAATCTTCTCTGGTCGCCAGGGACATAGACATCATAAAGCGCCTTCCCAGGCCGGATGTCGGCATGACGATCACCACTACGGACGATGAGCTCGGCCGGTTCCTGGAGGTGAGGGCGTCAGCGACGGGCGCGAGACTTGACGCGCTGAAAAGGCTGCACGACGCGGGGCTGAGGCCGTACGCGTTCGTAGGGCCCCTCCTGCCGCATTTCCGCCACAGGCCTGAGCTCCTGGACGAGCTGCTTGGGAGGATCGCCGGGTCTGGGGTGCGTGAGGTGTATGTGGAGCAGATAAACCTAAAGCCCTACATACGCGGCAGGCTCTGGGAGAGGATAAAAATGGAGAGGCCGGAGATGCTGGCGATGTACGAGGAGGCGGGGGGCGAGGCGCACAGAAGGGAGATGGATGCGATGGTCGGCAGGCTGCTCGAAAAGCACAGCCTAAGGCTCAGGCTCGGGGAGGTGCTGTACCACCCAGAGTGGATGAATAGGCGGCGCGATACTGTATAGCGCCGTCCCCAGGCCTACCAGCCCTGTTTAAAAACTCCGAATCCGTCCGAAAACTCCACATCCTGTCCGAAAACCCAGAGTTTATGAACAAGGCCAGGCCTACCGGAGCGCTTAAGTATTTATTCCGGCACAATCCTCCTTGCTTCTGCTGACCTGATTTATCGGCCAGACAGAGGAGTGATAGAATGCACAAACAGAGGATAGAGAAGATCAAGGACATTGTACTTCCACAATGCAAGTTTCCGGATCATGGGCTGACCGAGGAGGAGCGCCAGCTTGACCAGCCGAGCAGAATGGCGATCAGGTGGGGGAACAGAACAAACCAGCGGATCAGCGAGGACCTGCTTAATATGTTCACCCACGTACAGATCGCAGGGGAGCACAAAATCAACGAGTTCTGCAAAGGGCTGCTCAGGCGCGACGGCAGGGGCGCATATAACAGGCGCTTCAGAAAGGCCACAGACAAGGAGAGGCTGGCGGAAATGGAGGGGCTCAGGGAAACCGGGGTTCATTTTGACGGAATGTCGCTAATCGCATACAGGAAGACGCGCAAGCAGATCAACGGAGGGGTTGCAAAGCTATGCAGGGGCATGGTGAACATATGCTCCCTGGGATCCGATGTTGCCAAGGAGATGGCGATAACAGAGGACACGATGCTCTCGATAGTGGGCAGCGTTGACGCGCAGACGAGAGACGTATTCGAAGTCTACCTGAAGCACCTGAGGGTTGAGCTAAGGAGCATAAACATGGCGGAGTCCCCGGACGCGCTCAAACCAGCTGATGTGCAGAGAAGGCTGAGGAGGTACTCCAAGCTCGCCGCGGCGCGCATAGAGGGCCTGACCAAAAACGTGGTCGATGCGTGGAAGAGAGCCAGGTACGGCCACATAAAGCTGTGAGCCCGGCGCGTGCGTCCCGCTGCCTGCGTCGGCGCAGCGACAACAGTAGCTTTAAAAACATAGGCGGGCTATTATACTGAGTATTTTCGGTGCATATGATGATGCAGGAAAGGCCGTTCGATCTCCTCAACAAGGCGTTGGGGCAGCAGGTGCTGATAAGGATGAAGGGAAGCATGGTGATACGGGGCAGGCTGAAGTCGTTCGATGCCCACATGAACCTCGCAATCGACAACGCAGAGGAGCTTGAGGGCGGCGAACTTAAGGCAAAGGTGGGCACGATGGTGCTAAGGGGAGGCAACATAGTCTTCGTCTCGCCTATATGACGTTTTTTGGGCTCTTGGCGCAACGGTAGCGCGCCTGCATGGCATGCAGGAGGTTGCGGGTTCAAATTCCTTCCTTCGCGGAAGGATGAAAATCCCGCAGAGTCCATTTTTATACTTATGCCTTCAAGACAACTTTAGGGGCTGAAGAGCGGTGAGATCCCCCCATTTCTTGGGTTCGGGAAAGGGAGCTGATTCTTAGCTGGGACCGCTGCCTTCCTGTCTTTTATACGGATGGAAGGGCTGCTGTTCGGCTTGGCAGCTACAGCTCCCTGAGCGCGTCTATCGGCTCCATCTTCGATGCCCTCCATGCGGGATACATGCCGGCGAGCATCGCGACCACTATCGCTATTATCAACGCCTCGACCAGCATACCCGGCTTGAAGGCGGGCGAATAGCTTAGGGACGTGGGGCCGCTCGATGCGCCTGCCGGCGAGCTCCCGCCGCCCGCACCGACCTGGAATCTCGCGCCAGCTCCCCTCGCAGGTGTGTGCGTACCGATTGAGGTGGCCGGCGAGCCCGAAGAGGATCCAGCGTGGCCTAGCACGCTGGAGAGCGTGTATGATGCGCCGGCTCCGAGCGCTATCCCTATCATGCCCCCTACCATCCCGATTATGAACGCCTGGAAGACGAATATCATTAGGACATGCCTGCTCTTGAAGCCGAGCGACTTCATGATTCCTATCTCGTGCGTCTTCTCATATACGGAGATTAGCATCACGTTCATTATGCCGACCGCCGCGACGAGCAGCGATATGCCCCCTATTACGCCGAGCAGAAGGGTTATCGAGCCGAGTATGGATGAGGTCGCCTGCAGAAGCTGCTGCGTCGTCAGCACGTCGGCGTTGCTTCCGTATATGTCGCTTATGAGGTTGGAGAGCGGCGTCACTGTGCTCGTGTTCGTGGCCCTCACGACAATTATGTTGTAAGAAGATCTGTGAAGCAGCGCCCCCGCCTCCTGCAGCGACATTATCACTGCGCTGTCCACGGATGTGAACGCCGTGCCCGACGCCTTCTCCATTATCCCGCTCACCGGTATAGTTATGCTGCTCGCCCCGTTCGATGCGCGATTATCGAGCGTTAGGGTTATTGGCTGCCCCACCTGCACGTTCTGCTTCCCGCCGAGGCTGGTTGGGAACGCGACATCGTAGCCTATGACCGACGAGGGGCTTAGCATGTCCTGGTACATTGCCCCCTGGTAGAGCTGCGCGCCTCCAGTGAAGTCCGGCAGGGAATTTGAGCTTATGCCGATCACCGTTACCGACGTGTTCTGCCCGTTCGCTATGACGGAACCGCTTCCCTTTATTATTGGAATTACGGCGGACACGTTCGGCAGGGACTGCAGGTTCGCCATGTCTATCGCTGTGAAGCCGGTGCCCTTTGTGGACGTGAGTATTATCGAGGTGGGGCCGAGCGTGGAGAGCTGCTTCTGTATCGCGACGCTTATGCCGGCCGTCTGAGATGTCAGCGCCACTATAGCCGCTATGCCGAT
>JAJYUY010000023.1:0-1158 GCA_021792295.1 Microcaldota archaeon | reverse complement strand
AAGGTGGTGAGTATCGTCCTTACCTTCTTCCCGCTGAGCTCCTTGTAGCCCAGCCACATAACGTCGGTAATCCTCATCTGGTTCGCCCGGTGAGCTCACTTCTGATTGCGCTTGCCCTTTCCGCGCTCCCTGACCAGTAGCACGGCCAGCACTATGATTATGATGGCCATGATGAGGATCAATATCCCGGGTCCGCCCTTCGACGTGCGGATCTTGGCGCCGCTAGTCCCGCTGCCGGGGAAGGTGCCGTTGGCCGACGCGAAAACCTGAACAGGCACGGAGACCATCTCGCTGATGTTCTGCCTCAATCCATTGAGGTAGTTTATCTTCAACGGTATGCTGTAGTTTCCGATGCGTGTCGTGCGGCCGGTTGTTAGGGTCACGGTCACGGGCGACTGCGCGTCGCTCCCTATGTCGCCCACGTATACCGGGTTGGTGCCGAAGGCGCTGAAGCTGTTGCTCGGAAGCGCGTATACGGTCACGGCTGATGCGCCGGATGTGCCTATGTTTGTCAGCACGAACGATACGGAGAATATGTTGCCGGGCGAGGTCGACGACGGTGAGAGCGTCAGCCCAGAGGTCTGAAGCGCTATGGTCCCCGCGGGTATCAAGGACGTGCTGTTGACCACCTGCTCAAGGTCATTGCCGTTGTAGAATGTGGTGCTGACGTTGAACGGGAACGATTCTATGGACGCATTCCTCGAGACGAACACGGTCGCGTTTATGTGGGCCGTCTGTCCCGGCGCGAGAGAGCCGAGCTGGGTGTACGTGTTACCGATTATCGCGCCGTCGATGCTCGGCACCGTGTAGTGCACGTAGAACGAAATCAGAGTCGTGTCGCCCCTGTTCGTCAAGTTTATCGAGATGTTCTGGATCTGCCCCGATGCGAGCGTCTTCGGGGATACGTTTAGCGCGATTGGCGAGCTGCACGTCTGCACCTCGAACGTCAGGTTCCTCGTTTCGCTGTCCGAATAATATACAAGGTAGTAGTAGTTGACGTTGACCGCGAGCGTGGTTATCAGCGACGCGTTAGCGTTTACGAACACTGGGAGGTATGCGGTCTCTGTCTTGCCCGGGTTAACCGACCCTACGTACGCGGTCCCATTCCCCACAGGAACCACCTGCTTCGATGAGCCGAGCGAGAGCTGCACGTACTGC
>JAJYUY010000022.1 GCA_021792295.1 Microcaldota archaeon | reverse complement strand
GCGCATGCGATCGCTGGAGGAGACGGCGGAGCGGGCAGGGCGCATGCACCTGCCGGTGCTCAGGTATGACAGCGAGCGAGCGCTCGCCGCGCTGAGGGTCTGGGACAGGCCGGACGAGGGCATAGGAAGAATCGCAACCACTACCAGGAAGCTCTGGTACAGCATCTTCGACCCACAGGCGGGGGAGGATGATCGGGTCTCGAGGAACCTTGCGGTGCGGCACCTTTTCGGCGCCTTCGCGATGTGCGACCTGCATAGGTTCAGGGAGGTATGGAACAGCGACAGGACCTTCAGGCTCAAGGACCTGCTGCGGTGCGGCAATGAGCAGGGAGGGCAGGACGCGGTGAGGCCGAAGGGGCGCATGATAGTGCCGATAATGGTCGACGGGATCATTGGCGGGGCCTTCCTCTACGGCCGCCCGATGAGCAGATTTTTCGGGATCGGCTTCGCGCTGGTCGGCTATTCGAGTGGGAGGTACAGCAGGCACAGGTTCCCTGACGGGAGCCGTTACGCCGGCGCGGTGCGCGTAGGCCCGTTGGACCTTGGCATACTCAAAGCGAACGCCGGGGCGCGGGTCCTTGTGATAGACGACACCATAGTGAGCGGCGACACGATGGATAGCGTGACTCGCTGGCTAAGGAGCACAGGATCCGGGGATATAGACCGCCTCGATGCGGAAGTGTGCATCAACAACGACGAGTATGCGCTGTGCCATCTGCTTTGAGCCCACTCGCGTACACCGCTCATCCTTTTATGCTTTCAGCAGGTATCTCTTACAGCCCGTAAGAGCGTGAGGCGAACAGGTGCAAAGCGATCCCACAACCGGCCATTACATAATGATAGCGGACGAGCGCTTCCTGAACTACGCTGCGCGCGAGATCGCCGCGATCGCCGGTGCGGGCAATGTCGTGCCGGAGTACCTGGGCGCGTCCGTCTCTGTCGTGAAGATCGGTGCGGAACCAGAGGGGCTGCTTGCCAGGTTAAGGGAGGCGGACCCTGTTTTCATATCCATGCTCATCCCGGTCATAGGAGCAATACCTGTTTCCGGAACGGACATAGACAGGATTGCGGACGCGCTGCCAGGTATAATCGGCGGAGGGCATACGTTCAGGATAGAGGCGGTGAAGGCGGGGGCGCATCCCGACGTTAGCGCAAAGGGGATCGAGGTCGCGATAGGGGAGCGCATGGAGCGCAATGGCTTCAGGATAGACCTTGCTAGTCCAGAGGTAATGGTATATCTCATCCTTGAGGGCGGGCGCGTGCTTGTCGCGTCGGCGCGCGCCTGCGATACGGACGACAGGACGATAGACCATTTCAGGCTCGAGAACAGGAGCAATGACAGGTTGAACAGGTCGGAGTTGAAGCTCAAGGAGGCGTTCGCGGCCTTTGGGATCGGCGGGGCGATGGGCAGGTGCCTTGACGTCGGGGCCGCGCCCGGAGGATGGACCGACTTTCTCGCCAGGCGCGGGTCGGGCGTTGTCGCGATCGACGCCGGGCTGCTCGATTACAGGAATTTGCGCGCCGGCAGGATCACTGTCGTCGAAAAGGTTGGGGGCGCTTATCTGGAAAGGGAGTTTTCCGGGGGAGGGCTTGGGGGCGCGGCGCCGTTCAGCGGGCAGGGCCCACGGGCGCACGATGTGGTGCACCTCAAAGGGGCGGTCGATGATTTCGGGGACGCGCTGAAAGGGATGGCCCCGTTCGACCTTGCATGCATAGACATGAACGTGGCACCGATGGAGAGCGCCGGGGTTGCGGTAAGGCTTGCAGAGCTGCTTGTAGAGGGCTCGCCGATGGTAATGACGATAAAGCTGACGGACATATCATATGTGGAGAGGCTGGACAGGATAAGGGAGGCGCTCTCGGCCAGGTACAGCGGGATCAGGATAAAGAAGCTGCCGCACAACAGGATGGAGCTAACGCTCTTCGCTGTGCGCAGCCGATGATTAGAAGAACTGGAAGGGCTCGGCGAGGTTCACGACCCTTATCTGTATGCCCGACCCCTGCCCAGGCCTGCGCTCGACGCGTATCGTGTCGGTTATGTAGTCGTAGGAAAAGCATGGGAAGGGCTCCCCGCCATCTATCCTGGCGTAGGTAAAGCTCTTCCTGTCCCTGAACAGCCCGAATGAGCCGACCACGCGCCCCTTTCCCGATGGGAATACGTAGACCTTCGGGGGGGAGTCATCGCCCGCGTTCGCCTCGTTCACCAGCGCCCTTATCAACGATTCGTGGTCCCTCGCCGCTATCTTCGCGACCTTCAGCCTCTTGCCCTTTGCCGGAGCGTAGGGGCTGGATTCCACCTCGAGTATGGGCAGCCTCATCAGCCCGTAGCCCCCCTGTTCCGGTACGCTGTCGACCAGCCCTGCGCGCTCGCCGCTGTCGTCGTTGGCATAGGTAAGGTATCTCGCCGTCATGTCCGAGTCGAAGTAGTAGACCATGCGCAGGCCGGCGAGCCTTTCCCCCTCTGTGAAGAGCCTGTATTTCCTGCTTAGCGGCATCGCGCTTATGTGCGACTGGGAGTCGATGGCGTTCCTTGCGAGGTCGCCCAGTGAGAGGAGCCTTACGTAGCTGCATTTGAGCTCATCTCTGTCCCCCATGGAAGCCCTCACAACGCCCTTGCAATAAGGTCTATGACGTACATGACGGCGTAGGCTGGCGCGTACACTATCGGGAAGAGCGGCGAGCCCTGGCCCAGCGCCGCATAGTCGTTGCCGAGGCTGGCGCCCACGACAAACGTGAGGTTGCTCTCCTTGCTTATGCGGCTGCTCGCGCTCGAGTTTATGAACAGCGTTACATGGTAGACGCCGGGCTCATCCTCGTATATTGGGTATTGGAAGCGGCCGACAGTGTCATGCAGCGCTATGACGGTCGATGTCGAGTTCCAGGCGGGCAGCCCAGCCATTCCTATTATGAACGGGCTGTCCGACACGCCGGTGTTGTTTATCGTGACATATATGACTGCGGGCTCGCCGGAGCTCGCGTGGAGCGTGGTGGGGGTGACGTTTAGCCGGAAGACGTTGGGCGTCACGTTGACCGATGCCCTGAATCTCAGGCTGCCCAGCTTCGAGTAGTTGCCCAGGTTGACCGCGGTGAGGTCGAACGAGTAGTTGCCGTCGGGCGCGACGGGCGAGACGCTTATCTTGGAGGAGAGCTCCTGGTTATTCAGCGACGAGTTCTGGGCTATCCAGCCATCGGGCAGGTCGGTCACAACGAGGTGGTTCCAGCCGTAGTTGAACAGGAAGCCGGTCGAGTTTGTGGTCTGCGACGATATCGTCACGTAGAAGGTCTGGCCCGGCCCGACATTCCCGAGGTAGACGGTCCTGTTGCCGTATGCCGTCAGGTTGAACGGGCTGGTTATATGGACGTAGCTTGCGCCGGCCGATCCCGAAGCGGCGATGGCGGCGAGCGCGACAAACAGGCAGATGACCATTCTTCCCATGCTTACACACTCATATTGATAGTTTGTATAAACGTATTTATTAATCTTTGGCGCCTGCCCGCTCCGCGGCTTGCACAGGAAAAATGAACGGCGTGGGGTTTCTCGCCCGCTTTCGCTGAGAAAAGACGGTTTCGGTATATTCTGGGGCTCGAATGGCGGGGGCTGGGGCGCGCTAGCCCTTCGGCAGCGCCATGATAAATTCGGCGACGGATGCCCTCAGCTCGCGCCTCGTCCCTGAATTCGCTATTACGAAGTCTGCGCTTCTCATGACATTGCCCAGGCCCATCGCTAGGTTACTCTCCTCCCTCTCGGTGAACAGGGAGCGGCTCTGGACCCTGAAGCTCCTCCTCGTGGACAGCCTATTGTACCTAACGTCCCTTTTGGCAACGACGGAGAGGATAAGGGCCTGGCCGAGCCCGTCCCTTATGGCCCCCACCTCCTCCATGCTCCGTACCCCTGTTATCGCTATCCTGCCCCGCGCACCCCTCAATTTGCCGACCACGATCCTCGCCGCGACGTCCCTGCCCCTCCTTCTCTTCAGCTCTTTCGCGAAACGCTCGAGGCTCGCGGGCGTTATGCGCAGGCCCCTCGCCCTCATCTCCCCCTTTATCTGCGCTGACATCTCCACTATCCTGAAGCCCCTCGCCCTGAGTATCGAGGCCACGGTCGACTTCCCGCTCCCGGGCGGGCCGGTTATGCATATCACAACAGGCATTTGGCATCAGCTAGGTAAACTTTGTGCTGAAGGAGAGCGCCTCCTGCACGCTGTGCGTCGTGTCCGGGAGCCCTGAATACGTGTAGTTCAGCCAGACGAATCCGCTGTAAGGGTTGCCTATCTTGCCGGTAGACCTGCCGCCTGGACCGTAGCAATAGACCGTCAGCGGGAGCGGCTGGCCGGGATAGAGCTCTACGCCCTTGCCTAGCGCGTTCGTGGGGTAGTAGGAGGGCGCGGTCGCGTACGGCAGCACGTTGACGTTGCCGTATTTCGGGCCGGACGCCGCCGAGTTCGGCAGGGCCGAGCAGGCCGCCCCGCTCAGGTTCAACGCCCCGCCAGTCGATTGCGATATGAGCAGGATGACGGTGCCGTTGCCCTGCATCGCTACAGACACGCATCTTATGCCGGGGCTTGGATCGCAATAATCAGGGGCGAGCTTGTAGTTGAAAACCCCCAGCTGCAGCACGACATAGATGGCAACCGCTATGACGAGTATCGCGATCCCGTAGGAGGTCAGGAAGTCTATTGCAGACTGGGCCCTCTGCATGCGATCGCTTCCCTCAGTTGCCCTTGCCCACCTGCAGGCGCACCCCTCCTGAGTCCCTTGTTATCCTGACGTCGAGGTCCTTGCTGCCGAACAGGGCCATTATCTCGTCATAGGTGTAGGAGCCTATGTCGCCCGGCTCTATCCCCTTGTTCCTGAGCAGCTCGTTCCTGCGCTCCCTGAGCTTGATCTTCTCCGACTCCTCGTATATTATGGAGAGCCTTGGCACCTCGTTCGACCCGAACAGGTCGTCTATGTTCAGGCTGTATTTGTAGCCCTCGTCCTGCAGTATGAACGGCAGCACCGCGCCGAACTCCCTCCTCAGCTCCTCCACTGCAGAATCGACGCCGCCCTTCTCGCCCGCTATGACGAACACCTCGCTGTCGAGGAAGCCCACGAACATCCTGCCGCCCTTGGCCCTTATTATGTCCTGTATCAGCTGCGATACAAGCCTAAGTATCACCATGCCGGAATCAGGGCCGAAGCGCTTCACATAGGCGCCCAGCGAGCCTATGGTGATCGTGCCTATCGAGTATGTCGCCCCCTCGTCTATCGAGCGCTCTATCTCCTTCGTTATGCGCTCCCTGTCCGGCAGGTCTATCAGCGGGTCGAACCTCTTGCCCTTCTTCTTGAGGAAGAGGGTCACGAGGCTCCTCATGTCTTCAGGATCGAAGGGCTTCTTGACGTAGTAATCGGCGCCGCTCTCGAGGCCCTTGTACCTGCTGGTTATCGGGTCCATGGCGCTGACTATTATCACGATGGTGCCGCTGATCGACGGGTCGCGCTTTATCTCCTTGCATATCTCTATGCCGTCCTTGTGCGGCAGCATGAGATCGAGTATGAGGAGGTCGGGCCTGTTGCTCTTCACGAACGGGACCACCTCGCCCCCGTCGTAGAGCTGGCTTATCTCGAAGCCCCTGCCGACCGAGAGCGCCATCAGCTTGTTTATGTTCTTGTCGTCCTCGACGATCAGTATCTTCCTCAGCGCCCCCTCCTGCTGCAGCGGGTAGTAGGTGGGGATACCGCCGCTCGTCCTCGATGCGATCACCTTCATGCGCTCGAGCTCAGCAAGCGCGCCCTTCAGCTTCCCTGGCTCTATCCCCTTGCCCGACGACAGCTCGCTCAGCTCGTTGAACGTTATCTGCTGCCTGCCGCTGATTATTTCGTAGACGTCGCCTATGCTTCCGGTCGCGCTCTTCTCCATGATGGTCACCTTGCAGATTATCCTCACGGAAGTAATATTACCTTTTCCGATTCAGGCGTTGATGTATTTCCATCCTGGCTGCGCGCTGGGCATAGGATCAGGGTGCGGTCGATGTGGCATGGCGACGGCGTATGGTACCTCGCTGCCTCGGAGAACTGCTCGTACGGGCCAGGGTATGGCGTGCCGGCTATCGTCTCCTAGGCCAGGTTCACCGCGTAGAGATAGCTTGTGCGGTCGTCCTGGATGCATGCGTATTTGCCATTGTCGTACAGCGCTATGTGCTCCAGGGTGATCCCCAGGCAGTAGAGCATGGAGAGGCTGACGGCGATTGCGGTATTGCAAGGCCGTAGGTGGTTAGGGACTCTGCGGCCGCCTGAAGCCTGTCTCGGCCCTCCAGATTTTTCAGGATCGAGATTACCGCAAACCTGAACCGCCGACGGCGGAATCGGCCACTGCCGGTCAACAACACAACACGGTTTTAAAAGTCTTTACGTCCAATACTATTCGATGGACGATCTTGAACGCGGCGACCGCCACGCGCACAACGTGCGCCACGGGCACCATGCGAACCGCAGGGCAGGCAGTGGCCTGAGGGCGTGGGGCGCGCTCGCCATTATCATTATCATCATAGTAATAGCGCTCGCGCTCGTATACCTCTTTGGAGGGAGGGCGATAGCGGTCAACGCGCCGTATATCGGCAGGGTGACCGGCCATGGCGCGCTCTACAGCATAGAGGGCGGGGACTACTTCATAAGCGCCGCGGGCAACTACGTCGGGGGAGACGCCTACATACACATGACGCAGCTGCCGTTCTTCCTGAACAGTATGCTCAACATAACCCTGGTCCCGAACACCCTAATCAAGGTAAACTACGCGGGCAGCTTCGCCAGCGTCGGTTTCAAGCTGATCATGGCCAACAGAACGGGCGAAACGGTGGAGATAGACCCGCTGCCGCCATCGCTGCAGGTCACGCCGGACTCCCAGGACATAAGATACGTCAACTACTCCCTGCTCGGGAGCATCGCAGCACCATCCTCGTCAGGCTCCCCATCAGGGCAGGTGGGCTCTGCGCCGGGCACTGGCAGCGCGACAAGCAGCAGCACGAGCACGGTCGGCACGACCACCTCTGTCGGCGCGGGCAACCTGACGCTGCAGAGGATAGACTCGGTACTCGCGAACGACCAGTTCTACCCGCTCATGCTCGACTTCAACTCTCTATACAGCAACAGCACGGGCTGCACGCCTAGCCTTTACAACGCCACGTATATCAAGCACTACAGTCACGCGCCGAGCGGCACTGAATCGTATTACAACGTGAGCAGCGTGACGCCGTATGCGCTGCTCGAGCGGATATCCGGTTCTGGCAGCAGCTACACGGTCGAGTTCGTTGCGATGGCGAAGGGCGCGCAGTTCAACAACACCGCTGCCATGAGCATCGTGGTCGACACCAGCACCGGCGCCATAAAATCGGACACGACAGAGGGGATATTCGCGGGCGAGACCTATTCCGGATTGCAGGGCAGCTACACCCAGTCCGCGTCGGTGGGCAACGCCTGCGCGGCGCTCATCGGGTAGACCTGTCCTTCCTCTTTCTCTTTATCGGGAGCGTGAACCAGAACTCGCTCCCATGCCCTTCGACCGGCTCGTAGCCTATGGCGCCGCCGTGCATGTTGACTATCTCCTTGGTTATCGACAGGCCGAGACCTGTGCCTGAGCCCTCCTGCTTCACGTGAACCTGGCCCCTCGCCTCATAGAACTTCCTGAAGAGCCTGTGCCTGTTCTCCTCTGATATGCCGATTCCAGTGTCGATGACGCTGCAGCGCACGCGCCTCTTGCCGTGCTTCGATATGTGCACGCCTATGCCGCCCTCCTCGGTGAACTTTATCGAGTTGCCTATAAGGTTCACGAACACCTGTATGAGGCGGCCGTGATCCGCGATGATGGTGGGGACGTCGAAGTCGGAATGCCAGGAGAAGCTGAGCCCCTTCTTCGCCGCCATCTCCGCTAGCGCCCTTATGCTGGGGCTCGACTCCATGGAGCGGAGGTCGACCTCGCCGAGCTCCAGCTTCATCCTTTTGGAGTCGAGCTTCGATGCATCGAGGATCTGGTTTATCATCTCGACCAGCCGGTTCGCCTCGTCTATTATCGTCGATATGTGGCTCAGCTGCTCCGGATTGAGCGGGCCGAACTCGCCGCTATAGAGCAGCTTCGAGAAGCCCTTTATGTTCGTCAGCGGGGTCTTGAGCTCGTGGGATATGTTGTATATGAACCTTGACTTCTGCTGCCCCATTGCGGTCAGCTTCTCTTTATCGTTGTCCAGCTTCTTTATCTTCTCGGCCTGCGCCTTAAGCAGGCGGCCGGTCTCGAGCTCCTTGGCGATTATCACGTACTCCGGCGAGTCCCCTGTCTTGAAGAGCCTTATCGAGTTGGTCGCCTCGACCTTCCTCGCCCCCTGGCCCTGGTCCTTAGAGGTGAACATGGTGTATGAGTTGTCCACCTTCCCGCCGTTCCTCACGTAGGCGAGGTCGCGCTCGAGGACCGACTGGTCTGCGTATATGGTGCGTATGTCCTTGCCCAGCAGCTCCGACCTCTCGTAGCCCAGCACAGCCTCCACCGAGTGGTTGCAGTAGGTTATGCCCCCTATCTCGTCCACCTTCAGCGCCATGTCGGAGGAGCTGTCGAGGAACTCGTCGAACGCGCTCCTCATGCTGCCCACGTAGGCCTGCGCCCATGCGTCGTAGAAAAGCATGAGGTAGCCCTCCGGCGCCCTGGAGACTATGAAGTTGACCTGTGATATCGTGCCCCTGTCGGTCGAGAATCCGACCATGCCGGTGGAGCTGCCCTCCTTGTCCACTCTCTCGACCGCCTCCTTGAATGCGCCGCGCTCGCGCTCCGCCACTAGGTCTACTATGCTCCTCGACAGCGCAAGGCCGCTGTCATAGCCTATTATCTTGCCGAGGCTCTGCGTGGAATAGGTGATCCTGAGATCCCTGCCGAACTCGATGAAGCCCGCGCCGTAGCCCTTGCCCATCAGGCCGGCTATGCTCTCCATCCGCTCCGCCGCCCTAGTGCTCCTTGCCGACACGTAAGTGGTGCTCCCCCCCGCGTCGCTCGCATGCACTGCGTAGGTGCCGGTCCCGTTCCTCGAGCCCACGAGGGTCTCGCGGCCAGACATGGAGCGCTCCTTCACCCTCTTCATGTCGATGTCGAGCAGGCTGCCGAGCCTCGCGCGCTGCTGCTCTGTCACCCCGAAAGCGCGCGCAGCCTCGCCGTTCAGCTTCAGTATCGTGCCCTCGTTCGACACGATCATCTGCGGAACAGGGGAGCTGAATGCGGAATTGAAGTACCTCGTCATCTTCGCGTTCTGCTCGGTCTCGCGCCTCTGCAGTATCAAGAGGCCGACGACATAGGAGGCAACCGTGACGCCGCCCACAAGCCCGGCGCTGAAGAGGTCCTGCTTCTTGGACAGCATCTCCACCACCAAGACCATCCTCCCGCCGATCGCCACGGGGACCACCGCACAGCTTCTGTTCCCGGCGTTCAGGTAAGCTATCAGCTCTGGGAAGGAGGAGTACTCGCTGAGCTGGTTGTCCACGTACGGCTGCCTGGTGTTGGCGACGTATTCTAGCAGCTTGCTGTGCCCCAGCATGCGCTCGTCCCTTATGTTGACCGCCTCTATCCCGAACTCCTCCGCTATGCAGGCTGCGAAGCTATCGGTAAGGTCCCCATCAGGGGCCATCCCGCTCATCCTCATGATCCTCTCTATGGATCTCTCGACAGGCGAACCATCCATGGTCAACACCGGCGCAGGACTTTACCTTCTTTGCACGCTCTTTGATTGGACTATAGCCTATTTGCGGATAGATTATTTAAAGGCTAGCTGAAGAAGAGTAATGGGTGTTGGGATGGGAAAGGATGGGAAACTGATAGAGAAGGCAAACAGGGACTTTGAGCTTGCAAAGGGATACAGTAGCAGGGGCGACGTCGAGGTGGCGACGCTGCTATATAACAAGGCGGTCGAGAGGGTGCTCAGGGCGCTTTACATGAGGAGGAGGGGCAGGACCCCGCCCAGGGGGGCGACGATAAGCTATATCGCCAGGAACGCCAAGATACCTGTGGAGGTGTCGGACTACATCGGCTCGGTGCTCGAGCCGGATGGCCGGGAGATGGAGGAGGGCATCATCGACGGCTACGACGAGCTGCCAAGGCGCTCGGTCCGCGCCCAGTCGCACCTCTACCTCGAGGGGCTGACCAAGCGCCTGCTGGACTGCGCGAGGTTCTCCAGGTAGGGCGACCGGCGCGTGGCCGCCAGGAGGGCCCAATAAGGATTAACAACGTGAGCGGGAAATCCCACGCCCTCTTCAGAGGGTTCCCTTTAGGGGAAGGATGAGAGCGAACCGCAGATAAGCATATAAAGATAAATCGAGATAAAAATAAAGGGAATGTAATGGAATTGACAAGAGCCTACAAATTCAGAATCTATCCCGATGCCACAAGGCAGGCGGAGATAG
>JAJYUY010000021.1:8465-12079 GCA_021792295.1 Microcaldota archaeon | reverse complement strand
CAAGAATTATATCGACAAACACGACCGCCCCAGTCTACATCCTGAAAACGATAGACGGCAGACGAGACTGTATTTCAATTGACCTGCGCCGAAGCCTCGGGCTTCAGCCCGAGGTTATTCACAGGAACATGACACAACTCCGTATCTTCTTCCAAAATCAAATGTCACTTTCAGACCAAAAGGAGTTCCATTGTGGAAACAGATGCTGTACGCCTTAATCACAGATTCACAAACGTGGCTTGAGAATTATCACTACAGATCAATATCAGAAACTGGCAATTCCATGTTGAAACGAAGAGAACCGACGAAGATAAGAAAGAAACTCAGCGAAAGAAAGTGTATGGAAGAATCGTTGAAGTTCAACATACACAACATAAGGCAGATAGGATATCTATGGTATCTTGCCCCACATCTCTTAAGACTTGAGGTGTTGGCGAGTTAATACTGTCTCAAAGCCCAATACCAATCAAAGTAAATGGACTCGGCGGGAATCGCACCCGCGACCTCGCCGTTGCGAACGGCGCGCTCTACTACTGAGCCACGAGCCCTTTCCCTATTATGAATCCGCAAGAAACTAAAAGCCTTCCTGTCCGTGCCGCAAGCAATAATCCCCGTCGACACCTCCACTTAAACAGTCCAAGAAATAAAAAGCCAAAGCCTTTTTAATGCGACGCAACTAATCCTATCTAACGGTCTTTTGATGAAAAAGCTTTCCGATTACTTATGGGAGATACCGGCTGAAGAGACCGGCGCCCTGGTCCCGGTCCACGTCTATGCCAACAGCAAGATAGCTGAATCAATGGGCAGAGACAGGACCCTAAAGCAGGCCTCCAATGCGGCAAAGCTCCCGACAATCGCCAAGCACATGATTGTTATGCCTGATGGGCATGAAGGCTACGGGTTTCCGGTGGGCGGCGTCGCGGCGTTTGATGCGGATGAAGGCATAATATCCCCTGGCGTCGTCGGCTACGACGTGAATTGCGGAATCCGTCTGATAAAAACCAACCTCACTGCCGGCGAAATAAAGCCGAAGATGGGCCAGCTGATGGACGCGCTTTTCAAGAAGGTTCCGAGCGGGGTTGGGAGCAGGATAAACCTCGGCTTCACGAATAGCGACCTCGACAGGGTTTCTGAAGAGGGCGCCGAATACATCGTGAGCAAGGGATTCGGCTTCGGCGACGACACCGACAGGATAGAGGAGCACGGCATGCTCCCTGGCGCTGACGTTAACAAGGTCAGCGACTTTGCGCGAAAAAGGGGGCTGCACGAGCTGGGAACGCTCGGCGCTGGCAACCACTTCCTCGAGGTCCAGCGCGTCGACCGGATCTTCTCCGAAGGGATCGCAAAGGCATTCGGCCTTGAGAAGGACATGATAACAATAATGATACACAGCGGGTCGCGCGGCTTCGGCCACCAGGTATGCAGCGACTACCTGCGCAAGTTTGCGGAGTACCAGGCATCGAACAACATCACTCCCCCAGACCCTGAGCTCGTATACGCCTATGTCAACACTCCCATCGCGCAGGACTACCTCGCCGCGATGACGGCGGCGGTCAACTTCGCGTTCACCAACAGGCAGATAATGACGCACTCGGTGAGGCAGGGCTTCTCGGAGGTCTTCGGCAAGAGTGCTGATGCGCTGGGGATGGAGCTGCTTTATGACGTGGCACACAACATCGCGAAGATGGAGGAGCATGAGGTTGACGGAAAGCGCATGCGGCTTCATGTCCACAGGAAGGGGGCCACAAGGGCGTTCGGCCCGCACCACCCGCAGGTGCCGAAGATATACCAGAGCACCGGACAGCCAGTCATAATACCCGGCAGCATGGGCAGCGCAAGCTACGTGCTGGCCGGCAGAACAGAGGCGATGCGCGAGACCTTCGGCTCCTCATGCCACGGCTCCGGCAGGACGATGTCTAGGCACCAGGCGATACGCGACATACCGGCGTCGAGGACGCTGGGCGATCTGGAAAGGAAGGGCATAGTGCTCAGGGTCAGGAACAAGAAGCTGATAAGCGAGGAGGCGGAGTGGGCCTACAAGAACGTTGACGACGTCGTCCAGAGCATAGAGGGCGCGAAGATCTCCAACATCGTAGCGAGAATGGTGCCCCTGGGGGTCGCGAAGGGATAGCAAACAATTGGTTATGTTCGTATTAGGCTCATACCACATTCGCAGAGTCGGCGTCCCCGCCGTCCTCAACGAGCTCTATCAGCCTTCCCCCTGTGAAAAGAAATCCTATTTTTGGCCCTGGCCTGAATGTGGTCTGCCCGAGAATCCTCCCTTTCCTGTTCGACAATGAAACACCGTATGTCCTGCCCGGCCTGAGGCGTATCTCCGCCTTTGCCTCTTTTCCGATGTTCCTTTCCCCCACTGGCTCGCCTAGGTATGAGAAGCCTAGCATGTATTGCGCCTCCTTGCCCTCTTCATCGCCAAAACTTACAGAGACTGCGCAAGTTTCAGGCTCTGCCTCTTCTACTGCCTGCCGCTCTTCCCGATATGGTGCACCGTCGGCATAATCCAAAGTCCTTATGAAGAGCGTCTCCTGCTGGAGCCGCTCGCCGCGATCCCTTATCACGTAACTGAACGCGCCCATCCTCGAGTCCAGCATCTTCAGCTTTCCTACCACCCTCTCCGGCTCGATGCCGGTGAAGATGAGATCCTTCGCCGCCTGGTACGCCAAATCCGGGGCCTGCTTAAGGTAAAGCTTCAACTGGCATATCCTCCGTATCCCCTCCTCTATGTCGGTTATGTTATGGGAGAGAAGCATGAGCCCTACTCCTTTCTTCCTGAAATCCTGCATACGCTGCTTTATGTCCATCACCGTAGGCGAGGCCTCGTCCTGGAATATTATCTGGGACTCCTCAACGCATATGAGCATGCGCAGCTCCTCGTCTCCGTTGTTGTCGAACCTTTCGGCGATTGCATATAGCTGGTTCAGCACCAGTGCGTATAGGAAGGGCCTGGTGATGACGCTCGACCCAGACATGTCGAATACGGCTCCGCTTCCCGCCATTTCCTGGATACTGCTTCCATCACTGCCTGAGTAGTTATCGTCGCTGAGAAGTATCCTTAGCCCCTCGAGCCCGGACCGTATGTTCTCTCCATGCTTCGTGTACTTCACCCCGGTATTTGTCCGCTTTCCATGCAGCCTTATTACCGCATCCTCTATCTCATTGTAGAGCACTACGGGATCGGGATTGCCATCCTTTGCGTAAACCCTCCTGAATGCGTTTAGCATGCACTTCTCCATCGGCCTTCTGTACGGGCCCGCGCCCGAAGCCGCCGACAGGAGCATCGCAAGGTCCTGGTAGAATCGCTCCCTCCTGCCCTCTGGCGCACAGAACAGGCCAAGCCTGTTGCCCGGCCTGAACGCCCTAACCAGCCGCATGCCGTGCGATTCCGAAAACCTGTTCCACTCGCTTGTTGGCGACATTACAAATACCGGCATTTTCTCCTGCCTGAGAACCTCGTCTATTATGCCCATCGCCGCCCTTGTCTTTCCGGATCCCGGCAGCCCTGTCAGCGCGAAGCCGAGGTTCAGCGACGATGCGCCAACCCTGACTTCTCTCTCGCTCTCATAGACTCCATTTACCATGAGCCTTCCGACCCTTAT
>JAJYUY010000021.1:397-8455 GCA_021792295.1 Microcaldota archaeon | reverse complement strand
CCGCCGTTGTAGTCGTAGAATTGGGGTGTGGCGATGGTCCGATTCAGCTTCCTTGCCCCGCAGAGCGACACGAAGGCGGAGCATCGCTCGGAGCCATAGGGGAACGAGCGCATCCGTTTAAGGTCATCCATGGCCTGCTCCATGCTTCCCCCTTCAATAAGGTTCTCGGATAGCACGACGAACCGGTTCTTTATGTATTCGCGCGCCGGTTTCGAATCGGGATCTGAAAGTATGAACATCCTGTAGAGCAGATTATTCCTTAGGACCGCGCTGTCAATCGATTCAAGCACCGAGCCCATGAGCAGCTGCTCCTCGGACTCATAATGCAGATCCCTATGGAGCGACCTTCCGGACCTTCCGCCGAAAATGCCTCCAGACGCCAGCGTCTCCCTGATATCGCCGGTGCTCAGCTCCCTCTCTATGTATCTCTTCGCAGAGTCTATCTCCTTCACGCTGGCAGGCATGAACACGATCCCCACAAACCCCGAATCCGGATCCTGCGAGAACACCGAGCCGAATGGGCTGGCATCAGGCTCGGCCTGCCTGTAAAACGGGATCGCACACATCTTCCCTGAACCTGTCTGGATCCGGTACCCCGACCTCTCAACCTCCAGCCCGTACAGCTGCCGCACCAGATCATCCGCGCATCTCTCATCCTCCAGCCATAGAAGTGTCTCCCTGCCTCTTAGGTCGTAGACGACGGCAATGCGCCTCTGCCCAAGCGCCTCAAAGAGTCCCATGCGCACGGTGTCGTCATCTGGGACGGCGTTCACCCTGTAGAATGCACCGTGGCTCATAGCAGCACCGCTGTGCATATCACTGCTGTCGCCGCAATTGCGTACGCCAGCCTTATCCTCGCGCCTCTGTCCACAACGAATGCCCTCCTGCAGAGGTACAGGAACGGCAGCATAGCTGGCGCGGCTTCGAATCCCGCATAGGCCATAGCCGATCCGGAGATGCCGATGCCTCCAACCAAGCTGCCAGACAGGGCCACTGCGATGAGCGCTAGCCAGACCGTTCGCGTGAGATCCCCCCTGTTCTCATGGAACGCTATTGTTCTTTCCAGCATGGATCACACCAGCATGCCAACCAGAATGAGGGCAAAGAGAATGCTTGCACCCACTACCATGCCCCCTCCTATCTCTTGGATCGTCCCTCTCTTGTTCCTGCCAATTGAATACATGACAGCCCCAAGGTCCAGCACCGCCATCCCGCCAAGCGCGCCGAATCTTGCAACCTCGTTGAGCAGGATCATCCAATAACCCCAAGCATTCCGCACGCCTCTAACATGACGAGCGCCGGTCCGATCCCGTTGGAAGACACAAAATCGCCGTCCAGCCTGCGTCTTTCCTCGGGCGATGCCAATACGAGCAGTTTGCCCGATGTCTCAACCCCTTCGAATGCTCTGTCTTTCGCAAGAGCTTCGTACGGCAGTATCCCATTCCTTTTGGCAAATCCCTGCACGTTGGATTTGAATGGGGTGCCGTCGATCTCGCCGCGAACCACCATATCGTAGAGCCGTCTAGCCGCCGCTTCGATCGCGGTAACCTTGCCAGTACCTACCATCTCCCCTTCAGCTTCTGCGATCCCAAGCATCCTGAGCTTCCTTGCGAGGTATTCTGCCCTGCCACGGTCCGTTGCAGGTCTGTTCGCGGGGGCGCCAGCATAGAGCTCATCGTGCAGGTCCCCCCCGGATACCGGCAAACCCTTTACAAACCTCATCGATTGTCCTCTAGCGCACGCCATGGAGAACGCGTTTCGCAGCCTCTCGCGATCGCCCTCCCCGTCAGCGCCGCCATCCTCCCCGTAAACCACGATATCCCGCCTGCCTCCAATAACCGATCCCATGCGGCGCATTATAAGGAAGGCCAGCGCCCCAACAGGAATCATGATTATGTAAAGGTATCCCCCGAGGTACATGACGCTTCCGCTGAAGTGGCCGGCTCCGTAGCTCATGTATATGTTGTTCCTGCCCAGGCCGAGCGGAGCGACCGCACTTATGTATGCGCTGGAGTTGGTGTAAGCGTACCCTCCATACCTTCCGTCAACGATAAGGCGCAGCTTTTCATCCTCGAGCGGTTTCCCTAGATAGCTTACGTGCGCTACTATGCCCTGACCCTGCCCGACGCGAAGCCCGATTGCGCACAGCTGCACACAGTCCGAATTGGCACCAGAAAGCAGGTATGCTCCAACCGGTATCGATATCGCGCATGCGATCATGAGCAATACGGCCCGCATTCCTGGCCTCCCCCTACTTTTCATCAGCCTCACCTGCGAATGCCAGACCCGCTATCTCGTTGCCGAATGCCGGCTCCAGCCCGAACGCGTCCGCCGCGATCTTGCCGGGCCTGTCTCTCCCCCTCGCTAGTGCCATGTGGTGCCCTATGGCCTCCCTGGCAAACCTGGAGAGCTTCTCTGAGCAGGCCCTATATTTTTCCAGCTCTGATTTCACTGCGATCAGCTTGAGCGAGAGGTCTGAATTCATTTGCGCAAGCCCCTCCAGCCTCCTCATCAAAACCCCCACGTTCTCCACCCTCTCGGCTTGGACCTCGCCTGCCCTGCGCCCCAACCCCTCCATGGCATAGGGGTATAGGTCGCGCATCTCAGGTTTGCACATGCCGCCAAGATGGGCCAATACCGCAAAGAGCATCGAGAGGTTCCTTGCGTATTCGGACATGGAGGGGCGCTCGAAGCGATACACGAGTGTTATCCCGTTTTCGCCAATCTCCAGCTCCGACCGCGAGCGCCCTCCAGCTTCCATTATTGCATATGCCATCCCGGTCTTGTTTGCGATGCGTTTGAGGCATGGCAGCTGCTCGAGCCGCTCGCGCAGCTCTTCAGGTGCGGCGCCGAACCGTGCACCGATCCTGAATGAGGATCCCAGCCCGCTTTCCTCAACTTTTGTCATAAGAGTTCACGATCGTTAAGTCGTCTATCCCAAGCCCCCTAAGGTACGCGACTATCCCTCCCCTGCCCAGCCCGAGCCCTTCAAGGAACCTTATGAAAGCGCCGAGCTCAAGGCTCCTCCCGTGCTCCGACGCGTACGATAGGATCCTCTCCCTTGCGCCGGGCTCCACCATCGCCTCTGTCGCCTGTATGAACCGGTTGTAGTTTATGTTGGTCCTCATCCCATCACCATCAATCTGCAGGCTCCCAAGCTCTATGCCATTGATCCTCTCTATGAAGAACCTTGATGTAGAGGACGAGCCACCTTTGTATGCCAGTGAGAGCATGCAGGCACCAAGGCCGAGCCTGCCGATCGCAGCCCTCTGGCTGCTGCTCAGCAGCCCCATGTTCGCGAGTATCCCGTAGTCCTCCTCGCTCTGGAGCCTGAACACTGCTATGCATCCCGCGTTCGCTATTATCTCGTTGTTTATGTCCGATGCCAGCTGCGTCGCAGCGATTACCGATATGCCGTACTTCCTGCCCTCCCTGAAAAGCGTCCCGACCTCATCCGAATTCCGTATCAGCCTCCACGCCTCGTCTAGCACGATGATCCTGCGCCTCCCCGAGTTTATCCTGAGCCTGTGCATCCGCTCTATGACAAGCCTGAGCACGAACCTGACCAGCTCGCCCTTCTGCGCGCCGTCGCCCAGCTGCGACATGTCGATGCTGTAATGCCCGTCGAGCAGCGCTGCCACGTCAAACTCGGTGCTCTCCGCGAAGAGCGGCCCTCCCTCCAGCTGCCGCAGCCTCCCCGCAAGCAACGCCTGCCCTCCCCCGCGCGCATCCATCCCTGCCAGCAGTGCGGCAAGGTTTGGCTTCCTTTTTTCCCTTACGGCGATGGCTATCGCCTCATAGAGGATGGGATAGCTCCCCTCCTCTATCCTCGCCATCGCGCTCAGCAGCGCCGCAATCCCGTTTATTCCCTCCGAGTTTCCCTGGTAGAGGTCGAATATGTTTACCTTGAAGTCGGAGCCGAGGCTGAGCACCCTCCCTCCGACGAACTCCATGAGCTCCCTGTACTCGTCATTCCAGTCTATCACGAGAATCCTCGCCCCATTCAGCACTGCGCTCTTTGCCACTATGCTCTTCAGCATGTAGCTCTTTCCTGATCCGGACATCCCGACCACGGTTATGTGCGGGTTGACGAGTGCCCCTGTGTCGAGGTAGAAAGGCAGCCTGTATATGCCGCTCCTCCCTATGTATACGCCGGATTCGTGGTTCGATACCGGTTCGGACATCATCTCTGTGTAAAAGAGCCTGGCGAGATCCCTCGAGTTCGACCTGGTCAACGCGCTCATGGATTCGCCACCGAGTCTATCTTCAGGAGCCTGACCAGCCCCGATCCGCTAACCTGCTCGAATCCCGCTCCGATTACTGCTGAGAACTCGCCGGACAATTCCTTTATCTGGCCCTGCGCCCTCTCCTCCGCCAGGAACCTGCTCTCGGCCGTCGCGGTCGTCATTATGTATATGTCTACCTTTATCGGGCTGGCCCCGTTCGCGATCGCCCTTATCTCTCCCTCAAGCAGCTCGATCTCCCTCTCTATAACCTTGTCTCTCGAGTGCCCGTCATGCTCCTTGGCCCTCGCTTTCGAGAGTTCTATCTCCTTCATGCGCCTCCTGGTCTTCAGGCCATCGAGTATCTTCGAGGCGCTGAGACGCTCGGCCTGCACCACGAACCTGAACGGGGCGTTGGAATTCGCCACTATCCTCTCTATGTTGTCCCTGTTAAGCTCCTTGCTCGGCGACGCCGACAGCTGCGCAGCCGCTGTGGCGCTGAATCCCCCTGGCGTCTTCCTTGTCGCGCTCAACCGCCCGCCCTCAAGCTCGAAATCCCCGATCATCTGCACGACCCCGCTCCTGCTGACCACGGCCGCCTCGAACACATCCCACAGGCCATACAGCAGGAGCATCGAGGCGGCCACAATCGACGAGAAGATTATGAGGTAGGCTTTCATCACGAAAAGGCTTGACACTGCCGACAGAACGCCAACCCCGATTGCAACGTACATCACCGTCTTGCCCTTCATCCTCATGCTCACACCAGGTACAACCGTCCGAAGTTCACCTCAGAGCCGAGCACCCTTGCCAGCTCCCTTATCGAGATGACCGTCAAAATGACGCTGAATACCGGGAGGAACACCGCCTCCACAATGAGCATCGCTACATAGTCCTCCAGGCTCTGCAGGAACTGCGCGAAGTTACTTATGAGCGCGTTGACCAGCCCGGTAACGTAGTTGACCAGCCCGATCGCGGCCCCGAGCGCCCCTTTGTAGGCGGAGAGCTGGCCGAGTATGCTGCTCTGGGTGTTCTGCGCGCTCGTTATGAGGGCATTGATGTTGGAGGAGCCGAACGAGTTTGAGTAGGCGCTGGCCAGGTTTGCATCGAGCACGTAGGTCATCGGAAACACGGCAAAAAGCCCTATCGCAATCGCCATTATCGTGCCTCCGAGCCTCCTGGTGAAGTAGAACGTCCTAAGCACTATCCCGACCGGCAGGAGGATCGGTATTGCAGTCATTGATATGAACTGGAGAAGCACACCCTGGGTCTCAACCCCTATCAGCGTGGCGGAGAGCACGTCGATCGCGTATCTTATGGGGGTAAGTACGGGGGTGAATGCGCCGTTCAGCCCGAAGCTCACCACGACGAAGTCGAGCTTTATGGAGCTGAGGAGGCTCAGCCCGGAATAAAGCAGCGAGAGCGGGACCATCACCTCAAGGACCGAATCTATCAGCGTCGGGTAGCTCGCCCCGTTCACGCTCACGTAGCCCACGCCGACCGCATAGTTGTACGCGAAGCATAGTGCGGAGCTGTACTCCATCTGGCTCGGGCAGGAGTAGCCGGACACGCCGGACGCCAAGCCGTTTATCACGGAGGTGACAAGGCCGTTGGCGCTGAACGCCGTTATCAGGCTGCCTACGATGACCGCGTTTATGAACGAGTTGTACAGCTCATTCCTCCCGAACTCCTTGACCTTTTTGTCATCGAGCGCGTACCCTATGCCGAGGATCATCCCCCCTACGGAGATCATTATCGCTACCATCGCTATTGCGATGTCGTATCCCAGCAACGCAACCACGGCCTATCCTGTGCTGTTCAGCGCGGTGAAGTTGCTGAGCACATGGCTCGACGCCAGTGCTAGGGAGGTGGAGGCGAAGCTGAGTATCCCTACGACTATCGCGCCGATTATTATGTTTATCGCAGCGGTGTGGAAGTTCGCCTTCTTGTCCGGGGGCAGCATCTGCCCTACCGCGTAGAACACGCCCGCCACCACAAACAGCATCGCGCTGAGCGCAGGGCCCACCTGGCCCAGAACAGACTTAACGTTGTTCAGGTCGGAGAGTATCTGCGCCCCTGACGCGTAGCTGTAGTGCACATACCCGAGGCTCAAAATGAGCACGGGGAGTATGTACCTCAGGGAGACCCTGAGCAATGCCTTCACCCTATCTGCCGGTCTGCCATCCATTATTTCACCCAAACATTTACCAAACTACATTAAGTTATATCAAGATAAATATTTAAATACTTCTGTTCCATAGGGATAACGACGGGGCGTGTCCGCACTGTGCACGCAGATGAAAAGCCTGAGGAAAGGAGGTTGCCAGGGAGCCCACAGGACAAAAACGGGCGCGACCGATAAAGTACTGCAATAAAGGCAGGAAGATCGCACAGAGAGGGTTCGGCGACAAACCGTTGCGTGCGGTCTTCAATTAACGGAGAGCATTTTACCTATGCAGAGCAGAAAGCCCATGCTTCACGAGTGGGGGATGTCACGTACAAAGCCCCATTTTTGCGCGAATCTTGGCGCAGAATCCTCCAAGCATCTTAAAGGCGTCCCTGTCCTCTCCGCAATTTATTATCAATAGCCTGCTTCCCTAAGCCCCTGCACAGCTCCGAAAACCTTTCAATTCCGACCTTCTCCAATAAAAGATCCGCGTCCTTCATATCCCCCTGCATTCCCAATTAAAAAGCCAGGGGGGGAAGTCGAATCCCCCTGTTCCGCTCTGCAGGCGGACGCATAGCCGATCTGCCACCCTGGCGCACGAAACGTTTGACAACATAAATATATATTTTGCTACTTATACTTAAGCGATCGGGTTGAGTAAATGGCACGAGAGAATCGCGAATTTCCTGCAGAGCTGGCTTCCCCTACATCATTCCTTGACTACAAGGATCCTGTTTCAAAGGCTCGTTCCGGACTGAAGCACAACGCTGCGCTGGTCATCAATAAGGACGGCGAATACTATGGCATCGTTGACTCCAGGAGGCTCTCGGGCTCCGCCTCGATGAGGGTTTCGGAGAAGGAAAAGGTGGGGAAGTTCGCGGTGAAGGTGCCGCGCGTCTCAGACGAGACCTCTGTGGAGGACCTCGCCTATTACTTCCACAAGCTAAAGGTGAGGGCGCTGCCATACCACTCCAAGGGCAAGATAGTCGGCATGGTGAAGAGGAGCACGCTCCTCAAGATGCTCCTCTCCCTCAAGTCGCTCGACGGGCTTCACGTAAAGGATGCGCTCACCAGCCCGGTGCTCGCGATCGACTCGGGGACAGGGCTGTCGCATGCGATATCCACTATGCGCAACAACAACGTGAACCGGCTTGTCGTCATAGATAACGGCAGGTTCGCGGGCCTGATAACCGGCCACGACATCGCCAAGAACTACATTGCAAACGAGCGCCTCCCCGAATGGAAGGACCGGAAGTACAGCCCTTCGAACATCCCGGTCTCTGGTGTCATGGAAAAGAACGTGAGGACGATCGACTACGATTCCGTGCTCGCCGATGCGGCAAGGTCGATGGTCGAGAACCACATAAGCTCGCTTGTCGTAACGAAAGGCGCAAACCCGGTTGGCATGGTCACGATATCGGACCTGTTCGAGGCGGTCGTCGCGCGTTCGAGAATGGAATCGAAGCGCGTCCTCGTTTCGGGATTCGACGAGTACACCTACCAGTATGAGGAATCGGTAAGGGAGGAGCTGAAGTCGTTGATGAGCCAGATGGAGAAGATGCACAACCTCGACCTCGAGTATGTCTCGCTCTCTCTGAAGAGGGTGAAGCTGAAGGCGTACGAGATGCAGGCCAGGATCGGATTCGCAAAAGGGGGCACGATAAGGGT
>JAJYUY010000021.1:0-387 GCA_021792295.1 Microcaldota archaeon | reverse complement strand
CACTCTCAGGGCAACTCCTTCCATGACGCGTTCTCCGACCTTATGAGGAGGCTCAAGGCAAAGGTAATAAAGGAGAAGGAGAGCATGATATCCTCAAGGCGCTCTAGGTCTCGCGGGGAAGCGTATGTGGAATATGGCGAATAGTCGCAAGTTGACGAAGGCCCAGTCCAGCCTTGAGCTGCTGATAACCGTCTCGTTCGGATTGATCATCCTGCTCCCAATAGTGGTCATAGCGTTCATCCAGGTCTCCACGTCCACGTCGAACATAGCGGTCAGCGAGGCCCAGGCGGTCGCCGCGAAGCTGGCCGCGGTGGCGGCGAACGTCGGGTCGCAGGGATACCCGGCAAAGCAATTGGTGCTCATACAGGTTCCGCCTGACGTGGCCGA
>JAJYUY010000020.1 GCA_021792295.1 Microcaldota archaeon | reverse complement strand
TGAATAGTAGTTTGTAGGTAATATGAAAAACAGGTTTAAATAAACGCATGGTGATATATGAGTAACCGAAAACATTGTTCTGGCCTTGTGGTTCTTGCCGCTAGGTCGGAGGAATTAACATAGTAGTATAAAAACAGGCATGCGCATAACCTACCCTTGTGATTGCATGAACTCCAAGATTTTGGCGGCCATCGCGGCCGTCGCGATTGTTGCTGTGGCCGTTGCGCTGGCGTTCGGCCTGCACGGCAACACGTACGCATCGCCCATCAACGCGACCAGAACCTCCCCGGTTTCAGCGTCTCCGCAACCGCATAGCCAGGCAAACAGCTCAAGGGTACTGTTCTCAGGCACTCAGTACGCGCAGTACTCCTACCTGATATACCCGGGCCCGCCATCGCAGCAGGCTCAGGCCGCGCTGTCGGGGTTTAGCCTCAATGAATCTGCCTCGGCCAACGGAATAGAAAACCTCACGATAACGCTGATAGGGACAGGGCAGAGCCGGTCCCTGCTGGCATTGCCGGGCTACAAACTCTACATGATAGAGACAACCTTCGGCGACGACGGCTTCCATTTCGACTCCTCGCTCGGCGACGACGGCTTCGTCATGGTTGACGGGAACGGCTACATAGTTCAGTAGGCTCGATGATGGTTGGGTTTGATGAGGCTTCTCGGTAACCCTGTCGCGCTGATGCATGTCCTCGCCGTGCTGCTCCTTTCGATGCTCGCCGCTTTCTCCGCTTACACGCTGCGCGCAGTCCCTGTCGCGCTGCTCTCCGCCGTGGCCGCCTCTGCGATCGTCGAGATGCTGATAAGAAAATACTATTTAAGACACAGGTTCAGGATCCCGTTCTCCGGGATAATAACCGGGCTGATAATCGGCTCTGTTGCACCTGTTAACGCGCCCGTCACGCTCGCTATCGTAGCATCTGCCGCCGCGATAGCATCCAAATTCCTAATCAGGTACAAGGGCACAAACATATTCAACCCGGCATCGCTCGGCTTACTGATGGCGCTGCCCCTCTTCGGCATGGGCAGCGAATGGTGGGCCGCAGGAGGGTACAACCTGCACGGGATTGCGATATCGCTGGCGCCGATTCTGATAATGCTTGCCTATGAGGCCCGCCGAATGCCCGCTGCGCTCTCTTTTGTCGCGGCCAGCCTGCTGCTCGCCGCCGCAGCCGCAGGGCTCCAGGCGCTCTCCTTATATGGCGTCTCCGCGCTTGCGTTCAGCGTCAACTACTACTTCGCCTTCGTGATGCTCATAGAGCCGAAGACCTCCCCGCACGGGACATACGCGCAGCTTGCATACGGCTCTGCGCTTGCTATGCTCTATACCGCGCTCGCGTATTCGAGGTTCACCTACCCGTTCCTCGCAGCGCTGCTCCTGGGCAACATCGCATACGCCATTTACCGGTATCTTTCAAGAAGGGGCGCTGCCGTTGCGGCGGAAAATGCCGTCGCAGCGCAGGTGGGGGCTGCCTGATAGGGTTATAAACCTTCATTTGCATTATCTCGTTATCGGTGCCGTGCATGCATAAGGGACTGATAGCCTTCGCTTTTGTCCTTGCCATTCTCCTAGCGGTGGCATACCTCTACCTTGCCCCATCGCATGTGGAGCACCATACACCGACCACAACAACGGTTGTTGCGTCATCGAGCACAACCCAAAGCACAACGACGACCATCGGCAAAACGCTCTCTTACGCAAACTGCGCGAATTTCAAGGTGTCATCAGCCCTGCCGTATGCGCAGGCTAGCGGGGTATGCAGATGGGTCGGCGGCGAGCTCGGGCTCTGGGTCAAGGCGGGCGACTCCGGGCTTGGCGAGGTCGAGATAGTCGGCGCCAACAACAAGACCTACGTAAACAATAACTTCACCTACAACTGCACCACCTTCTTCAAGAACGTGACGCTTCCGGCGCAGAACTACACCCTCAGGCTGATAACCGGGCCAGGCGGCGGGACATGCGGGGTCGCGCTCGCGAAGCTGAACCTGAGCACCACGCCCCCGCAGGTGGTGTACCCGTACATCTACAACGGCAATTTCAGCAACGGCGAGTACACCGGATGGAACCTGACCGGGACAGGGTTCGGCGCGGCCCCGATGAACATAAGCTACGCCAACAAGAACGAATGCTATGTCGGCTCGAAGTGGTCCGGATACCCGAACACGTACTTCGCAACAACGTACGACTGCGGGCTCAGCACATCCCCCGGCAACATAACCTCCTCGTTCTTCAGGGTCAACCCGAAATACCCCTTCCTCAACTTCAAGATAATAAGCCCTGACGACAGCCTGATATACATAGAGATACTAAAGGCGAACTACAGGAGCGTTACGAGCGGCAACGCGTCGGCATCGGTATATGTCAACTCGACGCCGGAGATAATAGCGCACTTCAACACGTACAACGTGTCAATAGGCTCCAACGCCTCATCAACATTCATGAACGCGTCGATACCCATGACGACGCTGACCAACAAGGTGGTCCAGATAAGGGTGGTGGCCTCGACGCTGGTCCAGGAGAGGTTCATAGCAATAGGGAACTTCAGCCTCGGCGCCCTTCCGATCGAGCAGAAGGGGATAAACCCCAACATAGAGCAGCTGAACGGCTAGCCGCCTCCCTCCTTCCTGCCGCTCTCCTTCTTCTTCCCTTCGTCGAGGAACCTCTTCCCTATACTCTCCCTGTCTGCGAGGTGCTTCATCATGTTGTCTAGATCCTCCTTCTTAAGGACGCGCTCCATCACGAACTTGGAATATGTCATCGATATGTTCGATACGTCCATCAGCATCGACTGCAACTCCGCTATCGTGAAGCGCATCTCCTTGGAGGGCTTGAGTATCTCTATGCCGGCGGGGGCGTACCTGAAGGATATGTCGACAAGCGCGAAGAACTTTTCAAAGAGCACCGTCACTATCCCGCTCGTGACGAACATGCCCCCGTTCTCGATCGGCTCCTCAATGGCGCCGTAGCAGTAGACGACGCCCTTCTCCTTCATGAGGCGCTCGTTTATCAGGTCGATCATCAACGGCTGCAGCTTCTCCCTCTCCGTGTGCCTCATGTCAAAATAGAGCTTGGCGAGCACGCCGCCGTTAGATATCGTCTCTTCGGTAACCTTGTCTACGTCGGATTTCATCTATTCGCCTCTTATGGTTCGTACAGCGTCCGACAGCGCAAGCTTACTCTCGCTCCCGTTTACAAGGTTGCGCAGCTTAACGACGCCCTCCTGTTCCTCAGAATCGCCTATTATTATCGCGTACTTCACCCTTATCGAGCCCGCATAGGCCAGCTGGTTCGAGAGGTTCCTGCCCGATATGTTCGCCTCTGCCGGTATGCCCGCCGCCCTGAGGCTGTTCGTCACCGAGAGTGCATAGCCGTAGTTCTTCCTGTTGATCCACGCCACGAACACCCTCGAATACGTGTACTCGCCAGCAGCGGAGAAGTCGAGCATGTCGAGAAGCCTGTCCACCCCGATGGCAAAGCCCACGGCCGGCATCGGCCTGCCGCCCAGCATGCCTATCAGCTTGTCGTACCTGCCGCCAGCGCATATGGTCGGCGAAACACCCCCCGACGCGATCTCCCTGTACTCAAATATTATGCCGGTGTAGTAATCGAAGCCGCGCACCATCCCGCTGTTTATGACCGCCTTGCCCTTTATCGGGTACAGGGCCAGCAGCTCAAGCGTCATCCTGATCTCCTTTGTTGATTCTCCATCGCCGAGCAGCGACTCGATCTGCAGGAGCTTCTCCTCGTTAGCGCCATGCGCCATCGCGAATGAGACTATCCTGTCCGTCGTCTCGCTGTCCACGCCCGCCTTCCCGATCAGCTCTGCCACCTTCTGCTCGCCGATCTTCTCGAGCTTGTCCAGCGCCCTCATTATCTCGACGTTCTGCTCAGGCCTGGCCCCAAGCTTCTGCAGGCAGCGGTCCATAAGCGCCCTGTCGTTCACCTCTATCCTGTACGGTATCCCGACCGCGTCCAGGACGCTCGCCCCGAGCGCCATCACCTCGGCATCGGCCAGGCTGCTCTCGCCGCCGATTATGTCCGCGTCCGCCTGGGTGAACTCCCTGTAGCGTAGCCTCTGCGGCTCCTCCCTCCTCCACGCCCTGCCTATGTCGTACCTGCGGAAGGGGAGCGGCAGGTTCTGGTGGCTTGCCATGTACCTGGCGAGCGAGACCGTCTTGTCGTATCTGAGCCCGATGTCGTCGTCCTTTATCTCGTATATGAGCTTTGCGTCCTCGCCGATTCCACCCTTCGCCTTGAGCACGCTGAGCTTCTCGATCATCGGCGTGTCTATGAGAAGGAAGCCGAAGTTCTGGAACACGCGCTCTATCCTCTTTAGGAGCTCGTTCCTGAAAAGCGCCTCGTTAGGTGTAAGGTCCCTAACGCCGCGAGGCAGCGGCAGATCCACCATTTTCACTACCATTCATATGTTCTTGGCTATCCACTTCCTTAGCACGTCCTTCGGCACGGCGCCTATGTTCATCGCCCTCACCTTCCCATTCACGAAGAGCATCGTCGTGGGTATGCTTGTGACGTTGTACCTCTGCACTATGCTCTCGTTCGCGTCCGCGTCGACCTTGACGAACTTGACCTTCCCTTCGTATTCCTTCGACACATCGTCCACGACCGGCGAGTACATCCTGCACGGCCCGCACCACTCTGCCCATATATCCATGAGGACCGGTATCTTCGAGGCGGCAACCTCACTATCAAAATTTGCGTCTGTAACGTCTATGACGGACATTTTTGCACCTTGGTCTAATATAAGCCGCACAAGCTATAAATCTTTGTCGGACAGGGGCCGCAAAAGATGCGAACGGCCGCACCACCGGAATAACGGCCGCGGTTGTCGAGAAACACGTGGCCCGGCCGGGCCGCCAATCCGGGACAAGATATTTATTTCTATGAAGTGAATGGCTAGGAGTGATGAGCATTCTTTCTGAGCTTTGCTGTGAAGAGGATCTTGAGTGCTGAATAGATGCGCAAAATATCTAAGGCCACAGTCAAGGGGATCGTTAACGGAAGGGGCTCCGTTGTCATAAGCGACTCCGCAGCCGCGGCGATAGCGAAGATACTGGAGAGCAAAGCCTCTAGGATCGCGAGATACGCGGTAAAGAGGGCACGGCAAAAGAAAAGGGGAACCGTGCTGGAGGAGGACATAGAGAGCTACAGGGTGAGGTTCGGGGATTGAATGCACGCGGACGTCGCCAACGGCTCCAACGGCGATCTGCGCGTCGACTATTCCATCAATGGCCGCAGCTACACCAGGCTCTGGGAGCAGATGGGGGCGATGGTCCTGGAGACCACGTTCAACCACAGGGGCGAGATACTGGCGCAGAGGGCGCTGCCGGTCGGCGCACCTATCGACAAGATGTGCTCTGCACTGCTCTCGGAGATCGGCGCTGTCCCGCATAGCGTAGAATACAGGACCGTTTCTCTGGATCGCAAGTGCCCCTCCTGCGGTAGCGCCGCAATAGCGCGGTATGCCGAGACGCACAGGAGCGGGAGCGTGCCGATAATGCCGATGTACGTGTGCGGCGGGTGCAAGGCGGAGAGCTACCACCTCACCGACGAGTATCTCACCTACCTTGTTGAAAACAACCATGGCATGTTCAGCGCCGCGGAGCTGGAGCAGATGGGCCGCGACCGGGACGGCTTTATCGCCGAACTGAGAAAGTACGTAATAAGTATCTTTGCATCCAAAAAAATAAGGAGTATTGAGTGATTGTTATGGGAGACATGTGGCTTTCAGAGCTTTATGGAAAGGAGATAATAACAAATACCGGCAGGAGGATCGGGACTGTTGAGGGCCTGATAGTCGATTTTGAGAAGGGCGCCCTCGCGAGCATGCTTCTTGTCAAGCCCGAGATGATAACAAGGGCGCAGAACACGCCCCTCCAGCTTGCGAAGAACAGCGTCAAGTACGATCGTGTGAAGAGCGTCGACCAGACGATAATCGTGAGCGACGAGGCCATAAGGCGCTGAGCCCCTGCTTCACGCATTTGGCGGCTTAGCGGAGCTGTTGGGCAAAAGCGCTTTAATGGTTGGGAGCCAAAGCAGTATGTGTAAGCATGGCGGAAAAGTATGGCAGCGGCCTGCACTCCGTAGAGGGGCTCGATGGCATAATAGGGAACCAGGCGGCGGTCTCCCAGCTGCGCATGTTCGCCAGCGAGATAGTACGCGGGGCGAGGCGAGCCCCCCTGCTTCTGCACGGCCCCCCTGGCGTGGGCAAGAGCGCCTCCGCCCACCTTCTCGCGATCGAGATGGGCTGGAACGTGGTCGAGCTCAACTCGAGCGACTACAGGGACAGGGAGAGCATAAGGCGGAAGCTCCTCTCAGCCGCTACCTCAAGGTCCGTGTTCGGCCAGAGGAACATGGTGCTGCTCGACGAGATAGACGAGCTGGCCCCGCGCTTCGACCACGGCGCCGGCGCGGAGATAGGCTCGCTGGTGGGCTCTGCGAAAAATCCCGTGATCCTCATAGCGAACGACATGTGGGACCAGAGCATATCATTCCTCAGAGGGAGGGTGGAGCCGGTCGAGTTCAAGCGGCTGGCGGCGGAGGACATAAAGAGCCTGCTCCTCCGCATCAGCGGGGCGAACCGGATGAGCGTCAAGACAGGCCACATAGAGGCGATAGCGACGAGGTCGAACGGCGATGCGAGGAGCGCGATAAACGACCTGTCGGTAGTTGACGGCTGCAACGGCGAGGTGACGGAGATAATAGGCATGAGGGACAGGAAGAGCGACATATTCAGCATTCTTGACAAGATATTCTTCGCCAACACGCTCTCCGGGCCGATAAGGGCCGCAGCAACGACCGACCTCGACAACGACATGCTGATGAAGTGGATAGAGGAGAACATACCGAACCGGTACGCAAGCGTCGGCGACATTGCGTCTGCTTTCGCGAGCCTGTCGGATGCGTCCGCCTACCTTACAAGGGCGCACCGCGCTCAATACTACACCTACTGGAGGTACATGGGCGCGCTTATGTCCGGGGGGGTCGCGCTCTCGAAGAGAAGCTACCCGAGCTCGATGAAGAGGTACGCCTTCCCGAGGCTCATAAGGGAACTCAGCGCGACCAAGCAGTCAAGGAGGTACGAGTATGATATGGCTGACCGGCTGCGCTCGCGCCTGCACTCCAGCGCAAGGCGGATAGCGGGCAACGAGCTCAGGATGCTCGAGCTCATGATAAGAAGGTCGCTCTCCCAGGGCGAGCCGAAGGCGGAGCTTGTGGGGCAGCTCTGCGGGATGTACGGGCTGGAAGAATCGGACGCGGTCTCGCTGGTAAAGCGGGCGCAATAGCCTGCGCCAGATCGTATTATAAATCTAACCTGAGCATTAGCAAGCATGCGTGCGATGAGGCTCCAGAGTGCGATGGAGTACCTTACTACATACGGGTGGGCGATACTCATAATCGCGATCGCGCTCGCCGCGCTCTATGCGCTGGGCGTTTTCAACAGCGCCTCGTTCACGCCAGACATATGCTCGCTTCCCGCCGATTTCGGCTGCCTGAGCGCCGACCTTTTCGCCTCGACAAGCAACGTTGTGGTCAACATACAGCAGTCGACCCCGACCGCGATAAACATAACCGCCATAGGCTGCAGCAACGACGGGACCACCTCGCTCATGAACCAGTATTCTGGCGCGAACCAGATAGCGCTACAGATAGGCGGCAACTACACCTTCAATGTGCCCTGCTACACCGATTCGGCGACAAGCACTCTCTTCTCCGGCTCTGTAGGCCAGGTCTACAGCGGCTACCTTGTGATAAACTACACCGACCTGCAGAGCGGATTTCACCACACGATATCGGGCAGGCTGGTGCAGAAAGTGGTATGATTAGGCAGCCCCCAGCTCGTTCAGCAGCAGCGCGACCGCCTCCTGCATGTCATAGTCGCCTATCCTTATGCTGGCCGCCTCCATGTGCCCCCCTCCCGTGAGCCTGCCCCCTGTCCCCTCGGAGAGCCTCGATATCATGCCGAGTATGTTGACCCTCTTGGCCACGTCAGCGCTAACCCTTATGGATATGTAGCGGCCGTAATAAACTATGGTTACGGTGCCGCCCCTGTTAAGCTTCTCCAGCCTCTCCTGCAGCCTGGAGCTGTACCTGCCCGGGAGCGGGTAATCTAGGCCGAGCTTGGCGACGTGCTTGAAGTCTAGCGCCGCTACCTTCGTGCCGTCCCTTGCCGCGTACCTGCGCGCTGTGCGCAGCCCAGCCTCCAGCGCCTCGTCCATCTTCCCCTTGGCGTTCGCGTAGACCCTCCCGAGCTCCGCCTCGTCCCTTACGATCTCGTCCATCCTCTTTGGCCTGTCGCCGCCGTATTCCCCCCTCGAGGTGAGATAATCGAGCGCGGTCGCTATCCGCACCGCCCTCCCATCGGCCCTGTCGGCATACGGGCTGTAGTCGCTTATCAGCGAGGCCTCAGCTATATCGGTGCACCTCGCCCCCATCGCCTCCGCGGCAGCCGATGCGACGAGCCCTGCGCTCAGCCTCGAATCGCCCCCGTGGTCGAACGGGTTCAGGTACTCGCCCTGCCTGACGAAGCCATCGGGGATGACGTGGTGGTCGATCCAGACGATGTCGTATGATCCTGCCGCTGCCGCCATCGCTCCGTTGCTCTCCGGCGTTGTGCCGAAGTCGAGTATCACGATCAGCGGCCTCTCCGCGCTGGTGTAGGGCTGGAAGAGCATGCGGTCCGTGTAAAGGGATTCGTACGTGTACGCCACCCCCCTGCTCATCTGCCATGAGGCCTGTCTCCCATCGCAAAGCCCCCTCTCAACCAGGAGGCCGAACCCCCTGTGCAGAGCTATCGCAGCGGTCGCACCATCCCCATCGTTATGGTAGTGCACGATTATGGGCGCCCCAGATATGAATGCCTTCGCGAGCCTGCCCGCAACTTCCCCCACGGCACTGCCCATCCCCGACACGACCTCTCCGTACCTCGGGTCCTTCGCGGCAGGCAGACTCTCCACGTTACCTGGTATGCCGAGGCTGTCGATTATCGACCCAATCGCCCGCGTGTAGGGGCCCATGTCGCCACGTGCAATAACCCTCCTGACCGCATCGCCATCGAACTCAACCATGTCGAGCGGCGCCAGCTCTATCCTTGAGACTACCGCCACCGCCCTGCCATTCGCGAGCACAGTGCAGCGAAGCTCAGCGCCGTCCCCTGACATCCTCACCGCGCTTACGATGCCCTCCAGAGATACCCCTCAATTGCCATGAATACCCGCCTGGTACCTGCACGCGTCCGCCGCCGTGGCGTTCTCTATCTCGCCGCAGTATGAGCTCTGGTTGTAATATGATGCGACGTGCGTGATGCAGCTGTAGGCGTAGCTGCCGTTGAGCAGACCGCAGTAGCTGGTGTTCCTGGCCGATATCGCCTCTTCGGTGTAGAGCGTAAAGTAGCAGAGCGGACCGAGCCCCCTCGCCGTCCCGCTTATGCCTGAGCATATCCCTGTCACGTTGCCCGCGCCCGCCACTGCGCTGGCGTTGGCCTGCTCTGCAAACGCAGATTCGCATCTGGCCCTCACCGTGAGGTTGGAGATACTGCCGCACTCGCCCGACCTGATCCCCTTGCTGGCAAGGAGGTAATAGCAGAGGTAGCGCGGGCTTATCCCGGAATAGTTCCCCTGCGGAATCTCGGCGACGTAGCTCTCGTTCTCAGAGACCAGCTCGCCGACGATGCTGCTGTTTGTCACGTTGGAGAGCATGCCGCAGTCGCTGTAGTTGCCCGTGCTCATCCCTTTGTTGAAATAGTAATGGGAAATGCAGTCCCCGCCCTGTGCCGTCCCGTTCATGGCGTAGCAGTACGATGGTTCCGAGAAATTCATGAGCTTGGCGAAGCCGTAATCGCAGACCGTCCTGCCGCTCCCGCCTATGAGGTCGCAGTAGCGCTGCCTGCCTGTAGTGTAGCTCACGTTCTCTATGCATGCCGCCGAGTCTGACGGGGAGGCTTTGAGGAGAAGGCATGTGGAGGGATCGCTAGCAGCTAGCGCCACAGCGTCTATGCACCGCCCTGCAGTACCACTCACCGATATTTCATTGCAGTATAGCGCGTTGCCGGTGTTCTCCGCAAGGTAATAAAGGCACGTGTTCCTCTGCTGCTGAAGTATTATGCCGCTGCATCTCCCGTTGCCGGGGTGCACAGCCCAGACAGCGAGCATCGCCATCGCAACCACCGCCATCAGCCCGCCCATCGCGACCGCAATCCCCCTTCTGGGGTGCTCATCAAGGCCGAGCGCAGCTGAGATGCCGGCCCTCCCTACCCTCCGCGGTCTCCTTTCCCTCGCCATGCCTACACTTTCACGAGCTCTATACCGCTGCCTGTTATGCGGTATGGGGACAGGGCTCTGCTGTGGCTGTTGCCCCTCATCTTCATGACCTCCATCCCGAGCACCCTGCTCCCGTTCCTTTCGAACTCACCCATCGCTATTATCCCGTCAAATATGAAGAACTCCTCCTTGAACCTGTAGTCCTTCCCCCCGCTTGCGTCGATCTCGGCGGTGACGAAAGAGTTGACGCCCAGTCTCCTGAGGTTCGACATGACCGATATCATGGACCTCCTGTATGTTATCTTGCGCTCAAGCATCAGCCTGAGGAACTCTATGGAGTCTATTATGACAACGCGCGCGCCGTTGGAGCTTATTATCGCCTCGATCCCGGATATGAGCTTCCCGAAAGAGTACGCCTCCGATTCGACGGCGGTCGACATGCTGGCTGCCGTATCGTCGCCCTTGACGATCAGGCGGTTCTCGCCCATAAGCGCGTCTATGTCGCCGAGCCCCGAGAAGGTGCGCTTAGCGTTCTCCACAACCGCATCCGGCTCCTCGTCCAGTGCGATGAACGCGGAGGGTATGCCGCGCTTCGCTGCGTTGTAGGCGATCTGGAAGCATAGCAGCGTCTTTCCGGTTCCCGGGCCCCCCGCGACAAGCACCTGATTCTTATCCGGTATGCCGCCGGCCAGCATCTCGTCGAGCCCGCCTATCCCGGTCTTGAAAAGATACCTCTCGTCCGTCATCTACCCGCCGTCGGATATACATTAATGCTCAAATATATATAGCTTCAGACACAATGCTCTCTGTTGCTTGTGATCCAGTGAAGACGATAGTGACGGCTGCGCTGCCGTTCTCCTACTCTGCCCCGCACCTCGGGAATTTCGTGGGGTCGGTGTTGCCCGCAGACGTGTACCACAAGTTCCTCCAGATGAGGGGCGCCGATGCGATATTCATATGCGGCTCCGACCAGCACGGCACGCAGGCGGAGCTGAAGGCGCTTCGCGAGGGCGTAACGGTGGAGGAGCTAGCCGATCGCATGCACAACAACATAAAAGGCCTATTCGCAAAATACGAATGCGGTTTCACCCACTACGGGCGCACCGACTCTGAATCGTGCAAGGAGCTGACGTACGAGTTCTTCAACGCGCTGAATAAGAACGGCTACATAATCGAGAGCGAGGCCATGCAGGCCTACTGCAATTTCGACAAGCGCTTCCTCGCCGACCGGTTCATAGAGGGCGAATGCCCATACTGCCACAAATCGCATGCGCGCGGAGACCAATGCGACGATTGCGGGCGGCTGCTGGAGCCGGATCAGATAATAAGGCCGCACTGCAGCATATGCGGCAAGGGCGATATCGGGTTCAGGAAGGTAAGGAACCTTGCAATAGCGCTTGACAAGCTGCAGGACAGGATAGAGGAGTTTGTCGCGGAGGCCTCGAAGAACAACTGGACCAAAAACGCGGTCAACAAGCCGCTCAGCTTCATAAAGGAGGGGCTAAGGCCAAGGGAGATAACGAGGAACATGAGGTGGGGATTCCCTGTCCCGATGAAGGGGCTCGAGGATTCAGTGTTCTACGTCTGGTTCGACAACCTGGTGTCTTACATAGGGATAACGAGGGAGTGGGACCCGGGCAGATGCGAATCGTATTGGAAGGGCAAGGACACGGAGATAGTGCACTTCATGGGCAAGGACAACATAGAGTTTCACACTATACTATGGCCTGCCTATCTTATCGGATCGCAGCTTGGCTACACAATGCCAAAGACTATAAGGGCGTCGGAGAACCTGACCCTCAAGGCGGGGAAGTGGTCGAAGAGCAGGGGCGTGGGTATAGACATGGCGACCGCGCTCGGCATACTCGACGCGGACTACTGGAGGTTCCTGCTGATGCATGCGTACCCTGAAACTGCCGACAGCGAGCTCTCAGCATCGATGGTGGAAGAGACGGTCAACAAGCTGATGAACGGGAAGATAGGCAACCTGCTGCACAGGGTCCTGACCATAGCAAACCAGAATTCTGGACTGGTCGGCAAGAGCGCGAGGATTGCCGTCGATTACAAGGGCGCGTTCAACAGCTGCCTGTCCAAGTATGAGGAGAGCTTCGAACGGATGCGGATGAGGGAGGCTCTAGCATCGCTGCTGGCGCTCGCCGACCTTGGCAACACGATAATGAGCGAGACCGAGCCATGGGCGCTCGCGAGGAAAGGAGACAAGGAAGCAAGCGAAAGATTCTCTTCGATAATGGGAACGCTGCTTGTCGTATCGTATTCGATGTCGATAATGCTATGGCCGTTCGCGCCGAGGGCCTCCGAGACCGCTCTGGGCTACTTCGGCGCTGGCAGGCCCGACTTTAAAAAGCTGTACAAGGCAAGGGACTCTGGTATAGCGCCAAACATAAACAAGGACTTCAAACCCATATTCACGAAGATAACAAAGGAGCAGGTCGAGGAGCTGAGACAATACAAGCTCTGATCATCTTACCTTTGCCCCTGGTTTTGCATCGGAATCAGGGACTATGAGCGATATCCCGGTATCGGTGTCGACCGCGAGTATCATCCCCTGCGACAGGAAGCCAGCTATGCTCTTCGCCTCCAGGTTCGCCACGACCAGCACGCTCTTGCCGCGAAGCTGATCCGGCGCATAATGCTCCTTTATCCCCGCGGCCACCTCTCTGGTTCCAAGCTCCCCCAGATCAAGTCGGATCTTGTAGAGCGGCTTCCTCGCGCCCGGCAGGTCCTCCACCTCCAGCACCCTCGCGACCCTTATGTCGACATTGCCGAATTCGTCAATAGAGATCATAAGAACACGGTAAAAGTTATGCCGGCGCATATTTAAGGATTATCTCCGAATTCTTAGAAATGCCCTTGTAGTATAACTTGGATAGAACGCGGGCTTGCGGAGCCTGTGATCCGGGTTCAAATCCCGGCGAGGGCGTTCATATTTAGGGGACGGGTGGTCTGGAGGGTTCAAGAAACCTGACCGCCCTTCAGGGCGGAGATGAATCGAACCCTCCAGTTGAAAGACTTTTCCTGTAAATTTTTCTG
>JAJYUY010000019.1 GCA_021792295.1 Microcaldota archaeon | reverse complement strand
TGTTCCCCGGAATTTCGATCATGGTTTCGAAAGGTATAATAAATGAGCTAGGCATAATATCAAGGAGTAAGGGCGCGAGGGGCACCTATGCAAGGGCCGCGCTCAGCGAGATAAGGTCCATGGGGATCAGGGTCGCGGAATCGGCCGCCTATCCTGACAGATGGATACTCTCGAGGGCGGCCATTGGCTCTGTTGTCGTGACCAACGACACAGAACTGGCGCGGTCGCTTCCAAAGGGCGTCATCGTGCTCAAGTTATCGAGAAACGGGCGGCTAAGGCCGTTCAACAGGGACAGGGAAAAACTAAACATGAAACACAGGTGAAGATGTGTACTACGTGCATAAGCTCAGGGACACGTTCCGCATGCCGCCGGAATACTTCGACAGGAACATAGAGAAGGTGGCAACAGAGATCCTGAAGAGGAAATACGAGGGCACCATAGACAAGAAGCTCGGCGTCATCGTCAGCGTGTTCGGTGTAGAGGGCGTGAGCGACGGGGCCATCTTCCCTGGCGATCCCTCAACGCATCACAGGGTCGAGTTCAAGATGCTGACATATATGCCCTTCGTGGAGGAGGTCGCGGCGGGCGAGGTGACCGAGCTGGCAGAGTTCGGCGTCTTCGTGAGAATAGGCCCGATAGACGGCCTGGTGCACGTGTCGCAGATAACCAACGACTTCCTCTCATACGACAAGAAGGTGCCCGCGTTCGTCTCAAGAAAGACCGGGCGGAACCTAAAGAAGGGCGACCTGGTGATAGCTAAGGTGTCGACCGTGAGCATGAAGAACACGGTAAAGGATTCAAAGATAGCGCTCACGATGAAGCCTGAGGGGCTGGGCAAGCTCGAATGGATAACCGAGAAGCCGAGGACCGCCCAGAAGGGGCAGCAGAGGAGGAAGGGGCGAAGGTGATAGCATGGAGGACCGCGCGTGCAGGAGCTGCAGGCTGATAATAAGCCACGGGGACACATGCCCGATATGCGGGTCGAAGGACCTCACGGACAGGTGGAGCGGGTACATAGTCATGCTGAACATGGAAAAGTCGTCGATAGCGAAGATCCTCGGCATAAAGATGAACAGCACCTACGCCATAAACATCGCATAGCCGGTTACCCCCCAAACCCTAATCTTAATAACATCTAAATAGCTTTATTGCCAGTTAATAGCGTGCTTTGATGGGACTAAGCGATGTTGTATCCGGAAGCTTCAGGGCGGTAGTTGACAATCCGAAGGCGCTGCTGCCAACGCTTGCCTATGAGATAGTCGCGGTCGCGATCATCTTCGCGCTCCTCGGCGCGCTGTCGATATCGGGCATCGGCTCGCTCGCCAATTTAATGGGCTCTGCAGGCGGAACGAGCGCCAATGGCCTGTCTGCCATGGCGCATCGCATGCTGCCGCTGCCGCTTCTGGCGGCTGGCGTGATAGTCGCGGTGCTCGTCCTCTACCTGCCCTCGGTTCTTCTCAACGGCCTCTACATGGCGATGGGCTCGCAGACCGTGAATAGGGGGCGGCTCAACCTGCGCAGCGCGCTCGCGACAGCGAAGAGCAGGTATGTCGATATGCTACTCGCCGGGATTCTCGCAAGCGCGGCCGGCCTGGCCATCCTCGTGGCGCTCGTCGCCGGCCTGCTCATCCTCGTGGCGCTCGCAGGGCTTGGGACACACATCGCGACTGCGGGCGCGACTGCGACTGCGGGCGCATCCGCGAACGCCATGCTGGTCCTATTGACTGTCGCAGTTACTGTGATAGTCGCGATCATAGTGATAACGGTCTACGCGGTATACTTCTTCATGACCTACGCCGCCGTAATACTTGAGGGGCTCGGGCCTGTCGGTGCGATAAAGAGGAGCTTCGCGATCGCCTCCTCAAACCGCTGGGAGATACTCGCGCTGTTCGTGATATGCATATTCATAGCCGGTGCGTTTGACGCGGTCGTATTTGTATTTGCCCTGGTCCCATTTGTTGGCGAGGTTGTCGGGTTCCTGCTCGGCGTATTCCTTGCTACATGGTTCGGGCTGATGCCTGCGCATTTCTACTACAACTTCATAAGCGCGCCGAAGAGTGCCGGCAGCGCGCGCAGACAGCGACGCGGGTAATCACACCGAGAACCGGCCCTCCAAATGGAATGCGTTATAAATATACGCTGACAGATCCTCACGCATTGCATGAAGGCATTCCATGGACCGCACCGCCCATCTGATGAGCATGACCGATCCAAAAGGCTCGCTGCGATCGCGGCGCTCATGCTCCTGATACTCGGCGTAAGGCTCTATTACTACACCGGGCCTGTATTCGCGAACACGCAGGACGAGGGCATCTACCTGACCACGTTCGCGATGCACACGGTATTCAGCAACCCGTTGGGTTTCTCGCAGTACAGAGGCGCAGACTTCGGCAGCACCACAAACGGCCTTTTCAACCCTGCCCAGATATTCCAGTTCTACGTCGGCTTCGAGTACCCGATACTCTTCCTGATGAAGCTCCTCGGGTATTCGGCCGCGCTCGCCATAGGCTACGTGATGTTCACCTCGCTCATCGAGGGGCTGTTCCTCTTCCTGATAATCGAGAGGCTGGCGGGCATCAGGGCCGGCCTGTTAGGCGGGATCTTGTTCGCGTTCACCCCTGTCGACGTGCTCTTCGCGACGCACGTGCAGCCGCTCGTGCCCGCAATGATGGCGGTGACGATAGCGGTCTACCTGTTCATCCGCGCGGCCGGCGGCGCAACCGCCGGCAAGGCGCGCCTCCTCCTCCTGTCAGGTTTCTTCATCGGAATCGCCTACATAACAAACCCTGTTGGACTGCTGCCCGGCATATTTCTCGGCGCAGCCGCCATCACCATGCCTGTCTGGGCCCGTGAGGGGCATTCCGCGCGCGCCATGGGGGCGCTAGCGCTGCTCGCAGGGTTCATCATTGCATATTCGCTTATCGGGGCCGTGTACCTCGCAGAGGCGGGCAACTTCCTTCTTTTCCCCATGGCTGACCACTCGATGTTCGCCTACGAGATGGCGAACCAGCCGCTCGCCAGGTACTGCGTGACAGGGAGCCTATGCCTGCAATGGGCCGTGGGAAGCCCCACATTTTATCTTAGGCTGCTGGCCAACATGAAGGTTTTCAGCAACCCATACCTCACCTATTTCGGCTACTCCTTCTTCGCGTTCGTCGCGCTCTCCCTGGCGTACCTCCTCTATTTCAGGCGCCGCGCTGCTGCGCGCAAGGCCCTGTTCTTCATGCTGATGTTCCTCTTCTATCTGCTCGCGCTGTCCTATCTGCCGGTGCTCGCATCGAATTCAGGCGGCACGATAACGCTCTCGATGATAGACGAGCAGCCGTACCTGTCTACGCTGCTCGTGCTTCCGATGACGGTGGTTCTTGCGCTGGTAATGGAATCGGCAATCGTGGCGTTCAGGGGCAGGCGGCCAGCCCTGTTCGCGGTCAGCGCGATTATCCTGCTGCTTGTTGCGGAGAGCGTGATGGTGCTGAATTCGGATGCTGGCGTCTACAGGGCATCCGCGAGCACCTTGAGGGCCTTTACCGCATATGTCGCTGCCAACCCCGATACGTCCTTCTACGCCGAATGGCAGTTCAGCAACGCCGCCAACCTGCTCACCGCATACAGATACAGCATCAGGCAGTCCGGCTGCAGCAAGGCCGTCATAGCCGCCCTCCCGCCGGGCAGCGACATAGTAACGGGCGGGACCATAAGCATGGACATCTCGCCGGATCTGATCGAGAGCTACGACTCCTGCGCGCTGGGCAACATGAGCGGCTACTCGTCCGTATTCTATATTAGAAACGCCCTCGCCAACTATTCCGGCGCGCGCTGGGCGCCGCCCCTTGTCATATACACCAAGCGCTAGCGCGCTACCGCGAAAGCCACCTCAGCATGCGCGCCATGTCCATGGTGTTTATGATCCGGTCCGGCGCGAGCCAGCCCCTCCGCGCGGTTCCGACGCCGTACCTCATGAAGCGCATGTGCGAGGTTCTGTGCGCGTCTGTGCCAAGCGAGAACATAAGCTTGTACTTGGACGCGGCCATTATGTTCGTGTCGCTGAGATCCAGCCTGCTCGGATAGGAGTTTATCTCAAGGGCCACATTGTTCCTCTCAGCCGCGTCGAACACCCTGTCAAGGTCGACAGCATATGGCTCGCGCCACAGCAGCTCCCTGCCTGTCGGGTGCGCGAGTATCCTTATGAGCCCGCTGTCCAGAGCGCCCACTATTCTCTTTGTCATCGATTCCCTGTCCATCCTAAGGCTCTGGTGCACCGCGCCCACCGCGCACTCCATCTCCTCAAGGAACTTTTTGTCGAGGTCCAGGCTCCCGTCCTTTAGTATGTCCACCTCGGCTCCCTTTATTATCCTGACCTTTCCATCGAGCTGCTCATTCAGGCGGTCGACATTTTTGAAGAAACCGGTGAATTTCTTCTCGTCCATGCCCCTCGCTATGAACAGGCTCTTCGTGTGGTTGGTCGTCGCGAAGTACCGGTAGCCTATCTTCATGGCCTCCTCTGCCATCTCCTCGATCGTGTTCGCCCCGTCTGTCTCGCGCGTGTGGGTGTGCATGTCCCCTTTTATGTCCTCCAGCTCCACGATCTTCGGGATCCTCTTCGCCTGCGCTAGTCCTACCTCCCCCCTCGCCTCCCGCATCTCCGGCGGCATCCACTGCATGCCCAGCTTGGCGTATATCTCTTCCTCGCTCCCCGCCTCAACGGGCCTGCCTCCCTCTCTGAAAAGCCCGTACTCGTTTAGCTTGTAGCCCTTTCTTACCGCGATCGTCCTGACCTGCACGTTGTGGTCCCTGCTGCCCGTGAAGTACTGCAGCGCTGCGCCGAAGCTCTCCGGCGCTATGACGCGCACGTCGCACGTCACGCCCGCCTTCAGCCACGCGGTGGTCTTCGTCGGGCCCTTCATGACGATGCTGGACACCTCGTCCAGACCCGCGAAGAAGTCCATCGCCTTGCCCGGTTTGGAGGACAGGACGAGTATATCCAGGTCGCCGACGGTTTCACGCATGCGCCTTGCGCTCCCCGCCACTACCGCCATCTCCGCCGCTCCGCTCTCCATGATGCGTTTGACTATCGCCTCTGCAACGGGCAGGCCCTCGCTGATCAGTATGCGCCCCCTGCCCTTCTCCGCGAGCTCTATGCCCTTTCCGATCTGCTCCTCGCTCCTCCTGCCGAACCCCTCGAGCTTCTCGATCTTGTGGGCCTTGACCGCCCTGGATAGGTCGTCAACATCTTTTATCCCAAGCTCATTGTAGAGGCGTATCAGCCTCTTGGCGCCCAGCCCCTCGATGGCGGTTAGCGCCTTGAAATCGATCGGGTACTGCCTTTTCAATCCATCATATTTTTTCATTTTCCCCGTCTTTATGTACTCGGCGACAGAGCCGGCGATCCCCTTGCCGATTCCGGGCAATTCCATGAGCGCCCTCTCCCCTCCCTTCGCGAATATCTCGCCGACGTCCTCCTGTAGCGTCCCTATGGTCAGTGCGGCCTTCTGGTAGGCCCTGACCTCGAAACGAGCGGTAGGCCTGGTGTCAACGCTCAGCATAAGCGCTATCTCGCCGAGCATCTCTGCGATCTCCTTGTTTTTCACGCAAGCGCCATAGGATTAGCACGGCACTCGTATATTTAGCTTGCGTTGGCCCATTCTGGCGCGCCTATGAGTAGACCGCAACTTGTGAGGCGCCGATAGTGGCGATGCTGTTTACAACAACGTCGCTGTTCAGGTCTACCACGTAAAGGCCATTGCTTCCGGCGGAGTTTGCGACATAGGCATATGAGCCGTCCGGGGACAAAGCAACCCCCAACGGGTCGCTCCAGATGCCGGATAGGGTGTTGCTTATCGTGTCTGTTCCCACGTTTACCGTATACAGTGCCTTGTTCATCTGGTCAATAACGTACGCGTACTGGCCGTTGGGGGAGAGGGCTATGCCCATTGGCCGGGTGAAGGGGCTGGTGATCGTGTTGCTTATGGTGTCCGTTGCAAGGTTCACCGTGGTAAGCTCCGCGGAGCTTATCACATAGGCATTCTGCCCGTCGGGGGAGAGGGCTATGCCCTCAGGATATCCGCCTGACCATATCATGGTGTTGCTTATGCTCTGGCTGATGAGATTCACAGTATAAAAGTATGTTGCGCTTGAGCCAGTGCCGACATACGCGTACTGGCCGTTGGGGGAGAGCGCGGCGACTCCTCCGCCAGTGACAAATCCCGATACGCTGGATACGATGGTGTTTGTGGCAAGGGATATCTTGTCAAGGCTGTACGGCGTCGTGAGCCCGACTGCGTACGCATAGCTTCCATCGGACGAGACCGCTATCGAGGAAACCGCGAACGCGCCGGAGATGACGTTGGCCACGGTGTCTGTGTTAAGGTTCACGGTGAAGAACAGGCCGGTGTTGTAGGCATCTTGAGTGCCAACATATGCGTATTTACCGTTAGGGGACAGCGCTATCGCCGCCAGCGTGATGGTGGTGCCGTTGTTGGGGTTCGTGAGCATAAGAGTGTTGGTCACCGCGTCCGTTATGAGGTTGGCGGAGTACATCGCCTCGCCCGACGTGATCGCGTACGCCATGCCTGAAGGACCGGTAGTCCCGGAAATGTGCTGCACAGTCGCGCTCACCCTCCCCACCATCTCTATTACATCCTGCGGGCCGCTCTGGACGTTGTACTCTATCCAGAGGTAGCCATGGAAGCTTCCCCCAACCGACGTGGCTGGGGACGGGCAGCTGAACGAGAGGCTTTGCCGCTCGTCCGGCTCTAATGTGAGACTGCCGGAAGAGGTGATGGGCCCTATCATGCTGCTGTTGGTGCACGCGGTGCCTATTACCGTTATCGGGCCTGGGCTTACCTGGCCGAATCCGATATTCATAGTGCCGTTGCTGTATAGGATAGGGTGCACGCAGACGTAGCCTGTAGTCGCAATGCACGAATTCGGCACGGTTCCGGTGAACACGCTAAGATCGTAAAGGGTCACGAGCGCCACCGCGACCGCGAGTATCGCCCAGCCGTATGTCATCAGGAACTCGGTCGCGGCCTGCGCCCTCATCCCCCTCCTGAGATTCGGCATCAAATCCACAGTAAGTCTCAGCAAACTCTTTTATGCCTTCTGATTTTCCCGCCTGCCCGCACCCTCATAAACCATCGCCCGAACAAAGTATTTAAACCAGAAGCACGATTATATTGCGAGGGGGAGACATGCAGACGCTAAACGAGATGCTCGCCGAATCAACGATATTCGCGAAGCGCGACGTGCTCTCCCCGTACTACATACCAAAGAGGCTCATAGCCCGCTCGAAGGAGATTCACAGCATAGAGAAGGCGCTCGCGCCGTCGCTCAGGGGCGAGAGGGGGCGCAACCTGTTCATATACGGGAAGACAGGCACCGGCAAGACCTCGTGCACCAGGTACGTCCTCGATGAGGTCAAGGCGATACCCAATTCGCGCGCCAAGATCTCCTACGTGAACTGCAAGATCTACAACTCGCGCTACAAGGTCTTCAACAAGGTCGTAAGCGACCACCTGCCGACTTACGCCAAGAGGGGCTACGGCACCGTCGACCACTACGAGAAGCTCACCTCGTGGATAGAGGAGGACAGCAAGATCCTGGTCGTCATACTTGACGAGGTGGACGTGGTCAAGGACCTGGACGACCTGATATACACGCTTACAAGGATAAACAGCGACATAAGGGCTGGCGGGGTCACAATAATCGGCATATCAAACAGGGTCTCGTTCAAGGAGACGCTCGACCCGCGCAGCCTCTCGACGCTCTATGAAACAGAGCTGGTCTTCCCGCCGTATTATGCGACCGAGCTCTATGAGATACTCAAGGACAGGGTCGCGTCAGGCTTCAAGCCTGGCACCGTGGACGAGGAGGTGATGCACTTCATCGCTGCGGCTGCAGCAAAGGACGGTGGCGACGCCAGGATGGCGCTGAAGGTGCTGACGAGGGCGGGGGAGATGGCTGACGAGAAAGGCGCGCAGTCCATAACGATAAAGGAGGCACAGGAGGCCTCGAAGCAGGCGGACAGCGAGATCGTGTACGAGGTCGTGGGGATGCTGCCTGAGCACCACAAGCTGGTCCTCTACTCGATAGCGCTCCTGACAAAGGGGGGCGGCTCCTACAAGAAGCTCACCGACGGCAGCGACACCTACCTGTTCAGCGGTGAGGTGTACAACAGGTACAGGAGCATAGCGGAGGGGATGGGAAAGGAGGCGAAGGGCGAGCGCTGGTACAGGAAGTACGTATCGGAGATGGAGATGCAGGGGCTGATACTCTCGTTCGAGTCGGGCAAGGGGATAAGGGGGCACACGAAGCTGATAAAGCTGATGTACCCCCCCGACAAGATAAAGGAGGTCCTCGAGGCGGATCTCTTCGGGGGCAGCGGCGCCCCTGCCGGCTAGGCGGTTGCTTGGACTTCTACGACATCGCATACCCCGGTGCGCTCTCCCCTGGCGGGGCGCAGGCGACCCTGGGGTTCAAGCGCATATTCGCGATCGGAAGGGAGATAAGGCTCGTCGACACCGATGAGGCGGGCAGGGGAAGCCCCGCCGGCGCTCTCTGCATGGGTCGCGCGGGCGAGGCGCTCTGCGCCGCGGCGAAGGCGTCGCCAAGGGCGATATGCATAAGGGACTACAGGATAGACCGGAAGCTGGTCGAGACGATGAGGGAGCGCGAGCTGACGCTATGCATAGGCCTGGACAGGCTGATGGCTGGGCACGGCCTGGCGCGCTCCAGGGCGATCTACATGGCATCCAAGCTTCTGCGCTACGCAATGGGCAGGCGCCTGAGAATAGCGTTCGCTACCCTCGCAGGTTCGGAGGAGCTTCTCGCGTCACCGATGCAGATCATCGAGGTTGCAAGGCTCCTTGGAGCTGACGAGAGGACCGCCAGGGCCGGCGCGGGCGAGGCGATCAGGGCGATTTTCGAATGATGAGGGACAAGCGGCGCTACATAATGGTCAGGTCCACGAGAGAAATAGCGCCCGCCGAGGCTGGGGAGTTCGAGCAGGGACTCTACAGGGAGCTGATAAGGCAGCTCGGCGAGATGCGATACCACACGGCAAACCCCAAGCTGGTCAGGTTCGTCGATTCAAGGAGGTTCATACTCAGGGTGGGCCTGGCGATGTACCCCGATTCAATCGCCGCGCTCGCGTTCATAAAGCGGGTGAACGATGCCACGCTGGGCCTGCACACCCTCGCCGCCTCAGGCACGATAAGGGCGCTCCAGGGCGCCCGCGCTGCCGTCCGATCCCCAGGCGCCCCAAATCAGGCTCCTCCCAGTGGCGCGCCCATATCAAAAAGGTTATAAATGCTTATATCCTAAAATACTATCATTCTAGTTTCTCTAGTTATATTGGTGTAATTTATGTACCCGAATGTTCAGGCCTACGATAGGGGAGTCATGTTCAGCCCGGATGGGAGGCTGTACCAGGTGGAGTATGCGAAGGAGGCGGTGAGGAAGGGCGCCACGTCGATAGGCATAGTTGCGGACGACAGCATAGCGCTGGTGGCTCACAAGAACATACTTGAGCCGCTCGCCATACCGAGCACCATACAGAAGATATTCAGGGTCGACTCCTACATAGGCGCGACCTACAGCGGGCTCGTCTCAGACGGGCTGCATGTCATAAGCATGGTAAGGAACAAGACCCAGTCGCACAGGATGGTGTACAACGAGACCGAGTCGGTCGAGACCATAGCGAGGGAGATATCGGAGGAGCTGCAGATGGCGACCCAGTACGGCGGCATAAGGCCCTACGCCATATCGCTGCTGATAGGGGGCATAGACAAGGAGCCGAAGCTCTTCGAGATAGAGCCCGGCGCCTCATACCTAGGCTACAAGGCCGACGCCATAGGTTCGGGCAAGAAGATAGCGGAGGAGATGCTTGTGAAGGGCTACAGGGACGGGATGAAGATCGACGACGCGATAGCGCTCGGCGTCGGCATAGTAAAGAAGATAAACGAGGGCAAGCTTACGGAGAACAACATAGACATATCAACGATAAGGAGGGATACAGGCTTCGAGCTCTTCAGCACGGAAAAGATAGCCAAGTACCTCTGATCCTCCGCCGGTGATTGAAGTGGCAAAGAGCGTCATAGTGAAGTACCGCAAGGACGGGAACGAATTCGAGATACTCGTCGACGCCGACATGGCGTACGAGTTCATAACAGGCAAGAGGAGCGACCCGCTCTCTGTCCTGGAGGCCGAGGAGATATTCAAGGACGCCAGGAAGGGCGAGCGCCAGAGCGACGAGAAGCTGAACAAGTCGTTCGGGACGACCGACGTGGCCAAGATCGCTGAGCACATACTCAAGAACGGCGACGTCCCGATAACGACCGAGCAGAGGAACAGGCTGCTCGAGGAGAAGCGCAGGCAGATAATAGAGATAATCGCGAAGAACTCGATAGACCCCAGGACGAACGCGCCGAACCCACCGCTCAGGATAGAGAACGCCATGAGGGAGGGGAGGGTCACGCTGAACCCGTTCAAGAGCGCCACCGACCAGGTGGACGAGGTGGTCAAGAAGATAAACATGATAATGCCGATAAAGTTCACAACCGTAAAGATGAGCGTGACGATCCCGCCGGAGTTCGCGAACCGCTCGTTCGGCATACTGAAGAGGTACGGGCTCAGGTCAGAGCAGTGGCTCTCTGACGGGTCGCTGCAGGCCGAGCTGGAGTTCCCCGCAGGCATGCAGAACGAGTTCTTCGACCGCATAAACGGCTCCACGCAGGGCAGGGCGGTGGTGAAGATAACCTGAACCGAATGGGTATGATCGCATGAGAATAGTAATCCCGGGGGAGGTTGTAGCAGAGAGGCCGGAAAGAATGGAGAACACGTACATTCAGGAGGGCAGGACCTATGCCAAGGTCCTCGGCATGTACGATTCCAACGGCCGCGGCATAATACCGCTCGAGGGCGCATGGATGCCCCGCTCTGACGACACTGTGGTGGGAATAGTATCGGAGGTGAGGAACAAGGTCTATGTGATAGACCTGTCGTATTTCGGAAGGAGCCTGCTCATACCCGGCAAGTACGAGGAGTACTCGTTCTCGGTGGGGGACGTTATAGAGGCGAGGATAAAGGAGGTGGAGAACAGGCCCACCATAATACTCAGTGAGGCGAAGCCGCTGTCGGAGGGCACGGTGATGAGCGTTAAGCCGAGGAAGGTGCTCAGGATCATAGGGAAGAAGAACACGATGGTGAATCAGATAGCGGGATTCACGAAGACGAGCATAATCGTGGGGCTCAACGGGCTGATATGGCTGAGGGGAGGGGACATAGGGCTGGCCTCGGAGGCGATACGCAGGGTCGAGAGGGAGGCGCACGTCAGCGGCCTCACCGAGACGATAAGGAGATATTTGGAAGAGAAAACAGGAACAAAAAGAGAAATGGAAACAGGGTAATCTTATGGCAAGTTCATCAAACAAACCGGAACTGATAGTGAACGGGAGGAGGCTCGATGGCAGAGGATTCGACGAGCTCAGGACAATAAAGATAGTCGCATCGCCCCTGAAGAACGCGGCCGGATCGGCCTACATAGAGTGGGGGAACAACAAGATACTTGCGGCAGTCTACGGTCCGCGCGAGGCCACCCCGAGGCACTTCGCAGAGTCGACAAGGGCGATCATCAAGTGCAGGTATGCGATGGCGCCCTTCTCCGGCCTTTCCGAGCACGGGAGGAGCGGCCCGAACAGGAGGGCGATAGAGATCGCGAAGGTCACCAAGGAGGTCTTCGAGAACGTCGTGATGCTGAACGAGTATCCCGGAAGCCAGATAGACCTTTTCATAGAGGTGCTGCAGTCGGACGGCGGGACCAGGGCGGCAGGGATAACGGCTGCGGCGGTCGCGTTCGCCGCGAGCGGCATACCGATGCGCGACCTGCCCTATGCCGTATCTGTGGGCAGGATAGGCGACGAGGTCGCGCTCGACTTCACGATGATAGAGGACAACTACGCCGACAGCGACATGCCGATGGCGATTGCCCCGCGCAACAACGACGTGCTGCTGCTGCAGATGGACGGGAAGCTGACGAGGGAGCAGCTCTCCAAGGCGGTCTCGATGGCGATAGGCGCCGGAAAGGGCATATCGGAGATACAGAAGAATGCGCTGCGCGAGGCGTACGAGCGGAGCTCGAAGTGATAGAATGGATGCAATAGACACGGTAACAAGGAACCACGTGAGGGATATCATAAAAGGGGGCAGGAGGCTGGATGGCAGGGGTCTCACGGACTTCCGCAACATAAGGATAGAGACCGGGCTCATACAGAACGCAGAGGGCTCAGCGCAGGTCGACATAGGCAACACAAGGGTGCTCGCGGGCGTCAAGCTGGACGTGGACGAGCCGATGGAGGACACGCCAGACCAGGGGAACCTCATCATGTCTGCAGAGCTGCTCCCGCTCGCCAGCGAGAAGTACGAGACCGGCCCCCCAAGCCCCGACGCGATAGAGTTCGCCAGGGTGGTCGACAGGGGAATAAGGCACGGCGAATGCTTCGACCTGAAGAGCCTGTTCATAGAGGAGGGGAAGGTCTGGGGGCTCTTCGTCGACCTGTACGTGCTCAACTACGACGGCAACCTCTTCGATGCTGGCCTTCTCGCGGCGATGAGCGCGATAGCCGGTACAAGGATACCCAAATACGTCAACGGCAAGGCGGACAGGGAGGACAGGACGGCGAGGCTCAGCATCCGGAACATGGTAAGCTCGGCAACCTTCGCCAAGATAGGGAAGAGCATCGTGCTCGACCCCAGCGGCGACGAGGAGAAGGCGGCGGACTGCAGGCTGACCATCGCCACCGACGGCGAGACTGTGAGGGCGATGCAGAAGGGAGGGATGGGCGCGTTCACGCAGAAGGAGATAGACGAGCTCATCGGCGTATCGCTTAATAAGCACAGCGGGCTAAAGGATATGATGACAAGGGCGCAGGTATGATTCTATGGCGAACGCCAGCATAAGATACGGAGCGAGCATAAGGAAGAGGTACGCGAAGATAGGGGCCGAGAAGAGGGCCCTCTACCAGTGCGAGGTCTGCGGGAAGCAGGGCGTGCAGAGGAGGGGCACGAGCATATGGAGATGCAGGCACTGCGGGACCACCTACGCGGGAGGGGCGTACTCGATGAAAACGCAGGCGGGCATCACAGCCACGAGGCTCATAGGCGAGACGAAGGGGAGATGAGATGGCAAAGATAACATACGCGCAGGCGAAGGAGCTGGTTGTACACGAGGCGGTATCGGTAGGCATGGAGGACCTGATGCGCGGTCGCATAACCCCCCAGGGCAACATGCCCCTCTATTGGTGCAACGGCATAGTATTCAGCTTCAGTTCGATGCCCATGAACGAGCAGATGACTAAGGAGTACATGGAGGGCAGAATACACTGGATGGAGGCTCACTACGCTGTGATGGACAGGTACGCGCCGATCGTCGAGCTCAGGGACGAGCAGTACGGGGCCGCACAGAAGATAAGGGTCATAGACACGAGCAAGTTCTCGTCGCTGCATGCCGATTTCGTCAAGTGGCTGAAGGACAACAAGAAGGTGAGATGATGGGATACGTCTGCGCACGATGCGGGAGCAAGATAAAGAAGCTGGACAATTTCGTGAGATGCAACCACTGCGGGCACAGGGTACTTATCAAGGGCAGGCCGGGCATAGCAAGGGAGGTCTCGACAGACTAGTGCAAGGCCTGGGCCGCAAGCCAACCAACTGCCCCATAACCGCCCAGACTGCAATCTGCGCCCCCCTGCCATCTGCAGGAGGGGCCTGAAAATCTTTAAACCCTCGCACTTCCGGTAATGTGAAAGTCTGACATGTTTAATTCCTCCTCCTAGCACTTGACGCCGCAACAAGTCAGTTAATGTTGCGGCGTAATGTATAAACAGGTGTGAATATGGATATAGCAATAGACCTCGGAAAAAGAAGGAGT
>JAJYUY010000018.1 GCA_021792295.1 Microcaldota archaeon | reverse complement strand
AGGCATCGAAAAGTCGCATCGAGGAACTGAGAACCGATAAAACACATCCTTTGCAGGATGCAGTGATTGCATGAATGCAGAGGAAGCCCACACCGTTTACGGGTGGGAGGATGTCACGCGCTTGCCTGACAATGTATAGCCGGCGGTTCTATCGAGGCAAAGGCTCTTTTCGATGGTGTGTACTCAATAGGCGGCAGGATCGCCACGGTGAACATGGTCAAGGGCAGGAGGGTCTATGGGGAGGAGCTTGTCGGGGGCAACGGGATCGAGTACAGGCTGTGGAACCCCTACAGGAGCAAGCTGGCGGCCGCATTGCTGAACCGGATGGGGCATATGGAGATAAAGGGCGGGAGCAGGGTGCTCTACCTCGGCGCAGCCACCGGGACAACGGCGAGCCACGTCAGCGACATCATAGGCCCGCGGGGCAGGCTTTTCGGCGTTGAGATATCGGAGCGCAACATGAGGGAGTTCCTCGGCCTGTGCGACCTCAGGGCGAACATGCTGCCCATTCTCGCAGACGCGTCGCATCCTGACGCCTACCTGGGCGAAATCGGAGAGTGCGACATCATCTACCAGGACATCTCCTCGAGGAACCAGGCAGAGATACTGCTGGCGAACAGCGTCGCGCTCAAGAAGGGCGGCTACGCGTACTTCATAATAAAGTCGCAGAGCATAGACATAGCGAGGAGGCCGGAGGACACGTACAGGGACGAGCTAGCGAAGCTCAGGGGCGCGTTCGCGGTGGATGAGCGCATAGACCTCGAACCGTACGACAGCATGCACCTGTTCGCGGTGCTGAAGAAGATATGAGGGATGGCATGGCGGGAAGATACATGGAGATCGTCGGCAGGATCAGGAGGAGCTACAGACCGATGGTCTGCCAGTTCTGCGGCGAGGAGACGCTAAGCGGGGGGGATTCCTCGTTCTGCTCGAACTGCGAGAGCCAGATATGGACCGATAGGAAGACCCTTGAGGCGAACGGCAGGCAGCTCATGGAGGGCCTCGACGCCATAAGGGCCTCGCTCGCCGGGGAGGACTTCGACTCTGCCGGCGCCGCGTACGACGCCATCATCGCTGGCAACAAGGACCCGCGCCTGCTCTACGCGAAGGGGATCATGCTGATCCGGCAGTCGAACAGCGAGGTCGGAAAGATAGCCTACAACAGGGAGGGCTTCATGGACGAGAACATCGCCCACAGGGACAGGGGCGCGCGGCTTGCCTCGGAGGCGAAGAGGCTTATCGCAAAGTCCCTATACGCCTCTAGGGCGGAGAGCGCGGCCAGTCCCAGCCCAGGCCTTTGGTACAACATACTTCTCTGCGAGCTTAGGATGAACAATCCGAGGGGCGCGCTCGGGGCGCTGGACAGGCTCAAGGCATCGAAGGCGCAGGCGCTGGCGGATTATTCCGAGCTGCTCGTCGCGCAGGAGTCGGGCGACTACAAGGGGGGGCTGGGGCTTGCGTCGAGAATCGTCGAATCGGGGAACCCGCCGGTGAATGCGCTTTATTACCTCTCCTTCAACCTGTTCAAGCTCGGGAGGGCGGCCGAGGCAGGGGCGCTCCTCAAGGCGATTGAGGGCCTGGGGCCTAGAAGGTCGGAGCTGCTGGCCGGCGCGATCGATGGGGCGCTCTCTGTCTGATGGCGGCGCGCTATTTCGAGGTAAAGATGAAGCTGTTCTCCTTTTTGCTGTCGAGTATGCAGTAGCCGAAGCGCTCGAACTGCACTATCTCGTGCTCCCTGAGCGAGAGGGCCGCGCTCTCGACGTAACCGTTTACGACCCTCAGCCCGTCAGGGTTGAGCCCGCCATCGCTCCCCAGGAGCTCCCCAGGTATGGTGATCGAGCACTTGGTAAGGTTGCCGTCGGAAACCCATTGTATTATCCCGCCCTTTGTTCCGTCGGCCGCAGGTTCTGCAGATACCGTGCCCCCCAACCCGGTTATCTTCACGTCGGCGAGGTCCTTCAAGCGCACGGCGCCCCCCCTCCTGAGCTGCCTCGCGTCGCCCGCGCTTATGTAGAAGCCGTCTCCGGTGAGATACTCCCTGAATCCATAGTCGTGCGATGGGTGAAGGCGCAGCCGCACCTCCCGCTGAGCCATGCCCTTCACCACCATTTTCACCGGGTCCTCGACGAAGAAGAGGTGCTTGGCGAACCTGTCGATCATGCTCCGGTTCTCCGCAAGCAGCATGTCGAGCGGCACTATGCTGTCGGTCTTGCTGAACCCGAACCTCATAACGAAGGCCTTTATCGCCTCCGGCACTATCCCGCGCCGCCTCAGCGCCATTATCGTCATCAGGCGCGGGTCGTCCCAGCCGGATATCTTGCCCTCCTCTATAAGCTTGCGTATCTCGCGCTTGTGCGTCTCGTTGCCCTTTATGTTGAGCCTCGCCTCCAGGTGCATCCTCGGCACCCTAAGCCCGAGCGCGCCGAGTATGCGCCTCCCGAGCTCGTCGCGCAGCTCGTACTCCTTGCTGCGTATTATGTCCGTTATCCCGTTTATCGAGTCGAGTATGGGCGTGTTCAGGTCGTACATGGGCCAGACCCTGTACTTGGTGCCCTGCCTGTAGTGCGGCTTTGTGACTATCCTCAGGAGCACAGGGTCGCGCAGCGTCGTGTTCTGCGAGCCAGGATCGCCCATGAACCTGACAACTGCCTGTCCCTCCTCGATCTCCCCGTTCAGCATCCGGCTGAAGAGCCGCATGTTGTCGTCGCGGCCGCGCCCCCTGTGAGGGCAGGGCTTCCCGCCGAAGCGAAGCCTCTGCATCGTCTCCCTCTCGCATTCGCATACGTAAGCCATCCTGTTGGCGAGCATGTGCTCTGCGTAGCCGTATATCTTATCGACGAAATCGCTTGCATAGTATTCCCTGTCGAACTCGAGGCCGAGCCACTCGTGGTCGCGCTTCATCGCATCGACGTATTCCTGCCTGCACTTCTCCGGGTTCGTGTCGTCGAAATACCTATAGAGTTTTCCTTTGTAGAGCCTTGCGGCCTCGGAGCTCAGCAGCGCCTGCTTTACGTGCCCGATGTGCATGTAGCCGCTCGGCTCCGGAGATATCCGCGTCACCACGGCCCCTGGCTGCGCGCCATCGAGCTCCAGCCTCGGCTTCGCGGTGCGTTCGCCCATCCCCCTGGCCTCCGCCTCGAACTCGGCCGAATGCCTGGCGTATTCTATCTCGAGCTCAGCCTTTGGCAGCGAATTCGCCCATGATACGGCGTCGGCCGCGGCCCTCCTTATCGCTTCAATGCCAGAGCCCTTCGACAGCGAGAGCAGCTTGCCGACTATGGGGTCGGCCCTCGCGCTCCCGTAATCGTGCGCGTTCTTTACCGCGTATTTCCGGGCCAGCTCGTCCACATCCATTGGATCAGCCTGCGACCTGGCTGAGCTGTATCTGGTTGTCGTACAGGGTTCCGTTGTAGTCCACCAGCGCCACTATGCGGACGCGCACGCTGGAGTTCACCGGCAGGACGTTCGCAATGTAAATTGTGAAGGGAAGGGAGGGCATTGTGGTAGGGACCGTCACGGTGGAATTGTAGTGCAGATTCAGCCTGCGCGGCAGCGTCACGTACGCCTGGCTCCCCACCATGGCATTGACCGAATTTGAGACGAGGTCCGCGTAGAGCTGGTACGGCCCTATCGACGAAAGCTCGACGTCGTAGGTATTGCCACTTGGGAGATAGTTGCTTATCGCGCCGCTCGCCTGAAGCCTTGATAGCGTGAGGTTGGCCCGCCCGGTCGAGTTGCCGTAGACCCTCACGCTGGCCACGTAGCTGTAATTTGATATGATGGCGTTGGCGATGCCGAAAACAGGTATCGTCCTCGCCATGGCGATCGTTGTGGTGCCGTTCCCGGCGCCGGAATTGTTGTTCTGCACCGCAAGGAACGAGGTCACGAAGATGAATGCGATGAAGAGCGGGACGAGTACGGCCAGCAGTCTCTTGCTTCTATTGTCCATGATCGCACCTATTATACAGCTCCAAAAGGTATTTATTGTGCTGCTATAAAGCTATTCTTGTTCATTGACGCTTATCGGTTTAGGTGGTCCTATGGCTTTCAAAGATGGCGACTTCATTGAGGTAGAGTACAGCGTTTGGAACGCTGCGGGCAATACGATGCTGGAGACGACGAACGAGAAGCTCGCGAAGGAGCACGGGATATACTCGAAAGATGTGCGCTACGGCCCCGTCCTCATAATACTCGGGGCGCACAGCGTGGTCAAGGGCCTTGACAGCGCACTAAGGGAGATCGAGCAGGGCAAGGAGAAAAAGATAACGCTCAAGCCGGCAGAGGCGTTCGGCGAGAGGAACCCGGACCTTGTCAGGGTGATGCCCCTCTCGGAATTCAGGAAGAGGGACGTGGATCCTTATCCTGGAATGCGTGTGGACCTAGACAACGTCGGCGCGACCGTCAAGAGCGTCAATTCGGGGAGGGTCGTCCTTGACGCAAACCACCCCTATGCGGGGATGGACGTTACCTACGAGGTCAGGGTGGTCAAGCGGCTGACAGGTGGCGAGGAGAAGGTGAGCGCGCTCGGCAGGACCTATGGATCTGAGCCGGGCAGGGTAAAGATAGACGGCAAGAGAATCGAGGTTGAGTACGGCGACTCTGTCAAAAAGAACGCCGACTACTTCATAGGCAAGGCCAACCTTATCGCCGCCGTCTTCTCGAATCTCAAGGATGCAGAGGAGGTGCGCGTGGTGGAGGAGTACAAGAGGCCAAAGGAAGCCCAGGAGGATGGGCACGAGCACGAACATGCCGGTGAGCAGGCTGCGTCAGCTATAAAAGCATGAGGCGCCACTCTATACTGTGTCTCCATGCCGAAGAAACCGGTGTTCCTTGTAGGGCTTGGTTCCGACGACCACAAGATAATTCCAAACGGCGGAAATGAAAAGCCGGTGGTGCTTGCGGGGGTGATCGTGTCAATGGAGTACAGCCCGGCGGCGCATTCGGACGGGGATGTCGTATACCACGCGATAGCCAATGCGCTGCTGCTCGCGGTTGGCGAGCGCGACATAGGCTACCACTTCCCTGACACGAACCCGGCTTACAGGGACATGCCCGGGGGGAAGATACTCGCGCATGCGCTTGGGATCGTAAGGGAAAGAGGGTACCGCGCCAACAACGTAACCGTAATGGTGACAGCGCTGCGGCCAAGGATCGGCCCGTATGTTGCGGAGATGAAGAGGAATATCGCGGATGCGCTCGGGATAGGGCAGGATTGCGTCGGGGTCGGCGCGACGACAGGGGAGGGGCTCAGCGCGCACGGTAGGGGCGAGGGCATAAACGTGGTTGCGCAGATTTCCCTTAGGGAGGGGGGAGAAGATGGGGGTTGATGGATCCGATGGAGAGTACAGGAGCATAAGGAAGCTTGGTGATGGGCTCTATTCCGCATGCGCCCCTGCGAAGCTGAACATAACGCTGGACATCGGAGATATCGAGAACAGTAGCGGGCTGCACCGCGTCTCGAGCATTATGCAGGCGGTGACGCTGCACGACAGGGTGACCCTGAGGGTCGTGGATAGGGGGGAAGAGGGGATAGAGGGCTGCGTCATAGGTGACAACATAGTCGGTAAGGCGATCGATGAGCTATCGCGCCAGGCGGGAAAAGGGCTGCACTGCAGGATAGGAATCAGCAAGGCGATTCCGATGGCCGCGGGCATGGGAGGGGGCAGCTCCGACGCCGCAGCTGTATTGAGGCTCGCCGATGTGGCGTTCGGCCTTGGGATGGGAGCCGCAGGGCTCGAGAGGGTTGCAAGGAAGGTCGGCAACGACGTTTCCTTCCTGTTGCATGGGGGGCGCGCTCGGGTCGAAGGAGGGGAGTCGCACAGCATAACGCCGATGCCTGTGCCCCGGCTTCATTACCTGATCGCCAGGCCGCGCATGGAGTTGGGCACTAGGGAGATGTACGCGCTGCATGATAAGACCGGAAAGGGCTTCGCCGAGCTCGCATCAGAGCTATGCCCCGATACAGGCAGGCTGCTGCGTGAGATGGGGGCGCGCTCGCCGGTCGAGATAGGGGTGACTGGCAAGGGTCCGACCGCCTATGCCGCATACAGGACCTACAAGGAGTGCGAGGCCGTTGCAAGAGAGCTAGCATGGCTGAGGGGCGACCTTTTTATCGAGAGACCGATAGGGCCTTTCGGTTAGGTGAAGAGGCGCGCCTCTGGAGGAGTATCGACTCTGCGGTTGCGAGATCCTTTCTCGTGGTTATCTTTATGTTGTCGTACGAGTCCTCGAACACCTTTACATTGTAGCCGGCCATCTCAGCGAGCATGGCGTCATCGGTCGCGCCCCCGATGCCGGTCATGTGCGCATTCCTGATTATCTCGCTCCAGAACGCCTGGGGTGTGTGAGCGCTCCATAATGTGCCCCTCTCCAGTGTTTCTTCCACATGGCCCTCTGCGCTGACGCGCTTCATAGTCTCGTGCGCAGGCACCGCCGCGAGCGCAGCCCCCTCTCTTTTCGCCTCGCGTATGGCGCGCTCTATCGAATCTGTGGTTACGCATGGACGGGCGCCGTCGTGGATCAGTATTATGTCGCACTCCCCGACAGCCGCCAGACCATTTGCAACGGACTGCTGGCGCGTCTCAGGCCCGCCAGCGCATATCGCCTCGATCTTTCCGAACCTGTGCCGATCGACCAGCTCCCGTCCCTTTGCGATCTTATCACCAGGAAGCACGAGCACGATCCCGCCTATTGACGGCGAGGCCTCGAACGCAGCTATCGTATGGGCTATGACCGGCATCCCGGCTATCTCCGCGAAGGTCTTGTCCAGGCCCTCCATGCGTTTGCTCTGCCCTCCGGCGACTATTATCGCCTTGGATACCGTCATGCGATCATCGGACCGCCGGTGCGGTCCGCACCAATCCCAACACATTCTTTTTCTCTCCAGGCCTTTTTATTGGTATCCACGGGCTACGACATATGCGAGTGAGAACGGCCCGTCTCATAATTGGCTGACGTGAAATGTAAGCCGAGGCGTCGTAGGGTTCTGGCAGCGCACTCATAAATGCATTGGGCTACATGGCCGGCAGCCCTGAAAACCGGCAGCTTGGTGTTCATGTCATTTGCGCGCAAGGAGCAGCGAATTCGAGACAACTGTGACAGAGCTCAACGCCATGGCCAAGGCGGAGAGCATGGGCAAGAGATTGTAAATGCTTATTGTGAAAATCGGTATGAGCGCGCCTGCGGCTATGGGGATTAGGACTATATTGTAGCCGAACGCCCAGAAAAGATTCTGCCTTATCTTCGACATCGTCCTCTTCCCAAGCTGGAGGGCCACGAATGCATCGTAGATGCTGTTCCTTATCAAGATGATGCCGCCCGCCTGTATCGCAACCTCTGTGCCTGCGCCTATGGCTATGCCGACATCGGCCTTTGTCAGCGCAGGCGCGTCGTTCACGCCATCGCCGATCATAGCGACCACATGGCCCTCCTTCTGCAGATCTGCTATCTTGTCCAGCTTGTCCCTTGGCTTTGCCTGGGAGATCACATGCGCTATGCCCAGGCTCTTTGCAACCGCATTGGCGGCCTTTTGGTTGTCCCCTGTCGCAAGCCATACCGTGTATCCTGCATTCCTGAACGAATCCATCGCCTTCCTGCTATCCTCCTTGAGTGCGTCTGCTATGGCTATAAGACCGATCGCCTTTTCGCCTTCCCCTATTATGAGCGCTGTTTTGCCGTCCGATTCTAGTTCCTGCAGCTTTGCTTCAAGACCTGAAAGTTGCGCATTATCAAATAGGTCTCTGTTGCCAACGGTTATCTTCTTGCCACTCTTGGTAAGCGCGGTTACCCCGCTGCCCTGGGCGTAAGTGAACTTCTTGGGGAGCTCACTCTTGATTTTCATGCTATGTGCCTTCGAGATGATGGCCTTCCCGAGTATGTGCTCTGAATTCATCTCTGCTATGGCAGCAAGCCTTAGTACCCTTTTTTTATCGTAACCGACAGCGGCGATTATATCAGTAACTTCTGGCTTTCCTTTTGTAAGGGTACCTGTCTTATCCAGCACGAGTGTGGTAACTTTGCTTGCCTTTTGCAGGCTTTCGCCACTCTTGACGAGTATTCCGGCCTTTGCCGCTCTGCCTGAGGAAACCAGCAATGCGGCCGGGGTAGCTATTCCCAGTGCGCAGGGGCATGCGATGATCAGGACGCTGACAAATATCAGGATTGCGGTATTTATGCCCACACCCCCTAGGGAGTACCATGACAAAGAAGCAAAGATGCCAACAAGCACCACTATCGGTACGAAGTATGACGAGGCCCTGTCTGCCAGCTTCTGTATCGGCACCTTGCTCGAAGCCGCATCCTTTACTATCCTTATTATCTGCGCAAGCGCGGTATCCTCGCCCACTTTCGTAGCCTTGGCCCTCAACGAACTTGTGGAATTTACAGTGCCCCCTATAACCTTGTCTCCGGTCTTCTTGGTCAGGGGCATGCTCTCCCCCGTGATCATCGATTCGTCAACCGAACTCTCGCCCCCCAAGACCACCGAATCGGTAGGTATCCTTTCCCCTGGCCTTATCAGCAGGATATCCCCCTCCTTAACCTGCCCTATCGCAGTGTCCACTATCTTGCCCCCTTCAACCCTGTGCGCTATCTTTGGCTGCAACGCTATCAAAGCTGAAACTGCAGACGATGCCCTTGATTCCGCAATCCTCTGCATGTATGTTCCCGTAAGTATCAGTGATATTATGATTGTGGAGGTGTCAAAGTAGATTCCGCCCGTAGGGAAGATTGATGGGAATAGGGTGACTACGGTGCTATAGGCCCAAGCCGCACTGGTGCCTATTGCAATCAGTGTATCCATGTTTGCTGATCTGTTCTTTATCGCATCCAAAATGCCAGCGTAGAACCTCTGCCCTGCATAGAACTGCACTATGCTCGCAAGAAGCAGCATCACATAATTGCCGTAACCCAGGTGAAGCACATATGTAAGCACAGCAACAATGATTGTGATGGGCCAGGAAACCGTCAGCGAAATCCTCAGGCCTCTAAGCTCTTTCTCTGGTCTTTCGAATTGGAGTTTGCAACTCGTACTGCAGAAATAATACTTTATTCCGTCACGCGCGCTGGTAAGCGTGGTGCTCTTCTCATCAACATACATTCCGCAGATAGGATCATTCGCCATCCAGTCACTTCCCGATTTTCACGTTCGCTATCCTGCCCCACCAATGCAGCCTCTTCCCTATGTGGAAATCTAGGGTGCGACTGTCAGGACCATGAATGCCGCTTATTACCGCAAGCAGTACGAACACGAACGCGTAGATAACGGCCGTGCCTATGTCGGTTGATCCTGCACCGTACGGGCCGCCGAACCCCTCAGGGATGGCCCATATGAAGAGGCTGAGCATGAAGCCGCCACCATAGCACAACTTCCTGGCAATACCGAATACCAGACTCACGCCTACAAGCAGCTCCATTGCTGCTATAATGTGCGCGAACAGCGCCGGGTTAGCGGCTGTTGCATTGGACCAGAAGGAGAACCATCCGCCGAGCCACTGCGGCTGCCCTTGCCCGGCCTGCGTGATCATGACCGATATAGCCCCTACAAACGATTCATTGAACTTGAATGATGCATCAACGAGCCAGACAAACCCGAACAGCACCTCCACTGACCTGGATACGGTGAAGGCGTTGGCGGAAAGCCAGCCCATGTTCCTGCTGCCTATTCGCCTTTTCATCTTCTCATCTTTTGCCCCTGCGCTCTTTCGCTTCAAGGGAATTCTTCGTTATCCCGAGGTTGCAGCTGTCGTGCTTGGAGCACCACCTGTGGCACGCCTCTGCAAGCTCCTTGCTGGCGTAATGGAGCTTGCATATGCTGCATTGGTACTGCATCTTATGCGCCTTTCGCGTATTTCTCCGGTTCCTTGTCGAAGCTCTGCTTGCAAGATGCAGAGCAGAAGCGGTACGCCCTGTTCTTGTATGTGCTCCCGAACTTAGAGTCATCTTTTACATCCATTTTGCATACTGGGTCTTTCATTTGAATCACTTGTTAGTGCCATAGCTTTTTGCGCAGTTCTCGCAGCAGAAAGTAACATATTTGCTTCCTACCTTCTCCTTGTAGCCCCCTTTATATATCTCGCAGCCGCAATGGGCGCACGCCGTAAGTTTTGGCCTTATCGCGATTTCGAATAGGCCATCAAGCCTGTCCGAAAGACGCCCAACAAACCTCCTGCCTTCGGGGGTCAGGCGATATATCTGCTTTTCGCGAGCGCCACGGCGCCTGCACTCAACGTAACGGTATTGTTTCAGCTGCTTCAGGAACGGGTATATCTGGCCCGGACTGGCCCTCCTCCCCAGCCTGCCCTCGAGCGCCTTCATGATCGTGTATCCTGTCTGCTCGCTATCGCTGAGTAGCATTACGGTAAAGAGCTTTGCCACGTTCTTGATCTCTATTTCGGGCACATACATATCATATTATGACATATATAAATATGTTATGTTATGCCTGGTTTATGTTGGGCTATGGCACAGGCGTCGGTTGCCCTGCGAGAGCGGATCTAGCGGGTATCATCGCTATTCCTATGCCAATGACGAGGAATATCCAGAATAGGGAGAGCATGGCATTCCAAAATCTATGGTGCCTGCTCTTCCGTCAGGAAAGCAGATCGAGTAGCAGCGTTACCGGGTATGCGAGACCGCCAATATTCCGAACGTCACAAGAAATGCGAAGAGCACGATAAGCTCCGCACCTAGTTGTTCGGATAGGCCTAGCCCGGAGTTATGTGATGCGGATGTTCTTAAAGTGCTATGGATCGTTGGCATGCGCTGTTCCGAGGTTTGAACGCTAATCGAATAGCTTGACCCTTATAACCCTCTTATCCCTAAGCTCCATGAGGGAATAATAAACGACGAGTAGCACCATCATCATTATCACGCCAACCTCCAGTGCGGATTTCGTGAGCCCTGTGAAGAATGCAAGGAGCAGTATCACCCCGATTATCGGGAGGTATGGATAGAGGGGCATGCGGAACGGGGATCTAATGCCGCGCCTCCTGAAGTGCATGACATCGAACCCTATTACCAGGTAGTTGAACATGAGACCGAAGTTCGACACGGATGCTATGAAGTATATGTTGCCCGAGAAGAGCATCAGTATTCCTATTGCGGCCGATACCATGATCCCATTCTCCGCAGTGTCCCTCTTCTTGTTGTACTTCCTGAAAAACGCGGGAAGCAGCCGGTCCTCGCTCATCTGGTAGAGCGACCGTGAAGATGTGAGTATCATTGCGACCGTCGCTGATGCGGTGGCGATGAGCGCGCCTATGTCTGTCAGCCGTATAAGCCATGAGGGCGAATGGCTATGGCCAAGCACGTACGATAGCGGGTCTGGCGTGAGCAGGTTGGCATATGTGTTGTTTGGCGTAAGGAGCAGCATGGCAAAGACAACCAGCACGTAGACTATTATGCTTATCGCGACCGCTGCCAGCAGCGCTCTTATGTAACTCTTCGAGCCTCCCCTTATTCTATCGGTTATCGTTGATATGGCCTGGAAACCGGAATACGCGAAGAACACAACAACGCTTGCGGCGAATATGCCCCCCATAATGCCGCTGTGGGGAGGGTTGAACGAGAGCGCGGGAAACCCTCCGGGCCTGGAGAACGCCATGAAGAGCGCGAACCCGATGAAGACAAATAGTATGGCAAGCTTTATCGAGACAAGCCCAAGGTCTGTCTCTGCAGCCTTCTTCACTCCGAACATGTTGACTATTGACAGTATCAGTATGAGCACTATCGCAAAGGCGATGGAATAGGCGGCGACGGCGTGACCGAATACGAAATCTGACAGGTAGGAGCCGAAGCCGAGGGCGATGGCGGATATTGCAACGGTGAGTGCCATATACCTAAGCATTCCCGTCATGAATCCGAGTTCGCTTCCGAAAGCTTTGTAGGTGTACGAATATGATGCCCCTTTTACATTGGGGAGGAGCGATCCTAGCTCGCCGAGTTCCAGCGCTATGATCAGCGCCACAGCGCCTACAATGATGAACGCAAGGAGGGCATAGGCTCCAGCCAAAGCGATGGCGGTTCCGCTGAGCACGAATATTCCTGCGCCTATTATCGCACCGAGGCCGACCGCGGTCGCGGCAGCAACACCGACCTTGTTTCCGTCACTTTTTGCCATCCGATCTGGTTAGCTAACGCAATAAAGCAATAAATAGGTTTTTGAGGGTTGATCGCGCTTCTACACGCCAAGCTTTAGCACATGCCCTAGGAGTACCTCCTCCGGATGCGCGCCCTCCAGGTGCACCGAGTCGTTTATGACCGTCCTAGGCACCCCCATCACGTTGTACTGGCTCGACAGCTCCATGAACTCCTGCGCCTCTATCATGGATGCGCGTATCTTGTCGTTCTCCATCGCGAACTGATGCGCAAGCCGCACGGCCTTGGGGCAGTATGGGCATGATGGCGTCACGAATACCTTTATGTCGACCGGCTTGGCCACCCCCCTGAGCCTCTCTTTTGTGCCTGCCGAGAGGGACGTCTCGCCCCTAGAGGCGTCGATTATGTCCTCGACAAGCGAGGAGAACTCGTAGCCGGCGGGTATACCAAAGTAGAGAACGTTATATATCTTCCTGCCGCCGATGACGATGGCGGGTACCTTGTCCACGCCCAGAAACTTCGCCTCCTTCTTGTTCTTGTTTATGTCGTATATGGTCAGGCTTATCCTCTTGTCTATTGCCGCCAGCTCCTTCAACAGGTCCATGGTGGCTGTGCAGTAGGGGCACCTCTCCTTCGACGGGTCATGGAAGAGGAACAGGTTGACGTTCCCTGAAATGCCCTTTGCGAAAACCTCTGCTACCTGCCTTTTGTTCTCATCGTTGATGAAAGTCATTGTATCCCTTTTTATCGCAAACGCGTTCCGGTGACGTTTCAGCTGAAGAGGTCCCTAAGCCTCCTCATGCCGCCGAACCATTCCGCCTCGAACTCCCTGTAGCCGGCCACCGCATTGGCGCCGCTCCCGGTTATCCGGTACTGCCTGCGCGATTTCTCGCCCATCGGCCTCCTGGAGACTGGGCTTATGTATTTCTTCCTGCTGAGCCACGCGAGCGAAGGGTACACCGCGGCCGGTCCTGGCTTCCACAGTCCGTGCGACCTGTCAGATATCTCGCCCATTATCTCGAAGCCGTGCATCGGCCTCTTCGAAAGCAGGAAGAGGATGTAGGGCTTCAGCATCCCCTGCGGCATCATGTTGACCCTGAAGGGCCCGCATTTGCAGTATCGATCCGCCATTTACTCGCCATATATCAGGCCTTATATCAGAGGTTATATAGAAGTAAATATATAACGCTTTCGGGGTGGCAGGAAGGGAGGCGGTGGGGTGGCGAGGGAGGTTTGGGCTGCTATTTCCTGTAGCTCCTGTGGCTCCTCATTATGTGGGTCGCCTCGCCGAGTATCATGCCGGTCGTGAGCGCAAGTATGGCCTCTATCGCGAATCCGAAGAGCATATTGGATGGATATGCGAACTCTATGCCGATGCGCGTGATATAGGATGCGAGCCATATGACCATTATCGTCTGGGAGCGCTTGTAGTAGGTCGTGCCCTCTTTCTCGAAGAATTGGAGCCCGGATGCAAGGCGCAGGCCGACCATATATCCGGCAGCGATGGCTGCGGCGACGATCGCAACGTCGGCATATGAGGGTGACAGCGCGAAAAGCGAGAGCACGGTCAGGACTAGGTAGATCGACGGAAGCCTGTAGACTCCAACCCTGCTGAATCTCGTACCCTTCATGCCCCTATAGAGCCTGAGACTTACAAAGATTGCCATGGCTGCGAGCACGAAAAGCAGCTCGGTGCCGGAACCGGTTCCCATGGGGAGACCGTATGAGATCTGGAAGATTGCGTACATTTATACCACTATCAATCCGCAGCCCAAATGTGGATTACCTCGATTTTCAGCCTGAGGCTTGATTGGATACGGCTTTGAAACCGCAATCGCACCCAGACCCGCTTGCTGGTTTGCCGCCGTAATCCCTGCTTGGAAAAAATATGGACTCGGCGGGAATCGCACCCGCGGCCTTCCGCTTGCAAAGCGGACGCTCTACTACTGAGCCACGAGCCCAATAAGAATAGGTTGCTGCACAGCATTATTTATCTTTTTCTTCTCGCGGGCCTTGAACGGCGTGCGCGGGAGGCCTTGGCTGCAGTCGGCTTCAAACCGCCGTGCGGCTGCCGCCCCCTGCTGGTGGCGCCAATGGCCAGATCGTCGATGATCTCCAGCTCCTTTCGCTCGCCGCCCTTGAACCTTAGGTCGTTAAGCATGCGCTCTACGGCAGTATCCTTGACCGCCTCGACGTCCCTGTCAGCGTTGTTGAGGAAGGCGTTCTCCACGTCGCCCTTCTTGAGAATCGTGTTTATCGCCTGCAGCTGCTGCAGCCTCTTCAGCTCGTCCGAGTGCTTCTTGCTCTTTCCCGTTCCATCACCCTTAACCCAGTACCTCAGTTGGTTTCATACATATATATTATTAAAGCTTTCCAGCAGGTCGCGACAGAGAGGTCCTTGACAGGACAATAAGGGAGACCGAGCGCTTCGTCACCCACAGGCTTGACGGGGCAACGCACAGCACCGGCTCGGGGGGTAGGATGGCATTCGCCGCGGCCGATATAGCGAACGAGTACAACGTGGACATGATATTCGTCCCGACCATGACCGGCGGCACGGCCAAAATGCTCGCGGCGCTCAGGCCGAGAGCAGGTAT
>JAJYUY010000017.1:10135-15157 GCA_021792295.1 Microcaldota archaeon | reverse complement strand
ATCTCGATTTATCTTTATATGCTTATCTGCGGTTCGCTCTCATCCCACCCCTAAAGGGAACCCTCTGAAGAGGGTGTGGGATTTCCCGCTCACGTTGTTAAATAGCTTCACTCAGCCGATCTCCGAGGCTATGCCGCACGCTTTAATGAATGCGAGGTTTCCTGATAGGTAGAGGTAGCTGCTGGTTATCCTGGTCGCGTTGACCTCGCTGTAGTTCATGAGTATCGTCGGGACGGTGCCTATTTTGCGCGTGCAGTTCGCGAGCGGCTCGGATCTGGTTATGGAGCCGTTCGAGGTGCCCAGCGGGCCCGCCGGGGCGAAGCAGGAGGTCGCGTTCAGCTCATAGAACTGTATGCTCGCCGGGATCCTGTGATGGGACTTGCTGGAGGTTATCTGGTATATCATCGATGAGACGCACGTGGTCTCGTAGGCAAGGACGGTCGCGTTCGTGTAGTCGACGTATATCGCCACGTTCGGGGCGCCGTAGAAGCGCTGCAGGAACTGCTGGAAGCTGGCATGCCCGCCTGTCTCGGCGCCGCCTATCGCGTAAGCGGCCATGGCCGCCACTATGGCGGCGATGACTGCGATGACCGCAAGGGTGCGCATGCCAGGCCCATGCTGCGGCTTTTCCCCGGTTTTGGTCGTCTTTCCCTTAGCCATTAGATCATTCCGTCATTTCCTGGAGAGAAGCGCTGCGACAGGGCATGAGGCACCCTCAGCAGAGCCTCCGCTCGCGTAGAGCACAGTGCCGTACATCCCCATGTACGCTATCCCGTTCCCGTGGGCGCTGAGCATTATGACCGGGACGCCTGCCGAAAGCGCGTGGTCGTAGCAGTCTATCCCGAGCGCGGAGACCTGGCCGTTGGCGACGCACGTGTAGTTGGTAAGGTATACGGTCTGGACGCTCTTGCCCTGCGCCTTCAGCTCAGACGATAACGATGAAGCGCACTGCGTTACAGACAGGTTTGAATACGACGCACTGCCGTTGAGCGCTATGTACGTGGCGCTGCTGCCGCTGAGGCTGGCCGCGAAGTGCCCGTAGGGCAGGAAGTGGTTGGCGGAGACCGCGTATGCGTATGCCGCGTACGCGTCTGCCAGCGCCAGCGCGAAAAGCCCGATGAATAGCAGCTTCCATGCGGTCGAGACGCCCTTCCTGTGCCTCCTTATCCTGTTCCTGCGGGAGAGCCTGTGGTAGGTCATTAGGTATATGGCAGCTATGATCGCAAGGTCTATGAGCAACGCCTCTATTGCGGCATAGATGGGCGCAGAGGCCAGCTTGGTGGGAACGCTCGCGTTCGAGCCCGAGAGCATCGCGGTCACAAAGCCCCCGGAGAGCAGCTTCGTAATGTAGGCCATCGTGATCGGCGGGCCGAAGGCCATAAGCTCCACCCCTATCTCGCTCAGCGTCACGGTCGCTGCCGATATGCTGGAGCGGTTCTCAGCGCCAGTATTCAGCGACGTGTCTATGCCGGCGAGCGATGATGAGATCTCGGCAAGCCTGACCGGGACCCGCCTGTAGTTGAGCTGCACCGCGAGGTCGGAGAGCGTGTCGTTAAGCGCGAGCGAGCGGGCCTTTGTGTAGTTCCTGTTTATCAGCATGTATTCCGAGATCGCGTTGCCGACCAGCGACCTGAAGCTTAGGTTCTCCCTTTCCACGCTCCCGTTGTATGCGAGCGCCTTTATTGTGGCGAAGCCCCTCTGCAACGCTGAGAGCGCGCTGGAGAGGTTCGCGTCGTTCGTCTGGTTAAGCAGTTTTTTTATCTGAGCGACGGTGCTGTTGTATATAGGGTAGCTGTAGCTCAGGAACTCGTTGTATGAGGTCGCGTTCCGCGCCTGGTTTGCCGACCTTATGAGCCCTGACGCGGACGAGGAGGACGCGGCAGAGTAAAGCGCGATCTCCCCCTCGGTCGGGAGCTGTGCGCTGAGCTGCGACTGAACAGAGCTTATCGACGACAGGAGCGTGGTGTTGAAGTTTATGTTGCTGCAATAGCCCACGGCGACGCAGTACCAGGGCTGCTTCGATGGGAGGATCGCGGCGGAGCAGTCGGCATATGAGGTGCCGGGCGGGGGCGAGAATAGCGCGTTCTTGTCTATGTTGTCCTGCACGGCTGTGAGGTTGGGCAGGTAGGAGCCAAGCCTCTGCATTGTCGCCCCGGCGTTACTGGAGTTGATGCCGGAGAGCGCGGAGAGGTAGCCTTTCGTGCTGGTGTTGAACATCCCGTAGTATATCGAGAAGTTCACGAGGCCGAGGCCGAAGGCGCTCGCAGCGCCGAACTGGTTGAGCGCCTTGTGGCATACAGGTATGGTCTCGCAGGCATTGACGGCGTTGGTGAGGTTGTTGGTTACTGGGGGATTGGCGCCGGTTTCGAATGCGCAGCTGCTCATGTTGGTTTTGACGTAGCTGGCGTAATTGCCGATCGCCCCCTTGAGGTAGGAGACCTGCGAGAGGTTCTCCACGGTGCCGGGCCGGTAGACGAACGCGTACAGTACGCTGTTTATGGCGGTGTTGCTTGTGAGGAGGGAGTAGCTGTTTGTGACGTTCACCACCAGGTACTTGGAGCTGTTCGCGCTCTGCTGCATTATCACGTAGCTGCTGTTCCCGATGCTGAAGTTCGAATAGGAGTACTGCGCCATCACGGAGTTTGACATATATGCGGAAAGGTAGACTTGCAGCCGGGCCGGCACGCCCGCGCTGGCGGGCATCGCCAGTAGCAGGGCCGCAGAGACCGCGAGCAGCGCATAGGTCGTCCTCACAAATGCACCTAGTTGAACGCTTATTATTCTATGGCAAACCTTATAAATGCAACGAGCCGAAAACCGACCTTTAGTCGTTGGAGGGCGTCACAGGTCCGTCAGGCTGCGGGCCGCACCGAAAAAGCGGAAAATCGGGCAATCGCATAAACAAATGGCTACAACAATAAAGAATCGCGCCGCGTTAAGTTTAAATATGTGCCTATTGAAATCTCTCCAGCCGTTGTAGTATGGTTTGACACATATACAACATATAGTGGTTTCATGCGCTGCCCGTACTGCCTCAAGGACACACACGTCGTGGATTCGAGAGACGTGGAGGAGGGGCGTGGCATAAGGAGGAGGAGGGAGTGCCTGGGCTGCGGGAGAAGGTTCACGACCTACGAGAGGATAGATGAGCAGCTTGTTGTGATAAAGAGGGACGGCGCGAGGGAGAAATTCGACAGCAAGAAGCTGCTCGAGGGGATGCTCAAGGCGTGCGAGAAGAGGCCGGTCGAGATGGCGACGATAGAGAGGATCGCGGAGGGGATAGAGAGGCGCCTTAGGAGGAGCGGCGCCACCGAGATAAAGAGCACAAAGATAGGCTCGATGGTCATCAAGGAGCTGCTGAAGCTCGACAAGGTCGCCTACCTGAGGTTCGCGAGCGTGTACAAGAAGTTCGATAGCCCGAAGGAGTTTGCGGAGGAGGTTGCGGTGCTGGACAGCAAGGGCTGACCCGCCGGCGTGCTACCCCAAATGTTTTGATGTTTTGTTGTGTGTTGTGCTTTGTTGTATGTGTTGTTGCGTATCTGTATGTGATTGATGCTTAGTTGGTGAGTTGCATGGCAATAGAGGAGCAGAAGACCGCGATGGTCTCGATACCGAGAGAGACGCTGGAGTTCTTCGGGGGTGACGAGCTCAGGGCGAGGGTGTTCTACGAGAAGTACACACTTAGGGACGAGAAGGGCAGCGTGCTCGAGAGATCGCCGAAGGAGATGTGGAGGAGGGTTGCTGATGTGATGGCTGGCGCGGAGGCCAGCGAGCAGAAGAGGATCGAGTGGAGCGAGAAGTTCTTCTGGATGCTCGACCAGTTCAGGTTCATACCAGGGGGCAGGATACTCTTCGGGGCGGGGCAGAAGAGGAAGGTCACGCTGCTGAACTGCTACGTTGTCCCTGTGAAGGAGGACACGATAGACGCGATATTCGGGTGGTGCAGGGAGGCGGCGAAGACCTATTCGTATGGAGGAGGGGTGGGCACGGACATAAGCGTCCTGAGGCCGAAGAACTCGGTCGTGCACAACGCGGCGATAAAGTCGACGGGCGCCGTGTCCTTCATGAACATAATGAGCGAGACGACCGGGACGATAGGCCAGGCGGGCAGGCGGGGGGCGCTGATGATAACCATCAGGGTGGACCATCCCGACATAGTGGACTTCATAAGGGTGAAGAGGAACCTCAAGAGCGTGAGGTACGCCAACATAAGCATAAGGATAACCGACCAGTTCATGAACGCGGTCGAGAACGATACTGATTTCACGCTCTGGTACGAGAATGAGGTCGTCGGGAGGATCGAGAGGAAGGTCAGGGCGCGCGACCTTTGGGGCGAGATAATAGAGTCGGCCAGGGACTGGGCCGAGCCCGGGCTCATATTCTGGGACAACGTGGTCAGGGGATCGCCGAGCGAATACAACGGAATGAACGTCGTGACGACCAATCCCTGCTCCGAGCAGCCGCTGCAGCCGTACGGGGCATGCGACCTCGGGCACGTGAACCTGCCTGTTTTCGTTGTCGACCCGTTCACGAACAGGGCAAGGGTGGACTGGGAGAACCTCGAGAAGACGATAAGGTACGGGGTCAGGTTCCTAGACAACGTCCTCACATACAACGAGCCGAAGCACGCGCTCAGGGAGCAGGCAGAGGCGAGCAGGAGCTCGAGGCGCATAGGCCTAGGGTTCAACGGCCTTGGGGACATGCTGCTCAAGATGATGATAAAGTACGACACCGACCAGGCGCTCTCTTTCGTGGACGAGCTGATGGAGAAGATGAAGAACATAGCCTACGACGAGAGCACAGAGATCGCCAAGGAGAAGGGGGCCTTCCCGCTCTTCGATGCGGAGAAGCACCTGTCGATGCCGTTCGTGAAGACGCTGGGCAAGGAGCTGCAGGAGAAGATACGCACGAACGGGCTGAGGAACGTGGCGATCCTCACGATAGCGCCCGTCGGGAGCGGGGCCGCGCTCGCGGGCACGTCGAGCGGTATGGAGCCGGTCTTCGCGTTCAGCTACACCCGTC
>JAJYUY010000017.1:0-10125 GCA_021792295.1 Microcaldota archaeon | reverse complement strand
CACCCGTCGCTCAGAATCGCTCTCGAAGGAGTTCTTCAAGGTCTACCACCCGGTAGTCTCGCAGTATATGTCGCTCTACGGGATAGACAGCGAGGAGAAGCTGCCGGAATTCTTCGTGCCGGCCCACAAGATACGGCCCGAGTTCAGGGTTCGCATGCAGGGAACCGTGCAGAAGCACGTGGACAGCGCGATATCGTCAACGGTCAACCTGGCCGCCGAGACCACGCCAGCGCAGGTGGGTGAGATATACATGCAGGCGTGGAAGGCGGGATGCAAGGGCATCACTGTTTACAGGGAGGGCTCACGCGAGGGGATCCTGATAACAGAGGAGCAGGAGAAGAGGCAGAGGAAAGAGCCCGAGGAGTGGGAGCGGCCGAGGGTCATGGAGGGCAAGACCATAGTCTACAAGATCCATTCCGGGTCGCTCTACGTGACCGTTGGGATGGAGGACGGCAAGCCGAAGGAGGTCTTCGTAACGCTCGGCAAATCAGGCACGAACGAGAAGAGCTACACCGAGGCGATCGGCAGGCTTGTCAGCCTCTACCTCCAGATGGGTGGGGACGGCAACGACATCATAAGGAGCCTCAAGGGCATACACGGCAGGGACGCGACCTGGGATCACGGGGTGCAGCTGCTTAGCGTGCCCGACGCGATAGCGAAGGCGATAGAGGCGGTGACGAACCCCTCCAGGCAGGCGCTCATAACAGAGCAGCAGGAGCACCGGCAGGAGGGCCTCGAAGCCAAGACGATGGTGAAGGACGGGAAGCTCGGCATGGATGAGTGCCCGAAGTGCGGCGAATATGCGATGAGGAGCGAGAACGGCTGCGAGACCTGCATGATGTGCGGGTACAGCAAGTGCAGCTGAGCCAGAGCATATTCCAGCCTCTTGGGACAGCTTAGGGCGGATCACCTCTGGCTGGCTGAAGCCCGAGGCTTCAGCGCAGGTCGGTTGAGAAAGCCTTGTCCGCCTTATGCTTTCAGCATGCAGTCCTGGGCGGTCGTGTTTGTCGATGTAATCCTTGGCCGCCTCCTTGGTTATGATGCTTCTTCTCGAAAGGCGCCCCGAGCCATAACGCGCCCTCCCTGAACATCTTGTCCCTGAATTCAGGATGCAGGGGAAACATTTGCGGAAAGTTAGCCCTGCGGCCTTTTATGGGGGTTTTCTCCTGCTTGCCCTGGGCAGATACGGTATCCCACCATCACGAGCAGTGCATCTATCGCATTCTCCAGGTGCGCTGGCAACGGCCAGCTCCGAGAGCCTTTCACACCGAATTTGCCCCTTCTCCATCGATATCGCAGGCATCTCGCATGGCACAGCTCCCGCTTAGGGGCGCATCGAATAGAAAAAGGAAAAGAGGAACCGGCAAATGCCGGTTCAAAGACCGTATTGACTACCGTGATCAGCTGCTCGCAGCTGCCGCATAGAGCTGGTCTATGAAGCTGTTGGCGGCGCTTGTGGTCTGGTTCGCGTAGTAGCCCGCAATCAGGATCCTGTTGGACCCGTATGCCTGCGCTATCGGCGCGCTTGACGGCACGAAGCTTATGTTGTAGCTCTTCTGCAGCTGCTGGCTGAGAGAGTTCACATACCCGGACCCTATCAGGATCAGGTTGCTTCCAGATGTCGTGTTCGCCTGCGAATCCAGGACTACCAACGGAGTGGTGCTCAAGCTCTTCAGGAGCACCGGCGTTGTGGCCGACTTGACCGAGGGTGTCGCTATTATGTTGCCTATGCCGCTGATCGTGTAGGTGCTGTTCTTCAGCTGGATCGACGCCTCGACATTGGCTATCGACACGTTGGCTATGTTCGTCGCCTGCCCTATCGTGTACGGCCCGTGCTCGCTAACCGCCTTGGTCACCGCTGTGTTGCTCGTCGACGGCGTTAGTGAGAACTGCAGGTAGTCCTGCGCCTCTGCCATCGAGAACGTGTCCTGTGTGGGCGATATCGCCGCGACCTGGCTGCCCTTCTCTGACCTGAACCCTGTCTTCACGGCGAACGCTGTGCCTGACGTGCCTGTGTAGGTGACGTTGTTGTGCTGTCCGTTTACAGAGTAGTTCACGTCGAAGAGCGTGGACTGCTGTGTGCCCAACGTGTTGTTGTATATGCCGATGCCGAAGCTGTCCACTGCCGCCGTGTTCGACGGAACCGCCTGTTCACCGATGTAGAACTTGTAGTACTGCTGTGCGCCTGCGCCCGTCGGGCTGCTCTGGCTTATGGAGAACGTGTTCGTGGTCTGGCCGTTCTGCTGGTTGTAGATCACGCTGCTCTGCGAGAAGCCGTCGTAGACCTTCGAGGCCTGTGGGTAGAGCACGCCCGGCGATACCGACGCCAGGAGCCCTATGGACACGTTTGATGCCAAAAAGAGCCCGTTGTTGTTGATGACGTTTATGCTGAACGCACCGTTCGCGCCAACCGGCAGCGCCCTCCCGCTCTCTATCTGTATAGAGGTCACGTTGTAGAGGGGCGTGGTCAGCGTCAGAGCGTTGTACACAGTGCTCGATTGGACCAGGCTGTTCGAGAACACCGCGCTCTCCGTTATCGGGGAGTTGTTCGGCCCTGGGTACTTGTAGCCGGTTATCTGCACGTCGAGCTGGCGTGTGCTGTTTATCCACTGCGATGACTGGCCTCCCGCTAGTGTCTGAGCCGGGTTTTTGTATGTCAGCACCACATTGGTGACTGTGGTCGATAGCGGCACGTTGCCTGTCGCCGGCACGGTCAGCTCATACGGTGTCAGGGCGTATGTGACAGAGCTCGATGTCTGGCCCGCGTATGTGAACGCGTCCGGTATCTGGCTCGTCACCAGAAGCTCCTGTGTGGGCTCGGTTATGTTGGTTATCTCGTTCGTCCCTGTTATGAGGTTCTGGTATGCCAGGGTCTGCGATGTGGTCCCGACCGACAGCGAGTCGAACTGGCTGGCGCCTAGGGTGTCGCCCAGGAATGTCAGCTTGTAGGCGGATGGGCTCTCGATGAACGAGAAGCTCTGCCCTCTCTTCAGGGTCGTCGGCGTGGTGTTGTACACTATAATACTAGATAGTGAGAACGGTGTCGATGCGCCGGTCGTGTTGGTCCAGAGCAGGTTCGCGCGCCAGCCAGGGTTGGTTGTCGTGTTGTAGATCTGCCCGTCGCGGAGCTCGAAGACGTTCGTGTACAGCTCGAGCTTCGCCCACTTCTGGTATGCGTACAGGCCTGCGAATGTCTGGTTCACGTCAAGATAGAGCAGGTGCCCTGTGACGTTGAACTTCGCCAGCCTGCCCGGCATTATCGAGGAGGTGTTCGTCAGCTGGCCGTTGTAGTATACCGCAACGGATGCTGGGCTCGTGCCGCTCGTGTTGGGCTGACCGAGGTCCTGCAATTGCACGTTCCACGCGCCAGAGCTTATGTTGTGGCCGACGTACACTGTCTGCAGCGGTGCGAGCGAGGAGGCCAGATACATGTAGCCCCCGTTGATCGCGGTCGTTGTCGTTACGCTGCCTGACGGTGGCGTCTCGTTGATTATGGTGTAGTTGCTGCCCAATATGCTTATCGGCACATTGATCTGGTTGGCGCTGTTCGAGCCAAGGTGCGCTATCGGCTTGTTGAAGACGACCTGGTACGCTCCGCCCGCGGCGAGCAGCTCGAACTGGTTGTCCGTTGTCTGCTGGTTATATACAGGGAATCCTGTAAGCCATAGGACCTCGCTCTCGCCGTTGTTGCCGTAGTTGCTCTTCAACGCGGAGAACTGGGCGCTCGTCACCTCGAGTATGTTGTCGTTCTTCGGTGTCGTGCTCGTCTGGAAGCCGTTGGTGAAGCTCACGCCGCCTCCGTTGTTGTTGTCCGTTACAGAGGTGTACGGTACGAACTGCGCAACGCTGTACGGGCTGCTGGGCGGGCTGCTCGTTATCGAGTTGCCCTCTGCGAACGCATACTGTGTTGCAGATGTCTGCAGACCCTTCGTGCTCGATAGAGAGCCGAGGGCTAGACCCTGGTTCAGGACAGAGCCTATCAGCGCCGAGAAGATGTAGGAGCTGCCAGTGACAGAGGTCGCGCCGCTCTCGTTGAGCCAGACCTGCTGGTTCGTCAGAGAGTATGTCGGGTTCGAGACGCTCGTGCTCAGCACGCTTCTCGCCTGCGTTGCATTGATGCTGGCGGTGACCGGGACGCTCGTGTATGCGAGGTTTCCGATCGCGGCCGCGATGTTTGCCGCAGCGACGCCGTCCGAGGGCTTTGCCTGCGATCCCACGACGATCTGAACCACCGGTTGCCCGCTATTGCTTATAATAGGGACGTTCTGGAAAGTTACCGGGCCTGCGAACGCAAGGCCTACTCCCAATAGCGCCGCGCCTGTTACGACAGCCGCTATTCTTTTCGCGTTTATGCTTCTCATGTTCTCACTTTAAACGTTGAGAAGTAATCGAAATGTAAAGTATTTAAAGGGATAGCATACGCATAATATTTCTTTTATAAAAAATAGTTTAAGTTACGTTTATTGTCCAATGCGGCATCTTTGATTGTCCAGGGCTGTCGAGGAGGAGGTGCCGCCAGCGCGGCCGCGCACGCAGGGGCTGAGGATGGGAGGGAGACGGCACCGGCTGCGCAAGATATAAATCTGTGCCTGTCAAAACACTAGTGGTTGAATGGATAGCGGGCAGGCGGGGGACGCTGGCAATGTCGGGGGCAGCGGTAAGGGAGCCCTCGGGCGCCTCATCGGATTCCTTTCCAGCAGGGAGTTTGCAATAATCGCCGGCATTCTCATACTCGCACTGGCGGTCTTCGTCAGGCTGGGGCTGGCGCACGATCAGGGGCTGTTCGAGCCTGACGGGTTCTTCTATTACGCGATAGTGAAGGCAACGCTGGCCGGCCATCTGGCAGAGCCGCAGCATTTGGCCCTCTCGGGCTTCCCGGCGCACAACTTCATAGGCGAGGCACCGGGCCTGCCCTACCTCGCGGTCATATTCTATTTGCTGGTCGGCTGGAGCGGCATAAGCGCACTCACGATCATGAGAATGCTGCCGGTGCTCTTCGGGCTCGTGGAGGTGGTCATGGCCTACCTCATAGCCAGGGAGCTCACGGACAGCCGGCCGCTCGGGCTGCTCTCGATGTTCTTCCTCGCTGTGTCGAACGGCAACATCGCGAGGAGCGCCGCACTGGTCTACAGGGGCGACAGCTTCATAAGCGTGCCGCTCATGGTGGCGCTCTACCTTATGATAAGGGCGGTCAACGCGAAAAGCGTCAGGAAGGAGGTCGCATTCGCGCTGCTGGGCTCGTTCGTCCTCAGCACCGGCATACTGATATGGAACGGGGGCCCATTCATAGTGGCGGTCTACTTCCTCGCGGCTGCGCTTATGGTCGGCTACGCGTTCGTGGCGGGTAACAGGGAGCTCTCCAGGAAGACGCTCATCCTGGTCGGCTGCCTCTTCCTCACCTTCGTGCTGGAGGGCGCCTACGTCGCGCTGGGAGGGGCGCGCACAGGGCTCACGTTCACGGGAGGAGGGTTCCTGATATTCTACACCCCGGTGCTCGCGGCGGCCCTTCTCTCTTATCTTATACTATATAAGAGGCTGGGGATGAGCCTCTTCTACAGCAGGCCGGCAAGGGCTGGCGCCGCGGGGCTCGTGGTCCTGCTGGTCGGCGCGGCGCTCTTCGTGGGCTTCCACGGCTACATAGACAAGGTGGCGGGGCTGGCGGGTATCTCCAGCGCAGGTGCGACGAACAGCAGCCGTACTAGCGCAGCGAACATAAGCTACGCGGTCGGCTCCACGACGCAGGAGCTGCAGAAGCCCAGCTACCCTTTCATCTTCGCCAGCTTCGGGTTCGGCATATTCCTGGCCCCGATCGGGGCGCTCATGTTCCTGCTCCTCGGGAGCAGGATAGCTGGCAGCGACCGGCATCTGGGGAAGCGGCTGCACCTGGAGATGAACGCCGCATACATCATACTCTTGGCGTACCTCCTCATAACAGGCTTCCTCCAGTACAACAGCATAAGGTACAACGCGCTCGTCTCCATCCCCATCGCGATCTTCGAGGCCTACGCAGTCTTCGGGGCGCTCGCGCTGGCCGGTAGGCTGGAGACGCGCAACATGGCGCTGATCGCAGTGGTTGTCATAGTGCTAGCGCTCGCTGCGCTTTACTTCCTGGCGGGCGAGTACAGGATAGGGTCGGAGGGGCTGGCGGCAGGGTTCTACGCCTATACGTTCGAGGCGCTCCTCGCAGGGGGCGCGCTCGCCGCTGTCGTCGCGTACATGGCGCTCGCAGTCGTCAGGGGGAACCTTCAGATGCGCTATGTCGCATACGGCTTCGTCGGGGCGCTCGCTATCTTCGCGCTCTTCCAGAGCTCGATAGAGGCCTATTCGTCCACGCAGGCGGACGGCATAAACCCTATGTTCCTCTCGGCGATGGCATGGATGGGGAACCCGGCGAACACGCCGGCCAACTCGACGGTGCTGGCGTTATGGCCGGACGGCTCGGTCGTCGAGGGCTGGGGGAACAGGACGAGCTACATGGACAGCGTCGGGGGGGAGAACACGACGAGGATCTTCTACTTCGCGAGGTTCCTGCTGAACACGAGCCCGGAGACCCAGTACCTCTACAGGATAGGGAAGCCGGAATACCTCGTGTCGAGGAGGTACTGGCTCGATGAGCTGCCGGGGCTCGCGGCAGAGGGGATACCGCCCGACCCCAACAACTACAGCTACTCCATGCTTACGCCGCTCTCGATACAGCAGGTCAACGCCAGCTCCAACGCCTACATAATGGGCAGCGGCAGCTACAGGGTCGGCCTGGTATCCAGCACCGCGAACGGGATCACGAAATGGAGCGCATACCTCGGCACCGCTAACAGCGCCGGCGGGGTCGCGATCGGCAACATAGTGTTCTACAACATGACGAACAACGAGTATGCGGAACAAGGAGGAGGGGGGCAGGGGCCGTACGTGCTGATCGTCTTCTATTCCGGGAGCCAGATCGCGAACGGGATGCTGCTCACGAGGACGCTGTACGACAGCAACCTGTTCAAGTTTGTCATGCTGTGCAACTCTGTGCAGTGCCCGTACAACACCGACGCTAACGCGACCCTTAGGCTCGTGTACCAGAACAACGACACGAGGATATTCAAGATAAACTACCAGTAGGGGCGGCACTATGGTGCTGCATATCGGCCATGGCAGGGCACTCGTTAGTATTGGCGATGCGGGCAGGAATCCTTGGGACGATGTCGCCATCGGGTAGGTATTGCTGGTAGGCTTCGCGATACAGCTGCACACGCTGCCGGGCTTCGGCTTCTACGGGTAGACCCCTATTCACTTCGGCGTCATGCAGCAGACGCCGGCCAACAGGAGCGTCTGCGTCGACAGCGTCGATGCGGGGCAGCACGCCACTAGGATATGCCACCTGCAAGGTCTATGGCAATGGCCGCAACCTTACATCCGTGAATCGGCCAGGCCCGACTACCTGGTCGTGCGCTACTGGTGGGGCTGTGGCGTTTGAGGAGAGGGGAGCCTGAGCGCGGTGTAGACCAACAGCGCCAACCTTTACATGCTCCTGAACTCGCGGGACGGCTCGGAGGGCGGGCGAGGTCTGGGTGAGGCTGGTGCGTGTATACGGAAACGACGACACACAGATCTGGCGGGCATATCACGCGCGTTAGGCGGCGGGACAGGGCGCATACTCTCCCGGGCGGGCGGCGGCGCCGGGATAGTTAAGTATTTATATATATCCAAAGAAGATATCCTTACAACTAGGTGGGGATTTCAATGGGAAGGTACCATGATATACTTGGAAGGAACCTTGGGGACATAACTGGCATGCTGCTTATAGCACTGAGCCTTATAGGCTCGCTCGGGCTCGTTGCCACGGCGCAGCAGAACGGCCAGACCGGACCCACAGCGACCGCGCTGGTCACCGCGATATGCAACGTCTTCAACACAGTCAAGACGATAATATTCATACTTGCGATACTCCTCTTCGTGCTCGGCGGGGTCCTCTATGCGGGGTCCAACATGCTGCCTAGCTCCCAGAGGGGAGAGTTCCAGGGATACGGGATGGCGATGATAATAGGGGGCGTGGTAGGGCTGGCGATAACCCTGGCAGCGCCGTACGTGCTCAACATAGTCATGAGCACCAACCCCCAGTTCGCGGAGTCGATAGTAGCCACTACCGGAGGCGGCGCGGCGAGCGGAACGGTCGGGCCGGGTTCGATCAACGCGGCCTCGGTATGCAGCTCCGTTGCCGGCGCCGGAGGCGGAGGCGGAGGCGGCTTCCTGTAGTCCTGTAGCATGATGACACGCCTATGCTGCGCGGTTCAATTTCGGGGCGCTTCCGCCCCTTTCCCATTTATTCGATAAGTGTGTAAGATGGCCAACCCGCTATCGCATGCGTGGAGGAGTTACAGGTCCAACATGCGCCTTGTGCTGCTGTCTGCGCTCGCGCTCGCCATCGCTTTCCTGATCCCTGTGTTCGCATCGCTGCCGACGTACAACGACCTTGGCGGCATCTTCGTCAGGACGGCCAGCCTCTACCTCAACCTCAACCTGTTCAACAGCGCCATCATAATAGTCGCGCTGCTCTTCTCGCTGCTTTTCCTGAGCTTCGCGATAGTCGTCATGAACGTTGTCGTCAAGAGCGACAGGACGCATACCCGCGTGAAGACAGAGGTGCTCAGGGCGCTGGAGCAGTACACCGGCATGGTGTTCGTGGTGCTGCTGCTCTACACGATCGTCATACTCGCGGCGAACGCGCTCGCCTACAGGACCGGCTACTCCGCCATAGCCACTATAATAGCGGCGCTGCTGCTCGCCCCGCTCGTGTTCTATGCGCCCTCCTCCATAATAATCGATGAGCGCGGGATCTCGAACGCGATGAGGGCGAGCGTGGGCTTCTTCCTCAAGAGGTTCGACTACTTTGTGATATGGCTGGCGGTCTCGATACTGATGCTGACGATCCTAGACCTGGTAGCTGTCGGCGTTGGCGGCGCGCTCCTGTCGGGATACCTGATGCTGGTTCTCAGCTCCGTGTTCGTGCTCCCCTTCCTTCTCCTCCTCCAGGGGCAGCTCTACATAAGCAGGTTCAAGCTCCTCGGCTAACCGCCAGAGCATGCTATAAATACCTTCTATATGAAGCTATATCATGCGACCCTACGGCGTGAGACTGCTTTTTCCCGCGCTGATTCTGCTCCTTTACGCGCTGCCGATCTCTGGTGCGCAGTCGTTCACGCAGACATGCATAATAACCAACAACATGGCCACCCCGCAGGACTGCGTCTACAGCGCGATCCCGCTGATGTTCGTCGGCATCATGATATCGCTCGCCATAATGGCGCTGGTCTACATCGCCGGAAACATCGCAAACTACGAACCGCTCAAGGACTGGTACAGGGGAGAGCTATGGGAGACCGTGAAGAGCGTGATACTGGTGGGCGTCATACTATCCTCGCTCGTCATAGCGAGCGGGGTCGCCGACGCGCTCGCGGGGCAGAGCACATCGCTGAGTGCCGGGGGAACAGGAGGGATGGCGCCATCGCAGCTGTCGGGCAACCTCGCCACCCTCTACAACGTCGCGCAGAACAGCTACCTCGAGCCGCAGCTGATGGGCCTGTACAAGGCCTATTCCGGGATGGCGGGCCTCTCGCTCGGGGTGGGGCTGCTCAAGAGCGTCACCATCTCCGCCTGGTTCCCGATACCGATACCCCTGCCGTTCGTGTCCGTGACATTGCAATCGGGCTTCAAGACCGCGCTGCTCAAGAGCAACTATATCAGCACCGCGGCAATAGGGGAGTACTCGCCGGTGAACCCTGTCGGGCCGCCAACCCTCATATCGGAGGCCGACGAGAACGTGCTCATCCCGACGCTGCTCGCATTCCAGGTGCAGTACGACCTCTTCCCGATAATAGTCGGCTTCGGCCTTGGGGTGCTCATACCCATAGGCATGATACTGCGCGCCTTCCCGATATTCAGGGGCATAGGTGGGGCGCTGATCGCGTACGGGATCGGGGCGGCGATAATCTACCCGACGCTGCTCGTCGTGTTCAACCTCCCAGTCTCAAACTACTTCTACAGCTTCCAGCCCGCGAACCAGCAGCAGGCGACATGCTCTGCGATGCTGGGGTCGGGAGTCACGTCGGCGCTGCTCTGCACCGCGCTGAACGCGGTCATAAG
>JAJYUY010000016.1 GCA_021792295.1 Microcaldota archaeon | reverse complement strand
CTGTCCAGCAACGTGATGTCAGCCTCTGGACCGACTGGCGAGGCGCCGCAGCTCAGCAGCACCTATGCAGAATACGACAACGGCGCCAGCGTCTTCACCGATTACCAGAACTTCGCCGGCGCATCTCTGCCGTCGGGCTGGGGGAACAGCGGAGGGTCCGCCAGCGTCAGCAACGGCCTAACGATAACAGGCGTAAGCGGCGGGAATGCGATAGTCTACGAATCCTCGCAGTCCCCTCCGTCGAGCTACGCAGAGGACGTCTATGGGAGCATCAGCGCAAACGTCGCCTCCGGCAACTACTGGCTCGGCGTGCTCGGGTTCCAGAGCGCCGTCGACAGCCCGAACACAGGCTATTCAATCGAGTACGGCGTGCTGAACGGGGCGCAGGTGCTAGCCATAGAGAAGTACACGGTCGCATACCTTACATACACTCCCGTCTCATGGTCGCTCGGCGCCAACTACATAACCACCGGCATGTTCGCCGACGGCGACATAGGCGCTCTGCTCGACTACCAGAATTCTGAGACGAGCTCAGATTCGTCGTACAGTTCGGGGGACTACGGCATACGCACCTACAACGCCAATGCGATCGTGCAATGGTGGCGCATCCGAGCATATCCGCCTGGCGGCGTCATGCCCAGCACCGCCGTCCCGATAGTCGCGAGTGCGAGCGCATCGCCGTCGAGCGTATATCAGGGCCAGAGCAGCGCGCTGAGCTCTGCCGTGAGCGGAGGCACGCCGCCGTACACATACCAGTGGTACGAGGAGGCGCCGGGCGCCTCCTCGTACAGCGCCATCAGCGGCGCGACTTCGTCATCGTACACGTTCCCAACGTCGGGGAGCACTACCACAGGGACATGGCATTTCGAGGTGCAGGTCACTGACAGCGAGATTCCCGCATCGCAGAGCACGAGCACGCCTGCGAGCGTGACCGTCACCGCACCCACATACACCTATTCCCTGCCGATAACACTAACGAACAGCCAGAGCAGCGCGACGCCAGCACCTTTCCAGCAGATGATCACGATAGACAGCGCATCGTACAGCAGCTACATAAATTCCGCCTGGTCGAACGTCGAGTTCACGACGGGGAACGCCATGGCGGGAACACCCAATACCATACTGCAGGCGTGGGTCGAGTCGAACGCGGTCAACACCGCGACGAACACGATAGTCTGGGTCAACCTGCCAAACGGCATCGGCGCGGACTCCAGCACAACAATATACATGGATACAGTATCCGCAAACATAATGTCAAGCGCAGGCCCTACTGGCGAGGCGCCGCAGCTTTCTTCTACATACGCCGAATACGACAACGGGGCGAGCGTGTTTTCAGCATACTTTAATATGCAAAACAATCCTGTTTCATCATCAAGTCTCGGGACAAATCATTACTCTATAACCACAAATACAGGACCTACTGGGGTATCGCAGCCATTTCTTACTTGGACTGGAACTACTAGCCAAGATTATGCTTTCATTAATTTAGCTTCCACGTTGCCATCAAACTACATACTCACGACTTGGGTTAAGACAAATGCACAATCTTACGATATTGGATATGGAGCAGGTTCAACAACAGCAGGTGAATGGGATGGATATGTAGCAGACCCTGGTTCATACGACAATGCGAATTTTGAACTATGGAAAACATCAGGCACGTCATTGACATCAATAGGCGCTCTTTCTTATTCACAGGCAGCAAGCACTTGGTATACATTAGAGTTCCAATATATCTCTGGGGGCTCAATGACGGGCTGGGTAGAACCTTGGCAGAATACACTTGATGCAAGCTCATCTTCAACTAAAGTTACTGGCTCTGATGCTACATATACCTCTTTTAATACGATAGAACTCGCTCCTTATTCTGGTTCAACATCTGACACAACTTACTGGGCTTTAATGGTAGCCCGCGCCTATCCTCCGAACGGCATCATGCCGACCGTATCTTAGTCTCCGGTAAACAGCGAGTCTACGCCGAGTTGCAACTCTGGCCGCTCCAGATTACCGCCCGACCTCCAGCGCTCTTACCTCCACCTTGCTTATCGGGGCTATGTGCTTCAGCTTCGCCGCAAGGTCAGCCTGGAACCTGCCCTCCACTATCGCGCCCACAACGTCCTGTGCAGCGTTCTCGCCGGCATAGGCCTTTATGAGCTCCCTCATCTCCTTCCTTATCCCCCTTATTCTGCTGTGCGTCGACCTCTGGCGCGTTATGACGAGCATCTTGAGGACCATGCTCGTCCCGTCCTTCGATGAGACAGGCACAACGGCGGTGGATATGCTCCTGTACTTCCTGACAAGCGATCTCACGTAGCTGTATAGCTGCCTTATTCCAACCAGGCTCGTGTGCGCGGCCGCCCCCTCCACGTTTATGACCTTAAGGGTTACATTCGTGTAAGCGTGGGACGGGTTGCGCGTCAATACCTCCAGCCCGACCTCTATCTTCCTGCCCATCGCTGCCTTCTCGTCATTGGCGGGCATCTCTCCTATTACAGTGTCGCCAAATTGTTTGGGCGCATAGACGGAGTACCACTTCTTCAGCCTCCATGTGTCGGTCTTCTTTTGAACAGCCATGCGATCACGCGCTCTTTATGAGCAGCTCCGCCTGCTTTACGTCGTATCTCCATCCCTTCGGCAGCTTGCCCCTGCTTATGTAGTACTTGGTCAGCCTCCATATCTTGGCCTCGACCCTCCCCATCCGCACACGGTTGTGAATATCGTGCTTGTTAGCCTCAAGATGGGCGTGCATGCCGACCGCCTTGCTCATGAGGTCCATGAGATCCGGCGGTATCTGTGGGGAAAGCCCCTTCTCCTTGAGTATAGCGCCGAGCGTCTTGCCCATCATCAGCTTTATGTACGGGACATCGTGCTCCTCTCTCAGCTTCTGTCCTATCATCGCCGGCTTTATGCCCTTCTTGGCGTAGTCCTCTATTATCCCCTCTATCTTGGCCACGTCCGCCTTGTCCTGCCTCGCCTCCTCTGCGAGAGGCTTCCTGGACTTTGCCTTTCCATGCTTCTTCGAATGCATCCTAGCCATCAAACACACTGACCTATATCTTTATCTCAATCGAATACTCGCCCTTGGAAACATTGACCTTGCCTACCTTGCATATGCCCGACAGTTCGTCCTTCGAGTATTCAACAACGTTATAGTATTCTTCAGGAACCTTTATATTTATTGAGGGTATCCCCTTGTTGAGCGCTATCCTCGCGCCCGACTTCGCCTTCCTCACCTCAGCTATTATCCTGTTCAGGAACGCGCCAGCCTCTTCGTAGTTAACGTCGATGAGCCCGCTCTTGAAGACAAGCCCGTTCATCACGTAAGCCGATTCCGTATCCTTTTCAATATATTCTGGCATCTCATCGTTGAAGATGCTACCCGCGCCGCTGAACATCTCGTTCAACTGCTCTGCCGTGTGCGGGATTACCGGGGCGAACAGCCTAATCGAGTTCATGAATATGTAATGGAGGGTGTAAAGCGCCGCCTTCCTGCTCTTCTGCATCCCCTTATCCTCGGAATACACCCTGTATTTCACATTTTCTATGTAATAGTCGGCGAACTCGTGCCAGTAGAAGTTTATCGCGGCATTCATCGCCTCATAGAGCATGTGCGACTCGTAAGCGTCAAGCACCTGCTTGGCCACGCTGTTGAACCTATTAAGGATCCATATGTCGAATACACCAAGGTTCCCGTGCGGCTCCTCCTTCGGGGGCCTGCCATCCGCAAGGACCAGCTTAACGAAATTGGCCGTGTTTGATAGCTTTGTAATGAAAGATCTTGCGTATTCGATATCCTGATATGAAAACGGCTTGTCCTTTACTATCCCTCCGCTGAGCGCGACCCATAGGCGCACCGAATCGGCCCCGTATTTCTGGATAAGCTCGATAGGCTCCACCCCATTCCCCCAGCTTTTGTGCATCTCCCTGCCGTCCTGCCCGAGTATCATCCCATGCGATATTATGCTGGACCATGGCTTTTCCATGGCAAGCGCCCATACTCTGTATACTGTGTAGAACGCCCATGTCCTGATAATGTCCGTGCCCTGTATTCTTAGCGCAGTGGGGAAGCCCTTTCGGCGCGGATCCTTCTTGTTAGGCCACCCTGTTATAAACAACGGTGTTATTGCGGAATCTACCCAACCATCGAGTGTTGCCTTCTCACCGACAATCTTCCCTCCGCATTTTTTGCACTTATCAACAGGGGGCTTTGCGACCGCAGGATCGACCGGCAGGCTTTCCCTGCCGGCCGGCACTATCTCGCCGCATTTCTGGCAGTACCAGAACGGTATCGGCGTTCCGAATACCCTGTTTCTTGATATAGCCCAGTCCCATTCTACGAAGTTCGCCCAGTCATCGAACCTCTGCTTCGCGAATTCGGGCGACCATTTTACCGACCCTGCCACCTCCTTCAGCTTTTCAGCATGCTCCTTGATTTTCATGAACCACTGCATCGAAGAGACAAATTCAACAGGCGTTTTGCACCTGTCATGTACCTTCACTACATGTTTCATCTTCTCCTGCTTCACCAGAGCGCCGGATTGCCGGGCCAGCTCTATGACCTTCGCCCTCGCCTCCTCCAGGGTAATCCCGTTGAGCTCGCCGGCATTCTTAAGCCTGCCTCTCTCATCCATCGCCTCTATCAGCTTCAGCTTGTGCTTGTAGTAGAGCAGCACGTCCTGCTTGTCCCCGAACGTGCAGACCATCTCAGCGCCGGTCCCGAATCCCTCGTCTACCGACTCGTCGGCTATTATCGGCACGCTCTTTCCGAATACGGGCGTCGCCGCATTCTTTCCCACGAGCCCAGCATAGCGCTTGTCATCGGGATTGACCGCTACCGCAACGCACGCGTGCAGGAGCTCCGGCCTCGACGTCGCTATTGCGAGCTTCTTTTTCGAGCCCTTTACCGTAAACTCAAGATGGTTGAAAAGACCCTCCTCTTCGCGCTCCTCCGCCTGCTCCCTCGATATCGACGTGGAGCAGCTGGTGCACCATTCGACCGGATGCGAGGCCCTGTACACAAAGCCCTTATCGTACATCTCAAGCACAGAGAGCTGCACCTTTGCCATGTAATCATCCGACGTGGTCACATACTCGTATTTGTCATCGAATGAGGAGCCGAGGCTGAGCATCTGATCCCTCATCTTAGCTATGTTGCCCGCCGATTCCTCGACGCATCTCTTGTAGAACTCCCCCCTGCCTATGCCCTTCCCGTATCTCTTCTCAACAGCTATCTCTGTCGGGAAGCCGTGCGCGTCCCAGCCCTGCGGGTAGAGGACGTTAAATCCGCTCATCCGTCTGTATCTGGCTATCGAGTCTATGTAGCATACCCAGAACGCCTGCCCCATGTGCAGCGCCCCATTCGTGAACGGCGGGGGGGTGTCTATCACATATATCGGCTTTTCCGATCCTAGGCTGAAGCGGAAGAGCCCGCTCTCTTTCCAACGGGCCTGCCACTTGCGCTCCATCTCAAGGTCGGCTCCCTTTCCCACAAACTCCCTCTATATTCTGTAAGCATGATAAGCATGAATGATAAGCAGAAAAACGCCGCGGCGAACGCCGCGGCGAAACCGGGCCGGTCAGGATATTATCTCGCCTATGGCGAACCTTGCCTTTACCTCCGTTATCCTTACCTTAACGCTGTCGCCCTCCTTCGCGCCCTTTATGAAGATCACGAAACCGTCCTTCTTGGCTATGCCGTCTCCTTTCGAGGCCTGCGCCTCGATCTTGACCTCAACCTCGTCGCCTGGCTTTACCGGCTTCGGCAGGAAATAGTTCGGGTTCATGCCAATGCCGCCCCTTCCTCTGCCTCCTTCCCGTCTTCCTTCGCCTTCATCCCTTCCCTGGAAGCCGCCTTCGCCTCTTCCCTCATCTTCGTAGTTCATTTCATCTGTTCCCATACGTAGAATTAGCTTTCGCCTTACTCCGTATATTACTTAGATTGAGGGGATTCAGGCTTAAAAGGCTTGCGGTGGAATCGCCAGCAGAAAACCGGGCCTTTCTATTGCCCCTTTCTGGCTCACGGGCTGATGTACCCTGCTGTTATGCCGCCCTCTGCACTGTTACGGCCATACCTTATCCAGTTGCCGGTATCAGAATACTCAGCTATTCCAGGACAGTTACCGCCTTGGGTCTCAACCCAGATATTATTGCTGCTATCTATCGCAATCCCAGACGGCATGGATCCTGTGCAACCGGGGTCGTACGTAGCTATGTCTGAAGACACGTCGCGAGCTACTATAAGGTTGCCAGTATTCGAAAGCTCCTCTAGAGACCCGTCTCCCCCGCTACTGATATATGTGATCCATATGTTGCCACTGCTATCTGTTGCCATACTTTGCCATTCTCCACCAATCGGGTATTCGCCCAAAATGGTGCCGCTGCTGGAAAGCTTACTAACGTAAGCGCTATATTTATTGCTATGGTTCTCGTACGCAATCCATATGTTATCATACTTATCTACCACCATCGTCACGCCATATATAGCGCTAAAAGTCCCCCAATAGTATGAGCTCTTGTCGAAAGCGGTATAATTGCCTAAGATTGCACCATTGTTTGACAGCTCACGAACCGTATTGCTAGATAAGTTTGCGATCCATACGTCATTATTGCTGTCGACTGCAATACCCCCAGTAGGATCGAATCGATATAAACCAGAACCAGGCCCATAAGGCGAACCCATTCTGTATATCCCAAGCAGATTGCCTGCACTGGAGAACTTTGTTACCGTGTCTGCGCGCTCGTTTGCCACCCACACGTTTCCATTTCCGTCAGCAGCAACCGCTCCCGGCTCCTGTGCAGCCTCACATGTATAACACACCTCTGCGAACTTCATCACCTGCTGCCCTAATATGTTGCCGCTGTAAGAAAGCTCTGTAATCACCGCGTTTACCGTGCCAAAGTCGCCCGATGTTATGCCGTTGGCTCCGGCAACCCACACGCCACTGCTGTTTGCAGCTATGCCGGATGGATATGTGGCGCCTACCTGGTAAGTGCCAATTACCATGCCATTCTCTGCCATCTGTGTGACGGTGTTGCTGCCGCGATTCGCGAACCAGACGTTGGCATTTGTGCCATTGCCCACTGCGACTCCCATCGGGGTTACCCCTGTTGCATAGGTGGCGAGCACAGAACCGCTGCTGGACAGTTTCATTATCGTGTTGCTGCCGCTGTTCGCTACCCACACATCATTATTGTTGTCCACCGCTATACCGGTCGGGTGAACCCCCACTGCGTATGTGCCAATCAGGGAACCGCTGCTTGAAAGCTCAGTAACGGTGTCGCTGCCCCAGTTAGCGACCCATACGTTGTTGCTACCATCAACAGCTACGCCTGCCGGAAGGTTCCCGACCGCATATTTACCTACAATAAGTCCGTTCAACGGGTAAAACAACCCGACAGAATTGCTGTTGTCATCGGTAAACCAGAAGGCCCACGCACCGGCGGGGGCAAAGCTAGAGTTCGCATATTGCAGGCCTGGGAAAGAGTATGGTGGAGTGCCCTCCTGTTGACCATTGCCGCTTATTGCGTTATAGGTTATAAACTCTCCCTCACTCTGGTAACAGATCTTTGGGTAAGAGGAGTAGCAACCTGTTGATACTCCGAGGGGGACGTAAGAATACGGCCCATTGCTCATCTCTGAGGTCTCCTGCGTGCCCCCAACAGCATATGTCCCAATCGCATTGCCTGTTGCTCCGGAGAACTCTGACACAGAACCATCAAAGAAGTTCGGCACCCATACATTGCCATTGGCGTCTGTCGCAATCAGAACTAGGCCGGCGCCTTGCGCGCTAAGCAGGTTAGCGGTATAGTACCCCAAGAAATTGCCGGGTGTGCCACAATTACTATTATCACAAACATTCCCCACCTGCGAAATGTCATTCGGAACACCCGTGTACGTCCCCAGCCAAATACTGCTAATACCCGTTATGGTTGTCGTGGTAGAAGTGGTGCTGGTTGTCGTGCTTGATGTACTAGTGGATGTTGTAGTGCTCGAGGTAGTTGTCGATGTGGTCGTCGATGATGTGGTCGTGCTCGATGTGCTCAACACCTGCACAGGCACCTGTCCCGACATTGCCGTAATGGGATCGCTCTCCGTGGTCTGCACCTCAAGGTAGTATGTGCCTATGTCGGTGCAGCCAGGCGCGAATCCGTACATCGAATTAGTCGCCCCGCTTATCGTGTTGAACGACCCCGCCCCCGGCGCCTTTTCATACCACTGGTAGGTATAAGGCGCCACTCCCCCGTACACCACCGCATAGAAATCCGTCAGGCCGGTGCAGGCCATGGATGCCGAGGCTGGCGTCACGGTGACCGAGAAGACCGGATTGGCGCCGACCGTCCCCTGGAAATGGCCCAGATTGACGAGTGTGGGGCCGTTGCACGAGTTTGCCGGGTTGCTTGACGAGAGTCCGCAGTCCGAGAAGCTTGCGTAGAGGGCGCCGGACAGCAGCTCGTTCGGCTGTGTGCGCTCCGGCACATCGATGAGGCAGGCGGCTATTCCGCCTGGCTTCACGTATGCAGGATAGCACGATACGGCCGAGGTGTTCACGCCGCCTATGTCTGCGAACACGGTCATACCGTATATCGGGTATTCGAGCTGGTTCGTCAGCGAGAGCAGAACCAGCGTGTTATGCGTAGCGGTGCTTGCCTGGATCGCAAGGTCCTGGCAGTTCATGTTGGAGACGAAGCTGCAGCTCGCTGGCAGCGCAGAACCTGGCCGCGCGAATATTATCGCGATGACGCCGATGGCGACCGCGGCTATCGCAATCGCTATCGCATATGACGTAACGGATTCGGTGCTGCTCTGTATTTTTATGGTTTTCTTGGCCAATCCCCCACTGTCCATCATCTTTCCTGTTAACATGTTACGGCATAATTATAAATCTTACTGTATTGATTCCTTGCTTCCTTGCTTCCATCGACAAAGGATGCCTATGCTTTCCCGCTTTTGAGCGACCTGAACATCGCCCCGATGCTGCTGAACAGGTAGTCCGGCTCGCCGCTCCTCAGCGTGTGCCCGCTGTCCAGCCCGCACGCGACCGCGCACGAGCTGATCCCTGCAAGGTCCGACGCCAGTATGTCATCGATCGTGTCCCCGATGTAGACCGTGTCTCTCCTCCCGGCCCCGACCCTTTCCATTATGGACCTGATACCCACCGGGCTTGGCTTCTCCGCCCCTATGTCCTTCGCGCTGACCACCATGTCGAACCGGTCCCTTATGCCCGTCCTCTCGAGCTCCTTCATTATCCTGCCACCCCTCCCGTTCGAGAAAAGCACGACAACCTTGCCCCTCCTCCTGAGAAAGTCGAGCAGCGCTATGGTGTCCTTGTGGAGCTTGGGCCGGCTGAAGTTGAGGAGGAAATCGAACAGGGCGACCATCGTCGAGTTCTTTGTCTCCTCTATCGTTATCTTCCTGCCCAGCGCTCGGCCGTCGCGCTCGATGCTCTTGAGCCTCTCTTCCTTGTCCCACATCCTGAGAGCGCGCTTGGCTCCCTCATTTAGCTTCATGATCCTCCTCATGCTGCTCAGCGTGCCATCCCAGTCGAATATGAACAGGCTGTGGTCCAAGAGCCTCCGCACCCTCGCCATCTACTCCCTCACTATGTCTATGGCGGGCCTGTCCGGGCGCGCCCTTCCCGCCCTCGCCGACCTCGAGTCCGCCTCGCCTACGGGAACGATCTCCGCGCCGGCCCTCTCCGCCATATATTGCCTGGCGTCCATGAACCCCCTGAGGAGGCTCTCCGAAGATATAACCGGCAGCTTGCGCATCGTGTTCAGGCTCTTCGCGAACTGGGCCATGAATTTCGAGAGCTTTTCCCTCTCAATCCCCTTAAGCTCCGGCCTCGCCATCGCCTTCCCTATCTCCTTCTCCTCAGCAAGCGCGTTGTACGCCCCGAGCTTCCAGTCCTCCGCAACTATCACCTCGACGCGCCCTACCCTCTTCCCGGCGCCAGAGCTCATCTTGGAGGTCATCTCGATCCCCTGCCTTATGTCCGACAGCGTGCGCTCTATCAGGTCGTCGATCGCCTCCTCCTCCCGGTTTATCATGCTCTCGTCCGGCTCAGGCCAGCGCTCCTGAACTACCAGCGTGCTCTTGCCCAGCAGGTGCCACAGCTCCTCTGCCACGTGGGGCATGACAGGGGCCATCATGATGACGATCTTCTCGAGGAACTCCCTTAGCACCAGCTCGTTCGACCCGCCTCGCTCCATGTACCTCCGCAACTCGTTTACGGAGTTGTAGTATATCTCTACGTACGCGTCCTTGATCCGCATCTCGTCCATGCACGCCGTCGCCGCCTTTATCTTCGAGTTCAGCTTCGAGTACAGCCAATAGTCTCCGTGCGAGAGCTCCTGGCTTTTCATGCCTGGCAGCGAGAGGACCAACCTCTCCAGGTAATCGTTCTTCTGCCTTACGCTGTTTATGCCATCGACGCTGAAGTCGGTGTCGGTGCCAAGATCCGCGCTGGCAACGGTCACGAACCTCAACGGGTCCGCCCCGTATTTCCTTATGCCCACCTTGAGCGGCACTATATTGCCGAGGCTCTTGCTCATCTTCTTGCCCTCGTAGTTGACGAGCCCGTTCGTAACCACCTGCTTTGGCCACATTGTCTCGGGGAACAGCGCGAGATGGATGAATATGTGCATGGTAAGGTGGTTGTATATTAGGTCGGAGCCGGAATGCCTAGATGTCTCATTGTACCAGTATTCAAGAGACTCCCTGCATCTCCTTACCACCATCGCATCGATGCCGGTGGTTGCCGCGACCATATCCGCGCCGCCCCTGCCGAGCAGCACGAAGTCGAAAAACTCGGGCTTCAGCTGCTCCGGCTTCACGTCCGCGTCGCGCAGGGCGTTTATGTAGGTGTAAAGCGTCATGTAGATCGTAGAATCGGAAAGCGATTCTATTATGTGCTCGGGGTTGAACGGGAAGCGCGTGCCCATCCCCTGCGCCCTCTCTGCCGGCCTCATGCCCAGCCAGTCCGCCACTCCCCGGTAGGTTAACACGCCGCCCTTGGGGTAGAACCTCATCTTGTTCATGTATTCCTTGACCTTGCCCTTGAGCGCCTCGTCGCCGTAGTTTATGAACCACTGACCCACTACCAGCTTCACGACGACCCTCGTCCCGCACCTGCAGAAGACAGGCTCTTCGTTCGCAAGCTCGAACATCTTGAAGGCGCTCCCTGCGTCCAGCAGGTCTTTCGATATGAGCCCCCTCGCCTCCGCTTCCTTCTTGCCGGCGTATTTGCCCACCGCCATGACCCCCCAGTGCGACTCCTCCCTGTAGACGCTCTTGGTCGCCCGCTCGAGCACCTCATCGCCCGGCGATGGGTCGCCCTTTATGAGCTCCAGATACGCCGCAGCGGAAACGTTAGGATCGCCGGCCCTCGCCGTTTCCAGCTCCCCCGGCGGGACCGCCGCGGACGGCCTGTCTATCCTTATGACGCTTCTGTATTCTATGCCGCCGATCGGGTAGCCTTCCCTCTTAAGCGCCTCGAGAGCAGCGTAGTCGAAAGGGGCGTGGGCCGGCACAGACATCACGATCCCTGTCCCAACATCCGCCTTGACGAAGAAACCCGGGAGAACAGGTATAACATCCCCGTTGGACGGGTTGATGGCCATCTTCTTCAGCAGATCCTCTGCGCCCGCTGGGCCCTCTATCTCGATCTCCATCTGGTTCGACAGGATCTCCGCCGCCTCCTTCGCCATATAATACCTCTTCCCTCCCGACCTTGCGACAACGTAATCTATTCCCTTGCCGACAAACAGGTTCGTGACCCCGTCTATGGTCTCCGGCCTGTAGGTCGCGCAAGCGAAGAAGGCGTCCGATTCTGAGTCCTTGAACGATATCGCAATCAGCTCCTCTATCTTCGGGTCTGCGTCACCCTTTGTGTCATGCTGCCCGACCGCGTTCTGCTCGTTGGTGCACCACCCGACAGGATGGCTGCCTTGCTTCAGGAGCCCCATCTCCTTCAGCTTAATGAACTGCCATTCGACCATCTTCGAGAAGATTGGCTCTATTGATTTCAGCTTCCTCCTCCAGTCTATCCCATAGCCGGCCAGCCTCATGCCCTCCTCGTCGATGCGCATTATGTAGTTCGCGCAGTAGAGGGGATCCTCCATCTTTTTTATCTCGTCATCGGGGATCTCGAACGTCTTCAGCGTGTTTACCAGTTCCTGGTCATTGTTCCTGAGCCTCTTCACTATCGCGAGTATGGGCGTGCCTGTCGCGTGGAAGCCCATGGGGTAGAGCACGTTGAAGCCCCTGAGGCGCTTGTACCTCGCATAGAGGTCGGCTGTCGCGTAGGTCCTAAGGTGCCCTATATGCTGCGGCTCGTTGACGTAGGGGAACGCGGCAGTAACAAGCGCCGACGGCTTCTCACCCGGATCCGATTCGTACACGTGCGCATCGTTCCACGCCCTCTGCCACCTGCCCTCCATCTCACCGTAGTCTATAGCCAATGAACCACGCAAAAATTATAACCAGATAAACTATTTGCTTGAAATCGTTTTAATAGTTTCTATGCCACTATACGATGGAAGAATTGGTGAGACGATGGCAAACAACGATGGCAACTATCCTGTAAAGCCGATGCCCGTGCCCTACGACAAGGTGAGCACGGTGATGGACAAGGAGACGTACGACTGGCACAGCACAAAGCACTACGCCGGCTACGTCAGCAAAAGGAACGAGATAGAGAAGGAGCTGCAGAGGGCCGACAGGTCGAAGGCCAACCTGAACTACAGCGCATACAGGGCGCTGAAGCTGGAGGAAACATGGAACGGTAACGGGCAGCTCCTCCACGAGGTCTACTGGGGCACCATGGGCGGCGACGGCAAGCCCAAAGACAACATGGAGGTCATAAAGCGGATCAAGGAGGACTTCGGCTCGGTCGATGCGTGGAGGGAGGACTTCATCGCGGCCGGCAAGTCTGGCAGGGGGTGGGCGGTTTTTGCATCCGATTTGCTGAGCGACGGCAAGCTTAGGAACTTCCTGTACGACGCGCACAACCAGGGGGGCGTGATAGGCTCTTTCCCGCTGGTGAGCGCAGACGTGTTCGAGCACGCCTATTACCACAAGTTCGGCCCGGACAGGGCGGCCTACCTGCAGGCGCTTGTCAACAACATAGACTGGGGCAAGGTGGAGGAGCGCTACAAGAGGTATGGGAAACAGCGCTGATTCGAAAACAGTCCCGCAGCTCCGGCCCTCGCCCCCCAAGCTCGGGTGCAGCAATAAATACCTTGGCTTCGCTTGTTATCCGGTGCCATGGACTTCTACATTATCGGGGGCGCTAGCGCAGTAGCGATAGCCTTCGTGTACATGATGTTCGACATATTTAACCGACGGAACGTCCCAGAGATCTTCGCGTATGCGACCCTCGCCTATTCCATTGCTTTCATGCTCTGGGCGGGGTGGGGCAACCCGCAAACGCTCGAGGTCGGCGGCGCGATAGGGCTCGCGATAATGAGCCTCGGCTACCTCATATACAAGGCCGGCCAGCTAGGCCTTGCCGACGTGTTCGAGTTCGCAGCCCTCTCAATGCTGCTAGTCGGCCAGCCCCTCCCTCTTCTGGCAGGCATCCCGCAATTCGGCATGCCATTCGCCGCGTCGCTCCTGATAAACACCGGCATAATCGCGCTGGTGCTGGTGCCCATCTATTACATACCGAAGGCGCTCGGCCTATACAAAAGGAGGGGGATGGGCATCGGACAGGCGATAGACAGAACCGCCATCACGCGGTTCATAGCTGTCGCCGCCTCTTATTCGGTCTTCGGGATAGCGCTTACCTACCTCTTTCCTGCCAGCTGGTACGGCATCCTGCTCCTGGCGGCCCTGATACTAGGGTCATCGCTGACCACCCTCTTCGAGCGCCCGATAACCATGTCGATGACCAGGACGGTGGGCGTTTCCGGCCTTGAGGAGGGCGACATAATAGCGTTCAACCTGATGAGCAAGGCGAGCATAAGCGCATCGCGGGCGCGCATAAGCTCGTTCGAGCGGCTGGTGACAAAACAGCTCATCGCAGAGATGAGGGCAAAAAAGATCAGGACGAAGTTCCCTGTCTACAAGAACGCCATACCGCTTGCGCTCCCTATATTTCTTGCGGTCGTTGCCGCGCTGCTCTTCGGCAACCTTATTCTGCTCATAATCTGATTGATGCCCGAATGGCGCGGCGGCTACACCGTCACGTTCACGATTCCGCTGGTGTATTGCAGCGCAGGATGCTCGCTGTCCGCCACTACGACGTAGAACTGCCATGTCCCTGTAGTAGCGCTGGCAGAAGGGGCGAAAGTGTACGACGACGAAGTCGCCCCGCTTATCGCGCTGAACGAGCCCGCACCCGGCGCCTCCTCATACCACTGGTACGTGTACGGCGATGTGCCTCCGTAAGCCGATGAGGACAGGGTGGTGCTGCTGCCCCTGTATATCGCTGTAGATTGTGTGTATGCGTAAACCTCCGGTATGGACGTAGCGCCGCTTGATGCCACAATGACCTCCACAACCCCGCTGGTCCACTGCAGGGCTGGGCTCTCGCTGTCGGCAGCGACAACTTCGAACTGGTATATGCCTGTGGGGGTGCTCCCCGACGTTGAGAATGTGTACGACGACGAAGTCGCCCCGCTTATCGCGCTGAACGACCCCGCACCCGGCGCCTTTTCATACCACTGGTAGCTGTATGATGATACGCCGCTGTATGCAAAGGAGTAAAGGGTTGTGCCAGAGCCGACGTTCAGCGCGGTGGACTGGGTGTAGGCGTAGACCTCGGGTGGCGCGTTCGCCACAACGAATGTAACGATACCGCTGATCGCGTTCTCCACAGGCGTCGCGCTGTCTTGTATTATTACGTTGAATTCATACGCTCCCGTAGTGGTGCTCCCCGACGTTGAGAACGTGTACGACGACGAAGTCGCCCCGCTTATCGCAGTGAAGGATGGCGCACCCGGCGCCTCCTCATACCACTGGTAGGTATATGACGACGTGCCGCTGTATGGATTGGCGTCAAGCGTCCTGCTGTTGCCCCTATAGACTATGTTCGGCGACGATCCCGGTACTGTCACATACACCTCAGGCGGCGCATTCTCCACGTTTACGCTGAAGGGATTGCTGGTCGCCTGCATCGCAGGCGTCTCGCCGTCGGTAACTATCATCTCGAACTTCCATACCCCCAACGC
>JAJYUY010000015.1 GCA_021792295.1 Microcaldota archaeon | reverse complement strand
CGACGAAATCCGCCGCGTGCCCGACCATTATTTATATGTCTGGTGAGATAGAGTATGATGAGAAACGGCGGCGCGCAGGGGGAGGGGCTCGCGCAGCTCTATCTCGCGATAATCTCCAGGTACAAGGATTACATAGAGGAGAGAGAGGAGCTCTCGGTCGCGGACCTGCCGACCCTAGTGCAGCCCAACGGGGCTCTTGTGGCCAAGAAGGCGGGCGAGATAAGAGCGTTATTCCCACACTATTCATACGATAGGGACTTCCTCGGCGCCGCCGAGAAGGCCTTCGAGTTTGTGAAGGGGCAGGTAGAAGACGTTGTGCTCCCGATACAGTTCTGGCTCACCCCAGAGGAGACGCTCGACTTCATGATGGGGGACCAGATGGACAAGAACATACTCCTCTGCTCTCTTCTCATATCGATCGGCAACCCGACCGCCACCGTGCTCGTCGTGAAGAGCGAGAGCGCCAGGAGCGTCTACACCTATTTCGAATTCGGAGGCAGGATACACCTAGCCGGCATGCCGGACGGCACTAAGGAATACGCCTCGATAAGCGAGATGATCAGGGCGCTCGCGATGCCCGCCGGCGCTACCGCCTACAGTTTCAACAACCAGAGCTACTCCGACATATGCTGACTATCTCCTTACGCGCTTCATGGTTTTCCTGTGCGCCTTTCTCAGCCTGCTCGCCTTCTGCACCCTCCTGTAGCTTTTCCCTATCCTCCTCCTGGATCTCTGGACGTTTATCTGCATGCTTTCAACTCATCTCTATCTTTATGCCCTTGCCCTCGTAAGATCGCGACTTGGTGAGCTCGACCTGCAACACGCCGTTGTTGTAGAACGCATGGGCGCCGCGCGGGTCGACCTGTGATGGGAGATCTATAGTTGTGTTGTAAGCCCTCCTGCCCTTTGACGTTATTGAGAGGCTTCCCGAATCGGCAAAGAGCGACAGCTTGCCCCTCTCGATGCCAGGCATGTCCGCCGTCACGATGACGCTCGCCTCGTGCTCTATAACGTCTATCAGGGGCTCACTCTCGGCCGCCTTTGCAAGCTTCGGTTGCCGGATGATTGCGCCAGGGTTTGGGTTCGCTACGGTGACGCCGCGCGTGTCCACCCTTATGTCGAACCTGTATATCACCGGCGAGTTCCCCTGAGCCTGGTGCTGGCTGCCTATCATGCTCTTGACTATGGTGTTTATAGCCGCGTTTATATCGTCCAGATTGTCAGAAGGATTCTTGGCTGACCCTTTTTTCCCCATTTCCACACCAACTTCTATATTCTCTACAGGCGGTTATTTATACGCTTTTGTGAAAGACGCGGAGCAGAAATGGGGGCATGTTTTTAGAAAGGGATAAATACTTTGGGCTGCAGGGTCAGAGCCAGCTGTCTATACCCTTCTGCCTTGAGCGCCTGTTGCCGGAATCCAGCGCTGCGGCGAACTTCTCGACGCGCTCCCTAGAGAACCCGTGGATGTCGCACATAAAGCCCACAACCCCCTGCGCGTCGCATCCCTGCGAGGTTAGCGCGGTGATGTCGCCGGGCCCCATCTCCTTTATCTCTGGCCTCTCGAATAGATCCTCGACCTCCCTTATGTCCAGCTCGAAGCTCTTTCCCTTCGACGCAACATAGGCCTCTATCTCTTCTATGCTGCTGGCGCCCTTCGCTATCTTCAGCGCGGTCTTGGGCCCTATCCCCTCTATGCCATCGTTGAAGTCGGTCCCTATGAGTATTCCGATCCATATCAGCTGCCTCCTGCTTATCCCTAGCGAAGAGAGCGTGCCGTCGAGGCTCATTATCTCAGGCACTACGTTCACGTACACGTTCTTCCTGGGCAGCTTCCTCCTCCCGCTGAATGTCAGGTTCCTCACGACGCTGGGCGCGCCGAAGAGCATCGTGTCATAGTCCTGGCTCGCCGCGGCGTATGCCAGCCCGCTGCAGGCCATGTAGCTCGCCTGCGCCTCCCCCTCACCCGGGGCCATCACATACGCCACACCCATGAGCTCCAGCAGCTTCTTCGAGCTTTCAACGATCTCCTTGTTTATCCTGGTGCTCGCCATCGCCTTGCTCCTCATCAGAACCAGGTCGCCCTCCTCCCTCGCCTTCTCGTATTCCGCGCGCGCCTCTTCGCGGCGCGCGACCCTGGCAGCTATGGTCCTTTGCTTCAGCTTTGACGGTATGCCATCGTAGACGTATATGGGCTTTATCCCCTTCTCTAGCAGCTCCATGGTCCTGTAGAACAGCCCGGAGAGGTGGCTTGTGACCTCGCCCTTCGGACCCATTAGGGGGGTCCCGTCGGGCTGCCTTATTATCGACAGGAACTGGTAGAGGGTGTTGTATGCGTCGATTGCGATGACCTTGCCGCCCAGCTCGTCGAGGTCTAGCGGCCGCTTAGAGACGAGCTTGCCAAGGTCTACCGATATACCAACACCTATCCCACGAATTCGCCGAGCGTCGCCGCCCCGGCCTTCGCCTGCACCCTCTGCGCAGACGGCTCCTGGGGTCCGCTCTCCTCAAGCTTTATGTTGAGCGTCTTCTCCAGCTTCTTTATGAGGTCCTCTGGCGGCAGCGTCTTCTGCTGCTCCACCCTGGACAGCATCCCCTCCTTCTCGTTCAGCATCTCCGCGAGAACGCGAACAGGTATCCTCATCCGCTCCCTCGCGTTCCTTATTACCGAGCCGTAGTTCTCGATTATCTGCTTCTCGTTCTCCTTCTCGCGCATGTAGCTGCTCGTGCTTCCGTGGCGCTTGACCCGATCCTGGCTTACCTCGGCGATGACATGCTTGCCCTTCGCGCACTTGGCGCAAACGCGCAGTTCAACTTCCTCAACGCTGACGAGAAAAGCGTCGTCCGTCCTCTTCCCGCAAAGTTCACATTCCTGCATCATACCACCCATAGTTATTTGGTGCGCAGGATTAAAAATATAGTGTGCTGATATGCGCTCGCCTGTGCATTGTTTGTAGGGTGGTGAAGGCTGTTTCATTATTTGGAGGGCACCCTCACCGCCTGCGCGGCCTCCTCGCGTATGCCCTTTATGCAGTCGCACCCCTGCACCTCCAGCTCGTTGACCCATGCATGGTCCGTGAACGAACCCTTCTCCAGTTTGTATCTATTTAGCTCCTATCAGTATAACGTCGGGAAGATTACACGGCTTTCAAGAATTCCACATTATTTATCGATGGCAATAAAACCAGGTTTTGACAGGCCCGGAATTCTCCTTCGACGGAGGCTAAATAGATGCGTAATTCATTAGCAGATATGTAATGGTTGCAGGAATCGCACCAAAGCCATATTAATGGAGGAGTTAAACAATCTTATACGGCTGATCATCATGGCGATGGGTAAGTGGGTCGGGTATTCTACCGCTTCGGCGGTCTCGGTTCTGGGCTTGGCGGCGCTCTACCTTATATACAACGCCCCCTCGCTGGGCGTTCCGCTCAGGCTCGGCATGGGGATCGTTGTCCTTATACTTAGCGGGCTTGTCATAAGGCCCGCGCTGGGGCTGAAGGGCGGGTACGGATTCTCGATGGGCGGCAGCAAGAGGGGCATAGGGATCATAGACCGGCTCTCGAAAAGCAAGGGCAGATACTGGGAGGTGATGGCGCTGTGGGGGCTGACGCTAGGGTTTGGAATATTCGCCTGGCCGCTCGTCAAGGGGAGGATAGGAAAGCGGACGTATGCGTTCGGCATCGCATCCCTGGTGCTCATATACCTGTTCGTGCTGCCCTATTCAGCATACGGATTCAGCCTAGTCAACATACCGCAGCTGTCAGGGGCGGCGGGGCAGGCGCCCTCGGCCTCGCTCTTGCAGATGAGCCCGTACAGGATCGCCATGCTCGCGATAACGACCGTGTTCGGATTCTCCGGCCTGGTTTTCGCGTCGATAATCTACAACTCATGGAACATCATATACAGCATCGCAGCGCTGCTAGCAAATCCTACCGCGCAGGGGGTCGTGTCTTCAGGGATAACAACCCAGATTCCAGGAGTTGCGCCCGTGATACCCGGCATAACGATTCCTCTGTTCGCCGGAATCGGGGCGCTTGCGATACTGCTAATTGTGCATGAGTTCTCCCATGGGGTGCTGGCCAGGCGGGCGGGGCTTAAGATAAAATCTGTGGGCATACTGCTGTTCGGCTTCCTGCCGCTTGGAGGGTTCGTCGAACCGGACGAGAAGGCGCTGCGAAGACTCAAGCCGGACAAGCAGACCGGCATATTCTCGGCAGGCATAGCAGCCAATTTCGTGGCCATGATCGTCTTCTTCGTGCTGACCCTCGCATTCGCGACGTATGTTGTCCCGCACGCATACCATTACGGCATATTCGTATCGTCGACACAGCCCGGCTATCCGGCCAACGGGATACTGCATAATGGGATGCGGGTGCTGAAATGGAACGGCATGAACGTGACCAACGTAAGCACGCTGGCCTCGGCAGCCGCGTCGGACAGGCCCAACAGCACGGTCGACCTGCTAACGAGCGCGGGTGCATACGCGTTCAGGGCCGTCCCCGACCCGAATAACTCGAGCAGGGGGCTGATAGGCGTAGGGCTTTCGTACATGCCCATAAGAAAGGGGCTCTACGCCGGCAGCGTGTACTTCCTGTTCAACCTCTTCTCGCTCTCGCTCCTGCTCAATTTCCTTGTCGCGGTGGTGAACCTGCTGCCGGTGCCCGGGCTTGACGGCTGGAGGGTCTACATGGCGAATGTGAGGAATACTGCGATAACTAGGTATCTGGGCGCCCTGATAATAGTGATGCTGATAGTTAACGCGCTGCCGTGGATACCCTATTTCGTGTATCACTGACCTGCCGGCTCCTATCCCCTAGTTCCTGCCAACTGCAGGGAAAAGAGGGATGGGGGAAACGTCAAAGTCGGATTCCCCGTTTCAAATCAATGGGCAGATATTACAGCGTGGTCTATTCGCGGGACAACGGCTCATTCTCGATAGAAAAGGACAGATTACTGGTTCAAGAATGGGCACGATGAAGATAGAGATGCACAGGGATATAGAGGGAAGGATAAACATACTTGAAAAAGCTAGGGAGGGTCACCCCCGAAGTCACGCTCATGGAGACAATGCAAGGCCTCAAAGGGAGGCTGTTGTCGAGGAACTGAAAACATGCTCTGCATAAAAGGAGCGGAATCCATGACGCAGGGGAAGCCAGCGCCGCGCGGATCGGAGGACGTCACGAGTTATACGAATGCTCAGTATAGGTCGTCCGCGCCGGACTTCCTGAGCTCCGCGATGCTGCCGAAGTCCATTGTTGAGCCGTATCCAACCGCTATCGCATGCAATGACCCTGCATCCGCCATGTCGAGTATGGGGGACATGAACTTCCTGCCCCTTATTATGTCGCTACCCGTCTCGAAGTAACCTATCGCCGGCAGCACCAGCATCTCCACGCCCCTGTAATTGCCGTGGAGGAAGCACCTCAGCTTCTCCGTGGTGCCCACCTTCGTCCTTATGCTTATCGAGGGATGCTCGTGCCCGAGCATGAGCATCTTCACGCCATCGCGCATCGCCGGACCGGCGAGCGCCTTGTCGCCGTGCGCGAAAAGGTAATCGCCTATGCGCACGTGTTCCGGGTGGGGCACTATCCTGAAATGCGATGCGTACGAGTCTATGAAGTTGTCGTGGTTGCCCCTCACCAGTATTATGTTTACGCGCCTCTGCCTCAGAAAGGCGAATAGGTCGTTTATCTCGTTCAGCTCCTCCGCGCCTACCTCTGAGAAGTCGTTCTTTATGTCCCCGACTATTATGACGCGCTCAACGTTCCTGCCCTTCATCGAGCGCTCTAGCGCGGAGATTATGCTGCTGAGGTTCGCCTTCGGTATGAACAGCCCGCTCTTCGCCATGACCCCCTCATAGCCGAGGTGCAGGTCGGAAACGACTAGCGCGCGCATGCTTCCTATATATGCGGCCGCCTCGCCGTCTATCAGCTCGACGTCCTTATTTAGCAGCATCTGCATCCCTTATCCTCTTCATGACCAGGCCGTGCAGGCGTTGCAGGTGCATGTGCCTGTCCTTCATCAGTATCGCATCGCTCGTGCCGAAGGTTATCATGTTATGAGAGAACGGGGATGGGATGGGCGTCGATATCGTCGCGTGGCTTATGCTCCCCTCGCGCAGCATGAGTATTATGCGCTCCGCCCTCGGCAGATCCATCATGTCGTGCATTATCTCCCGGTATGTCTCCTTGATCACGGGGAACTCATCGTTTATCTCGCTCGCCGCCTTGAAGACGAGCTGCGAGTTGAACTGCTGGCGCCTTACCGACATCTTGTGGCCCATGTAGTTCCTGAGTATCATGAAGCTCCTCGCCGCCACGTGCCTGAACCTCCTCTTCATCAGCTCGGTCCCCGCAAGCTTCCCTTTTATTATGCGCCCCATGCCTATCGTGTTTATGTCGGATACCACCCTGCCTATCGTCTTGTCGTCGATGTGTATGTGCTCCTCTGGGATGAGAACGAAGCCGTTGTCGTTGACCATGACGCCCATGTCGACCTCGAAGTGCTCGGACAGCTGCGCGGCGAACGATCTTGAGAGCGCGTCGTTGACCCTTCTTCCGAATATCGAATGGAATATTATGTATTCCCTGCCGGTCGAGTCGTTGGTGAGCTCGACCACTATGTGCCTGTTCGTGGGTACCTCCTTCGCGAAGGCGATCTGCTCGGCAAGATAGTTGTATATCGCGGTCTTCGCGTTGGCGTCTATGGGCAGCTCGTCGAGCAGGTCGGACGCTCCCTGCGGGATCTCGCCAGGCACCTTGACCGGCCTTATGCGCTTCTGCTTCGCCATCCTCGACGCAAGCTGGCCCCTGAACGCGCCTATCGCCTCGGCGAGCTCGTAGCTCAGGGGGAGCTGCTCCGAATACCACGGGGGTATCGTCGGACTGCGGCCCTGCGCGCTGGTCACATAGGCATGCATCTCGCGCGAGTGGTCGAACATGTATAGCCGTCCGCCCAGCGTGAATATGTCGCCCGGCTTCAGCTTCGAGAGGAACTCCTCCTCTATGCTCCCTATCCGCTTCTTGTTCTCCATGCCTATGACGTCTATCGCAACCTCGTCGGGTATGGTGCCCAGGTTGAGCATGTATATGACCTTCGCCAGCTTGCCGCGCTTCCCGAACATGTGCTCCTTGTCGTCATACCATATCTTGCCGTAGACCCTCCTGCTCTCCAGGCCCACGTGCGTGCCGGCGAGGTACTCTATCAGCGACATGAAGTCCGAACGCTCGAGCGCGTGGTACGCGTATACGCGCCGCGCCAGCGCGAGCGCCTCGTCCACGCTCCACTTCCTGCTCAGCGACATGCCGATTATGTGCTGCGCGAGCACGTCGAGCGCGTTCTGCGGGACCATGAAGGAGTCGAGCTGCCTGTTCAGCGCAGCGTAGAGCATGACGCTGCACTCGACCAGATCGTCCCTGTTCAGCACTATCAGCTCGCCCCTCGCGACCGCCTTGTACGAATGTCCGGCCCGCCCTATCCTCTGGAGCGCCTTGGTAACGCTCTTCGGCGAGCCCAGCTGGATCACGTTCTCTATCGAGCCTATGTCCACGCCGAGCTCCAGGCTGGTCGACGATACCGCACAACGCAGCGAACCCTTCTTGAGCAATTCCTCCACCTCCAGCCTCGATTCTCTCGAAAGGGAGCTGTGGTGCGCGGCGATCTCCTCGCCGTACTTGTACCTTTTCTTGAGATTGAAGACCACGCGCTCGGTGCCGCTCCTCGTGTTCGTGAATATGAGGGTCGACTTGCTCTTGCGTATTATCCGGTCGATCTCCTTGTATGTTGCCGCCTCTATCCTCTCCTCCTCCGTGTATATCATGTCGTCGACAGGGCTGATGGCGCGGATGTCCAGCTTCTTGCTCCATGATGCGTCGACTATGGTGCAGTCGCGCGGCGCCCCTTCGGAGAACCCGACAAGGAACTTGGCCGCTTCCTCGAGCGGGTGCAGCGTCGCGCCAAGGCCGACCCTCACCAGCGGGCGCCCCACAAGCTCCTCCAGCCGCTCCACCGAGAACGAGAGATGCACGCCGCGCTTGTTGTTCGCGAGTTCGTGTATCTCGTCAAGGACAACGTATTTGAGCTCCTTCATGTTCTCCATGAAGCGCTCAGAGTTTATCAGTATTGCAAGGCTCTCGGGCGTTGTCACGAGTATGTTAGGGGGCCTTGCGAGCATGTCCCTGCGCTCCTTCTGCGTAGTGTCGCCAGTCCTGACCGCGACCGTCACCTGCTTCACGTTGTCCTTTATTATCCTGGTCCCGAGCTTCTCCTTTATCAACGAGTATATCTGCTCCAGCGGCCCCGTGAGGTTCCTGTGTATGTCGTTGTTGAGAGCGCGCAGCGGCGAGATGTACACGCAGTAGACCTTGTCCTCCAATTTGCCGTCAACGCTCATGTTGAACAGGTCGCTTATTATGGAGGTGAAGGCGGACATGGTCTTTCCGCTGCCCGTAGGCGCCGCGATCAGCGTGTTGCGCCCCTCGCTGATCAGCTTGAAGGCGTAGAGCTGCGGGGGCGTCAGCTCGCCGAAGCTGCCCTTGAACCAGTCGCGCACGTACTCGTTGAGCACGTCCAGACTCTCCTTCTCGGTGAACGGCTTCTCCGCCCTTGTTATTATGGCAACACCCAACAGAAACAGCGCTAATATATGCCGCTATGGGATAAAAAGGGTTTCGCCCGCTCTTGCGCAGTTGCGCGTGGTTTTGCCCAGCCGTGGAAAACGGCGGTGCGGCCGCCTACTTGTAGATCGACACGAACTTGTTGCCTGAGTCGTCTATGATGTGGATGCACTCGCCCTCGCACTCGATCAGGCAGGCCTGGCACAGTATGCAGGCGCTCCCCTGGACGCCGACAGACAGACCGCCGCTCGTCCCGTCGTTGTCGTCGGCGTAGTGCTTGTGGCCGTCGCTAACGTTCGCCCACTTCGCGTGTATGTCCTCGTGCGGCTTCCCGTCCCACCTCATCTCCGGGGGCGCGTTGTCCGCGTTCGACGCGGCAAGGTCTTTCCTGCTGCGCATCTCGAATACCGCTACAGGGCACACGTCCTTGCAGTGCTGGCAACCGGTGCACTTAGGCTTGTCGACATAGACGTCCATGCTATCACGAACTCGGCTCAGCTATATATTGTTTGCCCTCCCGCAGGGGAAGGGCGATACAAATATATGATCAGCCGAACAGACCGGCGAGCCCGCCCGCCGCCTCCTCCTCCTTCTTCGATGCGTCCTCCTTCGGCTCCTCCTTCTTTTTCGCCTCCGGATGCGCGGCCCCTGCGGCTGCAGGAGCGGACGAGGCCTGGAGCTGCATGCTCTGGGCGTTCTTTATGACGTCCTTTATGTTGACGCCCTTCAGCGAGGACACGATCGCCTTCGCCTGCGCCTCGTCAGGACTCATGCCCGCGGCCTTCACTACCTCCTCTATGCTCTTCTCGTTGATCTCCTTTCCCGCAGCGTCCAACAGCAGTGCGGCGTATACATACTCCATTATGTTCACCTTAAGCGTCATGCGCCTTCGCGGCCGCGCCGACGGCGGCGGCCTCCGAGGCGGCCTTTGCTATGATGCGCTCTATTATCCCGGAATCGTAGAGCTTGGCCTCTACACCCAGGCAGAGCGCGTTATTGTACGCTTTTGCTATCAAGCTATTTATAGTGTACTGGTTGGCAATGCCCCTGTCGAGCGACAGGGCGAGCGCGCCCCTGAATGCAACGGCGATCATTCCGGCTGTCCAGGCGGCGTCTATCTTGAGCACGTCCCTCGTGTAGAGCAGCGCGCTCTCGGCGAGCAGCATGGGGTCCACGACGGCGCTGAACGGCTGTATCTCGAGCGTGTGCAGCGCCTTCGCCAGGCCTGTGCTTATCGTCTCGCCCTTCTTGACGAGCGTCTTGCTCTTCGCTATGACCACCTTGCCCTTCTGGATTTGGACGTCTATGCCTGCCGCCTTCAGCTCGGTGACCGCCTGGCCGGGCATTATGCTCGTCTCGCCGCTCTCCACGTTAACGTCGGCAGGTGCGACCTGGCCCGGCTTGGCGGAGAGCTTTATGCTGTTGCTCTTGAACCTCTTGTAAAGGTCGAACGGGTCCTCGTTGCTCAGTATTATGCATGATGTGCCGCCCACCTCCCTCGATAGCTCCGCGCCCTTCGGGTGCGCCTCGAGGATCTTCCGCAGCAGGCTCTTCCTGCCCATTATGAACCTTGTGCCGGGCTTGAGCCTGTTCTTCGTCAGCTGGACGAGCCTGTCGGGCAGCCCGTCGAAGCGGACGACGCCCACCACCCTGTAGGCCTTCATATCCCTCTTCGCGCCATCAACAAAGCTTATCTTGCCTGATTTTGTAAGCATAAACACAACCTATACTATCCTCATCGGCTTGCTCATCGTGAGCTTGACGTAGGCCGACTTTATGTACTGCTTGCTGCCCATCCTCTTGACCAGCGCACCCATGACCTCGTCTATGTTTGCGGCGATCATGGAGGGCTCCATGCCCTCGTTGCCCACTATGCAGTGCACGGTCGGCAGGTACTTTCCCTTGCTCCTTATGTAGATCGACTTCGTTATGCCCGTCACCGCGCCCCCGACGTCCGCCCCTATGAGCGGCTTCGGCATCTTGTTCCTGGGCCCCAGGAACTGGCCGAAAAGCTTGGCGATCTGCGGCATCATCGCCGGCTGCGCCAGCAGCTCGTGGCTCAGGAGCTGGCCCATGGCGGCCTTGTCGTTGACCATGCCCTGCATCGAAGCGGTCCCGACCACCCTTGCGCCTGCCGCCTCCGCCTTTTCGGAGACGTTCTTGTCGTCGGCAAAAACCAGCACCTTCTGCGCCTTGCCCTTCCCGTTCGGCAGCCTTACCTCCAGGTTGAGCCTGTTCTGCTGCTTGCTCATGTCCCAGCCGGTAAAGTTTACCGCAAGCTCGACGCTCTGCGTGAATTTGCGTTTGCCCTTGTTCTCACTGAGAAACGAGCCTAGCTTATCAAGCGTCTCCTTTTCCATGAACTCCCTCCTGCAAACATGCAGTACTCGGGAAAACAAGCGATACTATTCTATCTGAAAGGCTTATAAAGATTTCTGCATGCGGCGCGCAGACTGCGCATGCCGGATCATTGCCGCCTCCATCTCTTTGCCTCGAGCAATACGTGACGCCTTTTCAGAGCGCGAAGGGTCTTGCTGCTGCGCAGGCGCACCGGATGCTGCACCTGCTTCGGGTTGTGCTCCCTTTTCGACCTTTGCGGCTTTGGCGCATCCTTGAGTGAGATGTCGTTGTACTCAGACTCGTCGTAGAGCCTGCCATCCTCTGCGCAAATACGCATCGCATTTAGCTTGAGCGCATCCTGCACGTTTTGCTCCTCGTCGATGAACCTTGGGCGGATGTGGCTTGGAACAAGAGTGCTGCTTAGGTTCCCGAGTTTTGAGTACCAGTCTGTGTTCCTGTTGGGCATCTCATAATGGAGCAGCTTGAACGACACTAACCTCGTCTTAATGACGTCCCCTGCGTGTACCTCTTCTGTTTGGGCCTCAACCTCGAAAACCTTCCTGGGGGAGAGTCCGGTGTGGAATACCGCAACATGCACCGGTATTTTGTCCTTTACCGTGAGTATTATCCTCATCTCGCTCCCCACATATTCATGGGTGCCGTTTATTGGACGGTTGAAAGGATCGCGGGTCGCCCCTTGCGAGAGCACTATCGCCGCAGCGCGCTCGTATGCTGTATTCGTGTTGAGATCCATCTCATATTTGTGCAAATCCAGTTCCAGCTGCGTTGGCTCATCCCCCATCGGCCTCCATGCGCCGGCGAGCGTTAGTTCTGCCATGTGAACACAGGACTATCTTGCATTATGAATAATATTTATGCTTTTGGGGAGTCTATGTCTTTTGTCGTTTTGGCCGCCCTCAACAGATATGGTGGGATAGGCGCCATCGCATACTCCTCCAGCAGTGTACTGCCGTATATCAGCCTTGAGAGCGCCTCCGCCTCCATCATCGCGCCGTTGATCGCCCTGTGGGGGCGCGGCTCGCTGCCTATGCCGACATATTCGAAGACGTAGTCGGAGGTTATGTCGGTCCTGCCCTTGCTCATCGGGGGGCTTATCCCCCTCGAGAGCAGGTGCGCATACGTAAGCGTGTGCGTGTCTACGTTCCTGTGCCCCAGCGAGAACCTTATGCCGCAGCGCCTTATTTCGGAATAGAGGAACGAGAGGTCGAAGTGCACGTTGTGGCCGGCCGGCGTGCGCTCCGCCGTCCCTTCAGCCCACTTACAGAAGTCCGCCACGATGGTCTCCGGAAATGGCTTCGGCCCGGATGTTATGCCTTCGGCGCTGAAGCCGTTGATCCTGAGCGATTCCTGCTCGTAGCGCGCGCCGTGGCGCATCCTGCACTCCTCGTAGAACCTGCGCCCAGGATTGCCGAAGTCGACCGCCCCTATGCTGAGTATCGAGTTCTCCGCAGGGTCTATTCCCGAGCTCTCCACGTCTATGACTATCAATGTATCGCTAGGTTTGCCCATCGCAATCTTAAATATGTTGCAACAGAATAATCATCATGGGGGACAGGCTGGACATCGCATACATGTACCCATTCTCAAGCGAGGCGAAGCTGATAGTAGCGGAGCAGCCAAACGCGATAAGCGCGCGCTACCTCGCTATGAGCAGGGATCACGTCGAGGCTGCGCTGAGCTCGGGCCTGAGATACGTCCCTGCACGGCTCACCTACGTCAAGATGGATTACGTGATGACGTACCTGTATTCCAGGATGCTGGTCAGCGCCCTGAACAGCACAGGCATGGCGAGGGCGTACGCGCGGGCGGAGGCGAGGCGTTCGGCTGATGCGGCGTTCTCCCAGCAGGGGGGCGGGCCGATCCGGCTGGGAAAAGAGCTCGGGCTGGAGGTCCGGGAGCAGGACGCGCAGGAGGCTAATCCAGACGGCCGGAGGTTCGTGGTGCCGTTTGCGGCATACGTGGGCAATGCGCCGAGGATGGAGGGTTCTGGGCTTGTGAACCAGAGGCTCGGCGGGGGCTGGATCGCGCTCGGCGCGGCCGGCCTCAGGGGCCTTCTCGAGGCGATGACAGAGCGCGAGATTATGAGGGGCCTTCCGATAAGGCACTCTGATCTCCCGAAGGAGGTCATAGCATATGCAAGGTCGAACAGGTTGAATGTGATTGAGAGGGAGGGGGTAGTGGGGCCGAGGCCGGGAGAGCGGAGCACGGGCTGGATAGAGCGGCTGCTGAGGAGCCCGATAGCGGACGTCAGGCACAGGACCGTGAACCTTATACTCGCGCCATACCTTACAAACGTGAGAGGGCTTGGCGCCGCAGAGGCGACAAAGCTTATAGTTGAGTACATCGAGCGCTGCAAGCAGGTGGAGCCGAACACGAAGGTGAACGAGCGCTACATCGCATACCAGTGCGAGTATGCGAAAAAGAGGGGGCTCAGGCCGCTCTCGTTCGCCAGGGCGAAGGAGATGCTGAGCGGCACGGCCGACATAGAGTCGCTATCGGGGTAAGCTTTCAGAATCTGCCGTTGTTGGCATGCAACCCAGGCGCGTGGGCTTTGCACATAAAGTCCATTTTGCACTTAAATTATCAAAGTTGCACATAAATTCAAGAATTAGGGTGATTTGAGCGTATCTCTTATTTCTATTAATCCGTTTAAAAATTTATTGAGACAGCACTTACTTAGTTCATCTTCTGTCGGGTCGTTTTTACCAGTTAGCGATCTTACTGCTCTATGATAATCTCTCATATTGGAATGATTAGGGAATTTTGTACTACGAGCTGCATGTATTGCTTGTAAATCAGATATGGAGTTAGGGGCCCTTTTACCAATATAATTAAAAAATATTTTTAAATTGTTTAGGCTACCTTGGACGTCGTTTCTCTTAATGGTCTTTTTTATTTGAGTAACGTCTATATCATCCATTATTGTGCTTAGACTTTGTAAAAGATTATTTGTATCTTTAGCTGTAGTCGGAATCGAAGTAATTTCATCAAGACATCTCTTGATCATCTTTAAATTTCTAAATAGTTTAAACCCATATTTGATACTACTAAAGTTTATACTTTCTATAGCTCCAAATGCCCTGAGTTTTATATCTGAAAGTATCAGCATATCATAATTTGGATCAGAAACTAAACTTGCTATGCCTCCTTCTACTGCTATAACACCCACACCACTCTTTCTTGCTGTGGTTATAAACGCAGCACTAACAGGATCAAAATTAGCCAAAACGACTAAATCGACAGGCATATTAGAACTTCTAAATAAGGAATATAATTCCCCTATCTGCTTTATTTCAACCGGATCATCTATAACATCAACTGCAATAATTTTAGATGAATTAGATGCAGTAGCAAAAAATTTCTTTGCTTTTGGATGCACTTCTTGGTTTTTACGTACTTTATAACCTAAAGGACTGTAAATATCCTTTATGTATTGATAATGTTCAGGAGTTGGCATTGTTTCACACCAACTTCTTCAAAAGTTCTTTTATCCTCTTATCCAACACCTTTAATGTTATAATGAAATCAGGATCGCTTTGGAGGTTCTTAGTGTTAATCAACTCTTCTAAAGATGACGACAATCTACCTGAAAGAGCCATAGCATTATCGACTTTATAATAAGTTTTTGAAGTTTTTTCATATAAGTCATAGATACTCTGAGTTGGCGTATCAAGAAACTCTAAAAGCTGTCGCTCCACTTTTTCTTTTGAAACGCCTTCATAGTTTTTGAGCACCTTCTTAAAAGTTCTAAAGTCAGTAACATTTTTTATGACGCCATCTTCGTATTTCTTAAGGAAAGCATCCATCAGCTTGTATCTATGTTCAGTATAGAATTCGGGGAACTCTTTTTCCAGTTTCCTTATCGATGGAAACATTTCTATGAGGAAATCTGCCTTGACACCTTTTCCACTTTTAGATAAATAATCATAAATCTTATTTTGATAGGTCTTATCAAATGTGAGAATAACTTTTAACCGCCTGATCTGTCCTATGCTGATACCTGTTAGTTCAGCTAACCTTCTTTCATTGTCAACTCCAGAAAGTTTGATTATTTTCTCAAGTTTCCAAGCTGTTTCAATAATATTCCATTGCTCTCTTAGCTGATGTATATTAAACATTCGTAATAGGTTTTCTAACGGATCTGGTTTAGCAATAACGTTTACTGGTACCTCTTCCATTCCTAATTCTTGTGCGCACTTCCACCTTCTTTCCCCATCCAAAAGAAAGATTTTTTCGCCATCCGTGAATAACCTCGGGCTGAAGCCCGAGGCTTCGGCGCAGGTCAATTGAAATACAGTCTCGTCTGCCGTCTATCGTTTTCAGGATGTAGACTGGGGCGGTCGTGTTTGTCGATAT
>JAJYUY010000035.1 GCA_021792295.1 Microcaldota archaeon | reverse complement strand
CCGATTTTATGGCGTCGTTCACCCATTTCTCGATCTCTTTTATCTGCCCTTCCGTCAGCCTCTTGTCCCAGTTGAAATCGAAGCGCAGGCGCGCCGCAGTTATGTTGGAGCCCATCTGGTGGATCGACGGGTCGACCACCTTCCTGAGCGCCTCGTTGAGCAGGTGCGTTGCCGTGTGCAGCTTTGTAGTCTGATCGCTGTGGTCCGCCAGCCCTCCACTGAATTTCTGCTCGGCGCCCTTGCGTGAGATGTCCTGGTGCTCCCTCATCAGGGCGTTGAATCCTTCGACATCGACCTCGAAGCCGCGCTCCCCGCACATCTCTACTGTGATCTCGAGGGGGAAGCCGAAGCTCTGGAATAGGTCGAATGCGTCCTTTGCAGGAAGCGATTTCTGCAGCGCCTCTTCAAGAAGCCGGAGCATTTGCCCAAGGCGGGCGGTGCCCTTCTCCAGCGCGGCCGAGAACCGTTCCTCCTCCCTATCGAGCTCCTCGAACGCCCGTGCGCTGTTCCTCCCCACCTCTGGGTAGGAGTCGCGCATTACCTCGACGACCACCCTTGCAACATCGCTACAGAAGCTGTGATTGATGCCGAGCAGCCTCGCGTGCCTGACGCTTCGCCGTATGAAGCGGCGCAGGATGTAGCCCTGGTCCACGTTGCTCGGCGATATTGCCTTGTCGTCGCAGAGTATCATGACCGCTGCGCGGAGATGGTCTGTTATTATGCGTGCGCTTCTATTGTCTCTTGCGGTGCCCGGCGCTGAAAGCGAGATCACCTTATCTAGGATAGGGGCGATCGTATCGCATTCGTAGACGTTTTCGAATCCGTTAAGGACCGCGGTGGTCCTCTCCACCCCCATCCCGGTGTCGACGTTCTTCTGGCTGAGATCTTTGTACTTGCCGCTCTCGTCCTTGTTATACTGCATGAGTACGTTGTTCCATATCTCGGCGAATGGACCGCCGTGGCTGGAGAGCCTGGAGAACTCTTCTGTGCTGCTCTCCTGTATGTCCTCTGAATGGTAGAACATTTCGGTGTCTGGGCCGCACGGTCCGGTCTGGCCCGCCGGCCCCCACCAGTTGTCGCTCTTGGGCAGGAAGTGGATCCTATTCTTCGAAACGCCCAGCCCTTCCCATATGCGAGCCGCCTCGTCATCCCTTGGGGCGTCATTGTCGCCAGCGAAGCAGGTTACGCTGAATCTGTCAAGCGGGATCTCCAGGTGCTTTGTGAGGAACTCGAAGCTCATCGTTATGGCCTCCTCCTTGAAGTAATCGCCTAGCGACCAGTTACCCAGCATCTCGAAGAAGCTTAGGTGCCACGCGTCGCCGATGTCCTCTATGTCGGTTGTGCGCATGCACTTCTGCACGCTGCAGATGCGCCGCCCCGCTGGATGCGGCTCGCCGAGAAGGTAGGGCACAAGAGGGTGCATCCCTGCTGTGATGAATAGTACGGTGGGGTCGTTATCAGGTATCAGCGAGGCGCTGGGTATAAGCTTGTGGTCCTTCTTCTGGAAGAAGGCCAGGTATCTTCTCTTTAGCTCGGCACTTGAGAACATATCAGCACCAACGTTTGAAGGCGTGCGGGCGGCAGGCTACTCTACACGCCATCTTATCTTCGATATCATTGCTTGGCATCTTTAGCCCCTCTGCCCCCACCATACCTTGCACTTGTCTCCGAAGAACTCACACCACTCGCATTTCCACTTCTCGCTTTCCGGCACGGGGTTCGATTCCCTCTCCCCGTTCCAGTATCCGAGCACGTACTTCACTATCCCCTGAGTCTCTTCCTTATTGTAATCGAAGCTATAAATCTGTATCTCATTCCCTGTGCTCTGCTGCAGGTAGCGGAGACGCATCGAGTCGGACACGCTGCCGAGACCCCTGAACTCTGTGAAGAGTCTGCCGGCGATGCGCCCTATGTCCATCTCCGGATCTGGAACGCCCAGCGCCTTCAGCTGCCTTACGAATTCAGCCGTCAGCACCATCTTTTCGGTGGAATATGCCCTGGTAAAGTTGCGCTCGGTGTAGTCGCCAGATACCAGGTCATCGAGCATCCTCCTGTACACGAGCAGCTGTATGCGGTTAGTGTGCAGCTGCGCCTCCGATGGGGGCTTTCCGTTGGCCTTCGTCTTGTCCTCCCATATGACGACCTTGCCCCCGCTCATCTGCAGCATGTCTATCCTACCGACCAGCCTGTACCCGCCGATGGAGCCGTACATCTGTATCTCTCGGCCCTTGCCGTTCTCCCTGAGCGAGACAAGCGCGGCGTGGCTCGTGTAGAGCTGCTTGTACATATAGTCGGGATAGCTCTTCGGCTGCAGGAACATGGGCACGTTCACCTGGTCCTCCAGCTCCCCGTGGATCTGCGCGCCCTTCCTTATCTCGTTGGTTATCTTTGCGCCGTGCCTGGCCCTCAGCTCCATCTGGCGCTCGCACCAGTACTGCGCCGCTATGTCCGACACCTTGATCCCGCTCTTGTGGAGATCGCTGAGAACGCTCAAGAGAACACCCATTGTTTTTGTGCCGGTGAAGCTTTTAGCGTTATACCTAGCTGCCTTTTCCGGATTGAAAGGCCGGTTGGATGCCTCAATCACTTTGCCGGTAATGGTGGCGTTGCCCATTAGGACCAAAAACCTGGAAAGAGCCATTACCTGGGAAAAGCTCCTCGAAGCCGCATTGCTCCTGAACACGGACCCTGGTCTATTCGCGGAGGCGTGGGGCATTTTCAAGGCCCGGAACAAAAGGCACCTCAGTTTTACCGATTGCGGCATTATTGCAGCGTTGCAGCGTGCGAGGCGAACAGTATAGGCAGCATGGCGACATTCGACAGGGCCCTCGGGGAGGGCGGCGGACTCGCCGTTGTAGAATGACGTTGTTTGGGGGTTAGCTCGTATGTTTTATGGAGCGCCCTGCGAATCGATAAATGATGTACAACACGACGGTGAATGCGCCTATTGCGGCCATCAGCAGCTCGGCGTTGCGCGTCGAGAGGACAAGATACCCGAACGCCATCAGCACCGCATCCCAGATCACTATCCCGACTAGCGAATAGCCGACGAACTGCTTCAGCGGCATCCTGGCGAACCCGGCGGGGAAGTTTATCACCGTCCTTATTATCGGTATGAACCTGGTGAACACGACGGCGGCGACCCTGTTCCTCTCGAACCAGGCGTCGAACCCGTCGAGCGTCTCCCTCTTTATGTGGAAGAGGCCGAGGTGC
>JAJYUY010000014.1 GCA_021792295.1 Microcaldota archaeon | reverse complement strand
GACCACCATAGAGCGCTCCAAGGAATAAAGGACACATATAACTGCACAGCAGAACAGGCCTCAAAAGCAGTTTTCTCTTTCCCCCCATTCGCAGGCCTAGACCACCATAGAGTGCTCCAAGGAATAAAGGACACATATAACTGCACAGCAGAACAGGCCTCAAAAGCAGTCCTCTCTTTCCCTTCATTCGCAGGCCTAGACCACCATAGAGTGCTCAGGCAGCTTAGCAGAACAGGGAGAATTGCCGGCTTAAATGAAAATGAGGTAATAGAAAGAATACTTAAAAATCCAGTATTTGCAGGCTATTCTGCAAAGAGGTACCTTGCAGCAATAGACATAGGAAGGGAGCTCAGGAAAGAAGGCATACCTGACGTGAGTATTACTCGCACTTGGTTCAGTTATCTCAGCAAATCCCCATACGTGCCGGATACCAAGAGGCTCAGAATTGCACAGGCAGCCAAACAAGATATACACGGAGAGCCCCCGCTTATGACTGTAATGAGGAAGAGGCTGCGCGCCGCAAATTGAGGGCTGTAATTATACAAATAGCAAGAGCTACGTATTAGTATAACTTCGCTGCCCTAAAGTGGCGAAGTTAAGTTAGAATGTAAATGTCAACTTCTTACGGCACAACACCACAACAAGTTATAAATAGCTTGGGGCGGTAATACTAGTGCTCTAATGACCCTTAGCACGGCATAGGGCGCAGTGATTGTTTGTATTTCGTTGTGAAGGTCACGTCGGGCCAGGAGAAGATAGCGGCGAACCTGCTCCAGAACAAGAGCGCAAAGTCAGAGGTGCCCATCTACTCAATAATGATAGTCGATGGGATGCGCGGCTACATAATCGTCGAGGCAGAGGACGAGGTGTCGGCCAGGCAGTTCATCACGAAGGGCAAGAATATCCGTGGCGTCCTGCCAAAGTCTCTCAGCGAGGAGGAGGTAAAGAAGCTGATCGAGTCGAGGAGCCAGATTGTCAAGATAGAGGTCGGCGACCTGATAGAGTTCACATCAGGGCCGTTCAAGGGATACCAGGCGAAGGTTCTCAAGGTTGACGAGGCGAAGGGGAGCATGATAGTGGAAAGACTCGACGTAGTGGTCCCGATTGCACTGACCGTCAAGACCAGCATAGCGAAGATAGTGAAGAAGGCGAACGCGGATTAATGATTATTTCAGGGTAATTGCATGGGGGAAGTTGTAATAAGCGGGCTGGTTGACGGTGGCAAGGCATCCGGAGGGCCGCCTCTGGGGCCTGCGCTCGGGCCATTGGGCATAAACATAAACGCGGTAGTCGAGGAGATAAACAAGAAGACGAAGCCGTTCGAGGGGATCAAGATACCCATCAAGGTCATCGTAGACACGGCGAACAAGAGCTTCAGGATCGACGTCGGCTCCCCAACAACCAGCGCGCTCATCATGAAGGAGTTGGGCATACAGACCGGCGCGAAGACGAAGGAGGAAACTGTCGGCAACCTCACGCTGGAGCAGCTCAAGAAGATCGCGCAGGCGAAAGAGCAGTCGATGTACGGCAAGGACCTCGCCGCAAGGGCGAAGCAGGTGCTTGGCACGTGCAAGAGTATGGGGGTAAAGTGCGAGAACGAGGATCCCGCCGCGATGATCGCGAAGATAAGCAAGGGAGAAGTCAAGCTCTGAGGCCTAGGGACGACGGGAGGGAGCTCACCCTTATCTACAAAAGGCTTAGGTCGGCCTCCGGCTTCAAGAACTGGTGGCCGGCGAATAGTCCGTTCGAAATATTCGTCGGTGCAATACTTGCGCAGCAGACCACATGGGGCAACGTGGAAAAGGCGATAGCGAAGCTCAGGGAGGCTGACGCAATAAGTCTCGACGCGATTGCCGAGATGAACATAAGAAAGCTGGAGGGGCTCATAAGGAGCGCCGGTTATTACAGGCAGAAGGCGAGGCGGCTGAAGGGAATCGCGGTTCAGATAAGAAAAGAATTTGGAACGATCGAACGGTTGATGGGGCTGGCCGGTCCTCGTCTGAGAAAGGTGCTGCTCTCGTACAACGGAATAGGGGACGAGACCGCCGATTCTATAATGCTTTATGCGGCCGGTAGGAGAACCTTCGTCATTGACGCTTACACGAAGAGGATAATGGGCAGGGTTGACAAGAGGCTTGCAGGGGCCGACTATCTATTTTTACAGCGCTATTTTACCAACAATACAAAAGCGAGCGTACTCCTCTACAAGGATTACCACGCGCAACTCGTGGAGCTTGCGAAGAGGAACTGCAGGGTCACCCCAATATGTAAAGGTTGCCCGCTACTCACAATGTGCGATTACGGCAACGAGGCCCGAATCCACCCATACGAGTAAGATAATAGGGACTACTATGTTAATTCCTCCGACCTAGCGGCAAGAACCGCAAAGTCAGAATATGTTACGGGTTAATCATTGAGGGACTTGAAAATCAGGTTCTTCGCCATAATTAGGGAGTTCTCCAACCGCAACTTTGCAGGATTTTCAGAATGAAATACTCTAAGTCTCTATACCCGTACGCCTTCCTCTTGATGACGTTGATTTTGTTGTTTATGCCTTCAGCACAGCATTGGTTACTCTGTGTTTGAAGTAGTTTTGGATACTGAAGAAGTATGTTTTCACCGTTTTTACGACGGGTTCAAACTGGGATATACACGATGAGGCTACATTATCAAACCAGATTCCGAATCGTGCAACAGCCGTCTTCTTCTTTTTCTCATCAAAGATATCAAGTACTTGCTCTTTGAGAAGATAGGCGCCATAGAGAGTGTCATTCTTTTCTTTCAGCGATTCGATTGTTTCCCTCTCATTTTCGTCTAAAGTTTTACGTCGTTTTAGGATGACAAAACGTTTTTTCTTCATTACCTTTCTCAGCCTTTTGTCGCCCTTTCCGAATTCGGTTTTCCTTACTGCGTCAAGTGCTTCATTTACCTTCTTGCTGACGTGAAATTTATCGAACACGATATCAGCATTTGGGCAATGCTCCTTTACCGACGCAATAAATGGATCCCACATGTCCATAGTCGCTACCGTAATCTTTGCCGATTTTGATGGGCCAAGTTCCAGAAAGAACTGGTCGAGAACCTCTTTTTCCTCCCGATACCTATCCAGATAACCCTATTTTTCGTGAGCTCTCTGACGATTGTGAAGTATTTGTGCCCCTTCTCGTAGGCAACTTCATCAACTCCAATCCCAGTCGTAGAGAGAGCGATTTCTTGTCTATGTCCTTTACTGATTTACAGTTAATGTAGCAGGTTTTTGCAACATCCTTATTCGTCATTTTTTCGCAAAGTAGTGCCACATACTCCTCAAATCGTTTCGTATAGAAGCTGTATTTGTCAACGAAATCCAGAACCTCTAACTCTCTGAAGCCGCATTTGCATACAATCTTACGTTCAATGAACGTTATCCTTACAGTTCTTCCTGCGATATCCATGCCCCTTATCGTTCTTTCACGTTCATTTTCGATCCTTCTGCAATGAACTCCACATTTCGGACAGAGACCTGTTTTGCCTGTTTTTCGCAGAAAAATTCGCAATTCCTGGTTGGTGAGAAATGTCTGCGAAATTCTATAACCTTTTATAGGAGTACACGTCCCTTATAATTGTAGACGGTGGTGTGGGCCCCATAATGATCAACAATCTACTATGGAACCACATCTATTTTACTCCCCAACTTGGAAGAAGAGGTATATGTATTTATATATTTACATTCATAAATATGTTTGTGAACGCTGACGAAAACGATTACATATTTTTTAAGGCATTGGGCGATAAGACCAGATACAAGATAGTCTCAGCTCTCGCTAAAAAAGAGAGATGTGCATGCGAACTGCCAAAGCTTGTCGGTAGGGCGCAACCAACAGTCTCGTTGCAGCTTAAATACCTAAAAAAGGCGGGCATACTCTCCAACAGGAAGGAAGGAAAACAGATAATCTACAATATAAGAGACAAACGCATTCGGAGGTTGTTGAAGAAAAGCGCTTAATTAATATAACATAGGTGATGTATTTGAAAATCAATAAATTTTCCATAATGAGTTTTGGTTCAATCCTTGGAACGGGAGGATTTGTCATAGCGTCCAAATCTTTCTTCCCGTTTCTGGTTGCTCCGCTGGCATTGATTTTGATATTCTTCTTTTCCCTCTTTTCAGCATTGTTTCTAATTAAAATTATCCGCTATACAAAAATCGTCAAAGCTGAGCTAAAACACCCTCTTCTTGGAAATTTCTATGCGCTCCAGCCAATTTCTGCAGTAATCCTGGCAATTCTATGCTGGAACCTGCTTCCGGGATCCATTAATCTGGGCCTGCTCGTTTACGGCGCCAGCCTGATCTTTGTCCTAGCAATTTATTTATCATACCACTTCTTCGCAAACATGAACGTCAAACCAGACCAATTGCACGGAGGGTGGTTTATCACACCAGTAGCCACAATTCTAGTCACTAATGCGGTGCTCATGTATCCCATCAGTGCAATAACAATGGTTGTCGGGCTCGTCTTCTTTGGAATCGGTTTCATGCTATTTATGTTGACCCTTAGCACGCTCTTTTTAAGGTTAGTCAACCATACCCTGCCCCCCGTGGAACTTGCGCCTACAAATTACATCCTTTTGGCTCCGATTGGGATCCTTATAGTTGATTTTTTAAAGATCTCGGCTTATGCGGGAACCATATTTCACGTTAACCTGGCTCCATTCGGCGCTCTATTGGGTATAACCTTCTGGGGCTTTGGCATATGGGCCATTGGGGTGAACCTGCTTTTACTTAACAAATACTTAAGGTCAGGCTTCAAGTTTCATATTGGCTGGTGGAGCTACGTATTCCCTACGGCAGCATTCACTTTGGGCACGATGGCATTATCCAGCCTTTTCAGCCCATTCAAAGTTGTCTCAATTATTCTATACATGTTCCTATTTGCGGTATTTGTAATTGTCCTGGTTGAGTCCATCATACAGATGCTCAAATCAAAAAAGGGCAGCTTTACCGTAAGGATGCGATAATTGTAGACGATTAGACGATTAGGTGAATAAATGAAAAGTAATACGAATCTGGGGATCATGCCGCCGGAATGGGCATGGGAATTTCATGGGCACCGTTGCCCATTCATGCCGCTTGGCTACCGCATGGCAAAACTTGCGATGAAGGAGCTTAGGATTGAACATGAGAAGAACCACAATTTCTTTGTGAGTTTAGAGTTAGGCATCGGCCATCCGCAGACCTGCCTCATTGACGGGATTCAGATTGCAACAGGTGCTACATATGGAAAATCACTTATTGAAAAGACATTCTGGGGAAAGCTGGCCGCAACGTTCTACAGCCCAAAAAATAGAGCGATTCGCATCGCGCTTAAGCCTGAATTCTTGGATGAACTCGGAAACCATGAATTTTTCGCATATAGGAAAAAGGGAGTGGAACCCTCAGAGATACCTGACGAAGTCACCAATAAGGCCATAACCTGGATGTATGAACAGCCTGACGAGAAAGTTTTCAAGATAGAGAGGCTGCCTGACTATAAGTTAGCCAAGCCAAAATCTTCTTTCAACAAAACAAAATGCGCCAAATGCGGTGAATACGTTTTTGAGAGGTATGTGCGCTTCAAAGACAATAAGCCGTATTGTATACCATGCAGCGAATACGAAAAATGATTGGTATTTGCGATGGAAACGGTAATAATAATTCTGTTAGCCACGATTTTAATGGCGTTGGCGGCGCCATTCGCAATGATTGGCATGGGTGGCGGTACTGCGTATGTTCCGGTACTGGAGATAGCAAACGTTAACATACATGAGGCTTCCACCATCAGTCTGTTCATGATTATGATCTCGACTTTATCAGCGGCGATCGTTTTTCATAGTAAAAAGGCAATAGACTGGCACATGCTCTTGTTTATTATACCGGCCGTGGCCATTGGAGCGTTCTTTGGAGGTTATGCATCCCATCTTATAAACACCCAGATCATTACGGTGGTTTTTGCGGTGTTCCTGTGCGCCTCAGCATTCCTGATTTACAGACACGACCATACCAAAGAGGGGGAGATGCATAAGATTGTCCCTAAACTATTTGTCTGGAACAGGAAATACGGGGAGTATCATTATTCGGTTTCTCTCGGAGTTCTGATACCTACTGTCTTGGGCCTTGGTTTTATTTCGGGTATGCTTGGGGTAGGCGGTGGGCTGTTTTTACTGCCGATATTCATATTGATATTTAGGGTTCCGATGCGCATCACAATAGGCATCACAACGATCTATGCCGGTGCGTCCGCCGTGATGGGGCTCTTTGGCCATCTTGCTGGTGGGGACCTGCTAAATTTATGGATAGCAATCCCATTGGCTATCGCGGTGTTTATCGGGGCGAGGATAGGATCGCAGATGTCGCATAAGACAAATATCCCAAAACTGAAGACGACGATCGCTGTGCTCCTCATAGTACTTGCTGTGTTGATGCTCTTCAAGGCGTTGTAAAACCTGCAGGTTCGAAAAGAATCCGATTTTTTGCTGATCCCTCATCAAGAGCTATTGCGCATGTTCGCTGTTGGAGTGCACAAGCTGGACGAGCTCACTAACATTTTTCGGGTCTCGTGACGGGCAAAACGCCATGGCCCAGATTGAATATGTGTCCCTGCCTCCCGTTAACCGAGTCTAATATACGTTTTGCCGCATCCCTCATCTCCTGCCCCCCTTTTCCAGCATTGTTGGATCGAGATTGTCCTGTATGGCCTTCTTGAACCCAATTTTAGACCATGCGCTATTTATGCCGTTTGTGGAACCGATGCTGAGAACGTCGCAGCCTGTACTCGAAATCTCGCCAGCCATCACACCGGAATCAAGCGAGAAGTGTATCAACGGCAATCTTGCGCCCCTCCTTTTCAGGCTCTCAAATATCTTCCTTGTATATGGCATAACGTACTCGCGGTAGCTCTCTCTGTCGAGCACCCAGCTCCAGCTATCGAAAAGCTGCAACGCGTCGGTTCCTGCGCTAGCCTGCATCATCATGTAATCCGAAATGAGCGTTGAGAGTTTATCCATCAACACATCCCATGCCTTCGGCTTTTCCCTCATGAACCTCCTCGTCCCTTCAAGCCTCTCCGAGCGCCTGCCCTCTATGAGGTAGCATGCGGTGGTAAATGGCCTGCCAGCGAAGCCTATGACGGGCACATTGACGTTTTCTTTCAATGTCTCTATCGCTTCTGCAACAAAGCCAAGCTCCCCTGAAACGCTCTCCCCGATTTGTTTCACGTCATTCACGCTAACTATCCGATTCTTTACAACAGGCTCGACATTCTTCACAAGCTTAAAATCCACCCCCTGCCGGCTCAATGGGAGTCATCAGGTCGGCGAAGAATATGCGCTGCACCGTCCACATGTCTTCGAGCGTGTCCACTCTCGCCTTCAACGCTCCGCTTTCGTGGGACCTTATTATCTTCGTCTCAGAACCCGACCTCACGGTTTACAAAGAGCACGCGCGTGCGCCCCTCGATATCCTCCCTCCTTATGACAAGCATCTTGTTGAATGATGTGCCAATGCCGTATGCGCCCATCATCCTCTTTTGCTCCATGGGCACGCATCTCTCCTCTATGCGCCTTACCGCCTCGGCGTCGTCCTTCACTATCTTCTGCGTGCCGACAACGAGTATCACGTTCCCTGCACTGTATGCGTAGGCCGGTAGCTGGCTGCCGGATTTCGTCGCGAAGAAGAGATGGCCGCTCCGCGTGACCGCCTGTACGCTGCCAAGCGCAAAATCGGGATTCACAAGCGCTCTGCGCGCGGCAAGCCTCTCATCCGCATCACCAATTGAGCGGAATCTCTCCCTGAACGATGCGTATCCAAGGTTCCCATCGATATCCTTGCTTATGCCGAGTGAATCGAGGGTGATGGATGTGGCGGTGAGGACACTTGCGCCCTTTGGAACTAGCGACAGAGCGCGCGCCTTCGCCCCCTCGCCGTCCTCAAAGAGCTCGGCACGAATCCCATTCCGCTCGAGCGCCCTCATGGTCTCCATGATCACCTCACGATCCGGTATAGTGTCCCACATTCAATCATACTGTTTTGGCATGGAAACAATATATACCATGCGGCACTTATGATTGTTGGTTCTGCCCCTAAAAGCGACTAGTAAAATAGAGTAAACGAACCGCTAACGTTTGTAAGCGTCTACTCCTGCAATTGGTCGTCAACAGGATTACTGCCGCCGATTCTTCTATCGATGGAAAAATCTATCAACCTTTCGCATTAGCGGAAGTGAGGGTCATTTACGTCGACAGTTGGCAAACTACTGGAATTAAGAAGAATTTATGAACAGGGCGTTAACCTTGATAGTGTAAGCCATTCTGGCGAAGGCCTGATTTTCTTAAAAGTAAGATCACTTACCAAACCGATTTATAGTTAGCGTGCGATTTAATCTGGGTGGATCCCATGGACAAGTACACCAGTGGCGTTCTCAGGGGGATGGACAGGGAGCTCAAGAAAAGGTTCGGGCTGTCCCTCACGGCGATGCTGGAGGATCCCGCATCGTTCACCGGCGAGAAGGCCGAGAGGGCGCTCGCCAACATGCGCGAGTACGTCAACAAGCGCCTTGACGAGATGATATCCTCTGCAAGGGAGAATGACGCAAGGATGCACGATCACGCGCTGAGGGCCGGCGAGCTGACCGCGCGCCTTTCCAGCTACATAGCAGCGCACGCAAGGCAGAGCAGGGTGCCTGTGTTCAGGCCGGCATCGTTCGAGCTCGCAAAGCGGGGCAGGGACCTCTTCTACATAGGGGAGATGAACACGGAAACGACAAGGTTCATTGACAGGCTTGTCGAATCATCCAGCTTCATAGTAGACATGACCGCCGCCTACCCTGATTACAGCATCGGCAGCTGGCTCTTCGCCGGCGAGCGCGGGTACGTCGTTGGCGTTAGGCCGCCCATGACGAGCAGCAGCCTGCTCACCGCGAGCAAGGTGGAGCTCAACCGAATGATAGGCGAGGCGCAGGACTCTATAAGGGGATTGTGATACCCAAATCGCTTCTCATCGGGGTGACAGGGACGCCGGCGGTCGGCAAGAGCACATTCGCAGCAGATATCGCTAAGAAAATCGGCGCTGAACTAATAGAGGTTAACGACATCGTCCAGAAATTCAGGCTCTTCTCCGGCAAGGATCCCGACGGCACCAAGATCGTAAGGATGAACGCGCTGTCATCGAAGCTTGAGGAGCTTGCAAACGGCAGAAAAGGGCACATGATACTCGTGGGGCATCTGCTGCCCGACCTCGACGTGACGCCCGACCTCATGGTCGTCGTGAGGGCGCCGCTGGGGCTTCTGCTCTCCCGCATGGAGGGGAGAGGCTACGGAAAAGAGAAGATAAGGGAGAACATAATAGCGGAATCGGTCGACTACTGCGGCGACAGGTCCAAGGCGCGGCACATCGCGGCATACGAGGTCGAGACCGATGCCGAGAAGGAGGCGCTGATGGATTACATAGGGGCCATTGCGGCAGGCAGGCGCGCCGATGAACCAAAATCCACCGAGCCCCGGAGGCTCGAGGAGCTCATGGAGCTGGCCTGGGGCGAGAACGAATATGGGTTCTAAACGGATTACATGGAGCGTTGCCGGGCCTGGCGACATCAGGCGCGCCTCGGTCCCAAGGGACATGGGCTCCGGCAAGCTGGATCACGGCAAGGTGATGGTGGTGGGGGGAAGCCACGAGTTTCACGGCGCCCCGTCTCTCGCGTCGAACGCGGCCCAGAACCTTCTGGCTGCGATGAGGACCGGGGCCGGGTACGCTGTCGCATACGTCCCTAAGGGGATAGCGGATGTGAACAGGAAGCTGTCTGCAAGCATAATCGTGAGGGGCCTCCCAGGCGACGACATAACGGCAAGGAACCTGCCGGTGCTCAAAGACGCGGCGGCCCACTTCGATTCCGTCGTCGTAGGCATCGGGGCCGGCCGCTCTGCAGGGACGCTCTCCGCACTTTATGAGCTGATCTCGTATTTGGGGAGGGCGGGGAAGGTAGCCGTCGTAGACGCCGACGCCACATACGCCGTTCATTGGAAAGGCCGGCATCTCAGCGCCAACACGATAATAACGCCCAACGACAAGGAGTTCGCGCTCTTGTATGGCCGCAACGTCCGCAAAAGCGGCACCTCCTCCAGGGTCGCGGCGGCTGTCGCGCTTTCAAACAGTATGGGCTGCGTTGTATTGCTCAAGGGCCACGAGACCATTATCACGGACGGCCGCAGGGCCAAGCTCGTCAGGTCAAGACACGCAGCGCTTGCTGTAATGGGCACTGGCGACGTTCTCTCTGGGATCATAGGCGGTTTCACCGCCATGACAAAGGACCCGTTCGCCAGCGCAGTGGCCGGTGCGTACCTGCACTCGTTGATCGGCGATCGCCTCTATTCCAAGAAGGGAAACCACATAATAGCGAGCGACGTGGTGGAATACATACCGCGCATAATGCGGCGGTTCGACCGTTAGATCTGGCCGTGTTAGGCTCTCCTGATCCTCCCTACCCCTGTCTGGGCCTGTATCCTCCGCGCCTGCCCCCGTAGCCCCCTCCTTCCCTCCTACCGTCTCTCCCGCCATAGCGCCCGCTGCCTGGCCTATGGCCCCTGAAGTTCCTGTCCCCTGTCCTCTCCCTCTGGTGGAAGCTGCGCCTCCTGTCCCCGCGCGTCCTCTCCGGCAGCTGCACGTTCCTGTACCTGTCCGTTTCGAGGTGTATGTGGTGCATGCGCACGTTGGCTATGCGCATTGTCGCCTGCATGAGATCCTTCTGCTCATAGCCGAATATGGTGAACGCCCTTCCGTCCTTGCCCATCCTCGCCGACCTCCCGACCCTGTGCACGTAGGTCTTGGGCTCGTCCGGCGCATCGAAGTTTATTATGTCCGTGACATCGGGTATGTCGAGCCCCCTTGCCGCAAGGTTGGTCGATATGAGGAAGCGCGCGTGCTCCCTGAACTCTCTCAGCGAGTGCTCCCTCTTCGCCTGCGTGAGGCCTCCGTGCATCAGTATGACGTCCATTCCGTTCTCGCGCAGGAACTGGAATATGAACTCGGACTCCCGCTGCGTGGAGCTGAATATTATGCACTTTGCCGGCTTGAAGTGATCTATGTATGCGAGCAGCGCGGCGAACTTGAACCGGCCGTTCGCGATGAAGTAGTTGTGCGTTATCGTTTCCACGGTAAGCTTCTCCTCCTCCCCGACCGTCAGCCTGACCGCGTCGTGCCTCATGTGCTTCCTTGATATGTCGATTATCTCCCTCGGCATCGTGGCCGAGAAGAGCATCGTCTGCCTCTCCTTCGGGGTCATGGACATTATCAGCTCGACATCCTCTATGAAGCCCATGTCGAGCATCAGGTCCGCCTCGTCCAGCACCATGAACTTGACACCCTGCAATCTCAGCGCCCCCCTGTCCATCAGGTCGATGACCCTACCCGGCGTGCCGATGACAAGGTCGGCCCCCCTAGACAGCTCATCCATCTGCACGTTTATCGATGCGCCGCCGTAGACGACAACGACCCTCAGCCCTCCATGGCTCAGCCTCTTTGCGACCGATGTCACCTGGAGCGCAAGCTCCCTCGTCGGCAGAAGCACCAGCGCCTGCGGATGCCCCTTGCGCTCAAGCATCTGGAGGATCGGCACAAGGAATGCGCCTGTCTTTCCGCTCCCCGTCTTCGACCTGACTATGACGTCCTTACCCTGCAGCAGCATCGGTATCGCCTGCTCCTGCACCTCTGTCGCGCTGCGGAAGCCGATCCTGTCAAGCGCCGCAAGCAGCTCAGGCTTGAGGCCAAATTCCCTAAATTCCTTCAATCTATGCACCTAAAAAGCAGAAATAGTTGTGACTACCCACTTATTGATAATAGTTGGAGGGATAGGTTAAAAGCGCTTTTGATGGAACACACGATGGCCGGCTTCCTGCACTGCGTCAGATCCTCCTGCGCGCCATCGCCGTCCTGCCCGGCATCAGCGCCTCCAGTGTCCTCATAAGCCGGTCGCTAGGCGCCGCGCCCCTCCTGGCGAGGTTGCGTATCGCCGCGCCCAGCATGGACTCCCTGAACGTGTCGTCCATCCCTGCCGATTTCGAGGCAAGTCTGGCGATCGTCGACTCGTTCCCTGAATTGTACATGCGTATCAGCATGCCATAGCGCATCTTCCTGTCCTCCAGACCGCCATCGCCTTGCCGCCTCTTTGTCATTCCCATCTCCACCCCCCGCTTACCTTCCACTTTCCTGACGGGCTGCGAGCGCAGCCCTCACGGCGGGGTTGTCCCCAAGCCCGCCAGCCCTGATCTCTTCAAGTATGTCCTCCTTGGTCCGGCTGTTCCCGATCACCGCCACGACCGCCCTCACATCACCGCTCTGCGCAAGCTTCCTGAGCGTGCTCTGGAACCATGATGTGGAGGCCAGCTCGCGCCTATCGGACCCCGTGCCTATTTCCAGTATCTCATCCTCCTCGAGCCTCCTCTTGGCGAGCCCGACAATGCCGCCCCTCTCCGTGATCAGCCCGCCGGCCGCAATGTTTTTCAGCGTCGCCTTGCTGGTCCTGATGTTGTTGATCGCCGCCTCGAACAGGCTGTCCTTGCTAACCATGGTGGCGATGTTCCTGAGCCTGAAGAGCTCCGCCCTCTCGGTAAGCTTCCTTATCCCACTGCCGGTCCTGAGCTGGTTTATCGCCGTGTCGATCGTCAGCGGGTCCGTATTTATGTTGCTCAGGACCTTGAGCAGGACTATGTTCTGCTTGTCCGCGCCGAGTTTGGCAAGGGTGGCTGGGTTTTTTGTCTCCTCGGCCACCGCGGCCCTGACGAACCTGCTCTTGTGCCCAGCCTTGCCGTCGCGTATGTCGTCCCCTGTGTTCTTGTTGTGTATCACCGCGAGCACTATGGTGGCGTGCGCGCTGTCCGCAAGCCTCCTGAGCGTGTCCTGGCTCGCGCTCGTCCGCGCGAGCCTCCTCTTCTGCGCTGTCGTCCCGTTTTTCAGTATCTCGTCTTCCTGTATCTGCCTCAGGATGTCGCCCCTCGACCTGCGCCTTACCCCCTGATCCCCCTGCTGCGATGCCTGCTGCTGGCCGGCGCTCTGATTTGGGCGTTGTCCCTGCTGCGTACGGTTCATCACCGGCGGCGGAGGCGGCGCGCCCGCTCCCCTCCTCCTGCTGTTCTTCCACGAGTCCATCAGCACCTTGTGCACCAGCCAGACCTCATGGGGATCCCTGATCCCGCTAAGCATCCTCGCTTTGAAGTGGTTGTAGTATTGCGCGCCAGGGACATCGATATCGACGGCCGGGTTGCTCTTTACGTGCTCAACAAGCATATCCCCCCAGACCTCCTGCGCCTTGGCGCGGGTGCTTGTCTGGCCGGTCGCGTTGATGAACCGCGCCTTCTCCTGCTGGCCGAGCGAGTCTGTGCTCCTGAGCCATAGGGCGTTGAGCTCCTTCCACACCGCAACCTGGTTCGCCTCGCTGTTGCTTCTCCGCAGGTCCGCGAGCGCCCTCTCTATCCTGTCGTGCTCCTCCTGGGTCGGCTTCGCCCAGCCCTTTATGTCATTGTAGTATTCGGTTGTTATGCTCAGGTACCCTGTGCCCCACGCTGTTCTGTACTCGTTTCTGGCGTAGCTGTCTGCCGCCTTCTCGAAGGCTCTCTGGCCCATCATCGAACTCACCATTATCTTGCGGAGATGGAAATATAAATACCCATTCTCCCAACTTCGTCAGAGGAGGTCACACATCTATGAACGGCGCGTCAGGTCTTCGCCGCCCGCCCTTTTTGGAGGCCTTGTTGTACCAATCGTAGAATCTATCCACCATGTCAGAGTTACTTCCCCTCGTGCTACCCTCCTCTGGCTCCTTGAAAAACGTGTCGACCGGTTTTATCGCCTTCACATCGAAGCTCATTTGGCCGCCATCTAGCATCTCGAAACCGAAGCCTGACCCCACACGAAGCACCGGGGCTGGCTTCAATGACGTTTCTCCTGTGCCTCCTATGCTGATTTTCCCTGTTATCAGCCTGATCCCGCGCGACGTATTCGACACCACATCGATGTTGCCTTTGGAATCTATCCTCATCACGCTATCTCCGCCATCGGCGAAAACGTACCTGAAGTCTGCAAACGTGTCAGTGTTGATCCCCATCCATTGCCTGCCCGGGTGCACGCGTCTACTATCCATCGGACCACCATAATGGCTACGTCGAACCTAATATTTAAGGCTTATCCTTCGATATATTAGGGATACTTATGGAGATTAAGGGGCTTTCGCTGAACGATCTTATCGACAGGTTCATCGATACACTCGACGGGTTTCTCTCCGGGATCGAGAACGTGATCGAGATAAATAAGACGCCGAGAGGCGATGATATATCGCAGCTGAGGGGCCACATAACAGAGCGCCTCAACAGGGGCGAGGAGGTTGCTGACAATAAGCTCATCTTACAGCTGCTAGACCTCCTATCGAAGGACCAGGCGGTCCTCCAGATCGTCAAAGAGGACGCAGAGGAATGGGTCGCGATGCTCGAGGCCATAGAGGAGCACATGGAAGACAAGAAACCAAACACTGCTGCGGAGAAGAAGGAGCTAAGGAAGATAAGCACCCTCACCTCCGAGCTGAAGGCGCTCGTGCGAAAGTAGTCGGCGCGTCAGCGTCTCAGCATGTCCTTGGCGGCCCTAGCGGCTCCCAAACCGGCAATACCGGCAATGCCGAGGGCCGCGAGGCTCCCGACCCCAATAGCGCCGTATCCTAGCGCCTTCCCGGTTATCCTGCCGGCCTCGCTAGCGAACCCCCCAAGGTTGCCGCCCGCCCTGTCAAGTGCCGATAACGCGCCATTGCCGGCCGATTCGGCGAACCCGCCTGCGCTCCTACCTACGAACCCGACAGCATCATGCATCGTCGTAGACAATGGATCTGTCCGCGGATCGGAAGCGGCCGCGGCGGGCTGTGTAGCTGAAGCACGGCGCGGAACATTTGTACCGGTTCCCTGCCGTGCGGCTCCTGTCCTGTTCAGCATGCGAGAAAGATACCTGCTCCACGTCTCGCCTCCGAGCTGCGCACTTCCGTCGCCGTACGCCCTCTGGTATGCGGCTGTTCTCGTGTGGTCCAGCATGAAGCCCAGGTCCCTTGCGCTCCTGTTCCATCCTGCGGGCAGTATGAAGCCCGGCGGCTCTACCGGCGCCCTTGCCGCTATGTAATCCGACGGGTCGGTCCTGTCCGTGCCCCCGAACCCGTATACGCCGGAATTCACGATCGCCTGCTCCTCCTCGCGCTGCCCCTGGCCCGTCGTGTATCCGCTGTCCTCCGAGTCAACCGCAGCGTTTATCTCGTTCTGCATCTTCTGCTGCTGCGCCGCCAGCGCCTGCGCCTCCGCCGCCCGCTCCTGCTCTGCCTGCTCCCACTGCTGCATCTGGATGGACGTCGTCAGATCATAGCTGCCCACAGGGTTCTGGTAGTATCCTGTGTAGGCGCCAGGGTACGAATTCCACCCTCCCCAATAGTCCCATCCAGGGCTCTGCCACCAGGAAGAATTGTTCCACCACGGATTCGCCTGCCATCCGTTCCATCCTCCGCCCCACCCATATCCACCCCATCCAGGATTCCGCCATCCCCAATCGCTCCATCCGGCATTAACCCCCCATCTGTTCCATCCCCTGTTCCAACCCCAATCATTAAGCCCGAAGTTCACCTGCCAGTCGTTATCCCCCCGGTTGTCCCATCGCCTGCCCCCCCATCTCGCCCCGCCATAACTGCGCACGTTCGATACATCATGCCTGAAAACCATCGCGCACGCTGTCCTGCCCGGCGTAACTATCGCTATCGCCCCCGCAGCAACAGCCCCGGCCGCGCCGGCCCTAAGCAGCCTGCCAAACCTGCTCTCGCCGACCCGGCTTAATTCGGCCATTCAAATTCACCTCACAACTATGCGGTTTCGAAATATATATGGTTTCTGAACCATACGGCATCTGTCTAACGCTTCCGCCCCTTGCTTGCGCGGTTCTGATGCTCCCCGCAAGAAAGCTTATTAAAATGAATAACCCCAGACGGCCTTGTGCCTTTTCGCCTTTTTGATAAGTTCGTCGCCTTTTGCCATCCTTTTCCTGAACTTCGATTCTTTTTTGTGCAGCTGATCTTCGCAGAGTTTCTTCGAAAAATAGATGTACAGGAACTCGCCAGGACGTTTTGATGGTTTCTT
>JAJYUY010000013.1 GCA_021792295.1 Microcaldota archaeon | reverse complement strand
CCTTCCTAATATTTAAGCTGTAGCGCCGAACAATAGGCATGGATGCGAGAATTCAGAACTTCGACGGGGTCTATGAGCCGCGGGAGGACTCTCAGCTGCTTGCAGAGCTGGTCGGGGAGCGCGCATTTGGGGAGGTTCTCGACCTGGGCACAGGGAGCGGGATCCAGGGCATAACCGCTGCGTTGAGAGGATGCAGAGTAACCTTCTCGGACATAAGCGAGCGCGCCATAGAGGCAGCGAAGCGGAATGCCGAGCTGAATGAGGTTGATGGCCAGTTCATAGTGTCTGACATGTTCGCCGGGATAGGGGGCGACTTTGACACTATAATATTCAACCCGCCGTACCTTCCGGACGAGGGAGGCGCGGACGCCGCGCTTGACGGAGGGCCTGACGGTCGCGCAGTCATAGACAGGTTCATTGGCGAGTACAGGAGGCATCTGAGGGAGGGTGGGATAGCGCTCCTTCTTGAGAGCTCGCTCGACCGGTATGGACAGGACATCGAACGCCAAGGTGCAGAGCTCGTCGGCAAGCGCCACTATTTCTTCGAGGACCTGGCGGTGCTCATGCTGCGATGACCTGCGCTACCTCTCGTTTACCTTCAAGGATATCGGTCCAACGTAGGCAGTGGCCGGCATCTGGTATGTGAGGACCATATAGAGCTGTGAGTTTGGAGGTATGGAGTCGGGCGTTGCAGGGGAGGTGGAGATCACCTTGAACCCTGGTGTCGAGATGCTTATGTTGGTCACGACCAGCATGCAGGGCCCGGTATTGAACGTGGTGTAAAGATAGGACTGGGCGCTGGAATTGAATTCTGCAGAGTATGAGATGACTGTGCTATGTGTAGAAGTTCTACACGACTGGTTGGTCGTATTGTTGGTGGAGGGACCGGTGTAGTTGTATAGGATGTTGAGGTTTGATATGATTATTTTGCTCTGGTTCGCTGCCGAGCGGATTATCTGGTTGCCTACGCTTGTTGTATACTTCTGAGGTATCGTGCTGGTCGAGGTCGTTGGTTTATGCGCCTTGCCCCCAAGGAAGACGGCGGCTACGATTATGGCGATCGCCAATATTGCTATTGATATGAGGATCTTCACCCTGCTAGGGCCCTCGCTTATGGAGTAGTCCTGCTGTACGTCCGGCTGGCCCTTCGGCCCGACCTCGGGGGCGGCAGATGATGGCTGGCCATATTCAGGGTACTGTCCTGTGCTCTGCTCTGCGGCCTGACCCTCAGCCATGTTATCATCCATTCTCCCGGCCTCCTGGGCGCTCTCGCCCATTTTGGAATTGTATTCTCCCCCTTGGTATATAAGCCCTTTCATCTCGCTCTTGTATTTTGGGCCGGAGCCAGGCTGCGCCTCTATCGCTACCGCCTGGGCCTTCTTCACAGGGGTCTCGGCATCCTTATCATCTTCAGATCCTCTGTCTTCGTCCCCGCCCTCTTTGTGGGCCTCATCGCCGGCGTCTTCCCCAGCAGAGTCGTCGCTTGCATTGGTGGAATCCTTTAGGGCTGCCGCGTCGCCTTCGGACTGCTCCCCACTCTTGCCATATTCTTTGCCTGTTCCCTGTTTGCCATCCTCCCCATCTGCGCCCCCACCATCTGCGGAGCTGTCTCCAGCCCATCCCTGCTCCTTGGCGTCGCTGTCGCCTGAATCCCCGGTGCCTTCGACCATGCTAGCTATATCTCTAAGGCCCATTAAATACCTTGCTGGCCCTAGGCTGATCCATCGCCGCTCGAATGGAGCATAATTTGTAATCGCATTGTCTTTTTGCAGCATATGGTTTAAAAGCAGAGCGGAACGGTTTTTTAACGTGTTTTTATGGAGAGGGTAGTAACGCCGGCCAGGCCGGACGTGGCAAGAAATGGCGGAAGCTCCAGCATCTCTGTGCCAGCCTTCGGTAGCGTTGAGGGCTTCATGGATGCGATGGGGATGAGGAAGCGGCACGAGTATGTCGATCTCTACCCCAGGGACGGCACGAAGGAGATAGAGAAGCTGGAATCCGAGATAGCCGAACTTATCGGAATAGAGTCGCGGCACGTGCTCGTCTTCTCGAACGGAATGTCCGCGATCAACACGCTGGTTGAGGCCGCGTCGCCAGCTTTGGGCACCGTCGTGCTGCATGCCAATGACGAGTATTCGAGAACGAGGGTCTACCTAGGGGACCAGCTGCCGCTAAGGGGCGTAAAGTCGGTAAGGGTAGACACGCTCTCTACAGAAAACATCAGGAATGCGCTGAGGAGGCATAGACCAAACATCATTGTGCTTGAGACGGTCGCAAACGGGCCGAACGTCCCGGTCATAGACATCGACGCGCTGTTCTCCATGGATGCACTTCGCCAGTCCTGCCCGCTCATAATACTAGACAACACGCTGCCGACGCCAACGCTCGTGCCACCGGAAAGGCTCCTGAGGAGGGGCTTCCGAGTTGCGGTGATAGAGAGCGGCATGAAGGCGTTCAGCGACAACGTAGAGATGGTCGGCATCGTCTACACGCACGACAATGAGCTGCGCTCTGAGTTGTGGGAGCGGAGGATCTCATTAGGGAGCATGCCGTCATTCTATCAGGCCAGGAGGCTCGCCCAGGTCGTGGGCGCGCACTCGAAGGCGGAGTTCGACGAGAAGAACAGGCGCATGTGCTGCAACACGCTCGAGATTGCGAGGGCCTGCCATGATGCAGAGGGTGATGGGAGCGTTTTTGTGGTATCGCATCCCAACCTTAGCACGCACCCCAATAGTGGGATCGCCAACAGGCTCTACCCGGACGGGGCCACCCCGGTCTTTTTCATACAGTGCACAGGTATCGGACAGGCAGCCCTCGCCAAGACGCTCATGGACAGCGAGTTCATAAACCGCAATTGCAAGCTGGGGCAGAGCTTCGGTTTTGAGGATACCAGGATATTCCCGGATGGTGTCGCGCCCACAGTAAGGATAGCAGGAGGGCATAATGTTGCGGACGTGGAGAGGGAGGCGGCTGCATTCAGGGATGCGCTTTTGATGCTTAGGTCATGAGCCCCCTTCACGAGCATTGCGCAACCAATTTATATCTTGTTCGAGAAATAGAACGAGTGATATGATGGAGGGCGTGCTAGGTATAGGGGCGGAGGCGCCGGAGATAAAGGCGAGGGTGTGGTATCCTGAGAGAAAGGAGATAGGGGATTTCAGCCTGTCGGGATGCAGGGGCAGCTGGGTGATCCTGACGTTCTATCCTGGCGATTTCACCTTCGTATGCGCGACGGACATAGAGGCCTTCATGGGCAGCTATCCTGATTTTATAAAGAACGGCGCGCAGATATACGCCATCAGCACCGACAGCATATATTCGCATAAGGTCTGGAGCGAGACATCGCCGCGCGTCAGGAAGAGCAGGATCCCGCTCATCGAGGACTTCAACAAGGGCATTTCTGGGCGGTATGGATTCCTAAACGCTGAAACCGGCGCATCGAGGAGGGGCACGGTCATAATCGACCCTGACGGCAGGGTGCAGTACATCTCTGTTCACAACGATGCGCTGGGAAAGGACGCGGAGCACATATTCACCTCATTTATGGGACTGAAGCAGATACGCGACACCCCTGCACAGGAAGGCCACATCTGCGCCATACCTGCAAACTGGAAGGCGGGCAGGAAGCCGCTAGACATCGACACTACAAATGACATAGGCAAGCTCTAGCAAATCCCATGAGGCTTGACCGGGCGGGGTCGCGACAGCCGATTATCTCAGCAGCCCTTCCAGGATCTCTGTTTCTGCGCTGGAGCCCATCATGATGTTCCGCATCTGCAGGCCGGCTTTGTTGCACGCGCCAAGCGGCGCCATGGCCCGCTCCATGCTCAGCATCCCGCCGGGCGGCTTTATTCCGGCCTTCTCCTTGTTGGTTACGCGCTCGCCCATCAGGAGTATCGCATCCTCTGCGACCTTGGTTACCTGAACCTGAACGGCTTCGCGAGGCTTCCTCAGGCACAGGTTCGCTCACGCGCTTCTTGTCCGCCTCGGCCACATAACCACAGCTACGTTCTATCGCGGGTTGCTTTTATTGATGTGTTTTATGGGGCCTTGACATCCTTCCCAGCTGAAGGGGGCTTTCTGCTCTGCATAGGCAAAAGAACGCCAGGGTAGGGATTTGAACCCTAAAGCCCGTTAGGGCACCGGTTGGCCTGTTCGCATCACAGATCAGCTCTTGACACAAAGTTCAAGACCGGCGCGTTACCGGATTCCGCCACCCTGGCATGAGTAGATTCCTGCCTTCTATTAAAAAGGCTTTTCGGTGAGTCCATGAGGATTTATGAGATAATAAAAAAACTTGTTTTTGGGAATGGAGGGGAAAGGGGCCTCGTGATGGGCCTCGGCGTTGCTGTGCTAGAGATGCGGAGAAGGCGGTTTTCAGTGCAGGGCTACGGAGCCAGGCCGGTTCCTGCGATGTTCTGGAAAAGGATCAGGAGGCCTTATGCGCTCAGGCCCTCGGCCGAGCCGAACCCCCATGTTGTGATATCGGGGATGAGCGGGTTCGGGAAGAGCGCGCTCTTCAAGTCGATGCTTATCGATGTCGCAGGCGCTGGCGCCTCCTGCGTGATCCTCGACGCGCACGACGAGCACGAGGGCATAGTCAGGGGGCTGGGCGGCACTGTTCACGACTCTGCAGAAGCCGGCATAAACATACTCGCGCTTGACGGGGCTACCGTCAACGAGAGAATCGCGGAGCTCGGCAGGGTATTCAGGAGGGTCTACAGGCTAGGTTACATACAGTCGACAAAGCTGGGTGAATGCCTCTGGTACACCTACAGAAAGTGCGGCGCGCGCACAGGTAACGACAGGTCGCTCGACAGGGACCCCAGGATGGGCGACCTGCTCTACGAGATAGGAGTCTTCATAAGGAACGCACGGGGCGCCTCTGAGCGCAACACGCTGCTGCACCTAAGGGATAAGATGTCGCACCTCAACATAGCGGCCCTCAGCAATGGAAGCGCAGCTGCAGCGTCGCTCGACAGGGGGACACACTCGTTCTCCCTATCTGGGATAAGGAGCGAGGAGGCGAGGGTGATATACATAGAGGAACTGCTGGTGAGGATCTACTCGCGCATGAAGCTCGACCCTAAGAACGCAGGGATAAGGCAGTACATAATGCTGGATGAGGCGCAGTTCCTCACTGGCAGCTCCGAGAGGAGCAGCGGCATAGTCACAAAGTTCATAGAGGAGGGCAGGAAGTACGGCAGGGGCGTTGTCATTGTCACGCACGCGTCGTCGTCGCTGAACCGGCAGATAGTGACGAATGCAGCGACGTTCATCTCTTTCTATGCGAGGGAGCCGTCGGAACTGGCGTTCGCCTCGAAGCTGATCGCGCAGGATCCAGAATCTGAATATGCGGTCAGGCAGCGGATAGCGAGGCTCGGAAGGGATGAGGCGGTTATTGTAAGCGCGAATGACAGGAATCCGAAGGTCGTCTCGACAAAGCGGTTGGCTGAGAGGGTCGCCCAGCACATAAAGGAGAGGTGCGGCGTTTCGGTTGCTGGACTCGCGAAAAAGCCCGTCCTTCTGGGGTCGCTATCGGAATCGGCGCATATGGACCGGGAAAAAATATTGGGATTGGTCAAGGATGGCGCCATGGATTACTACGCCTTTAGCGCGGAGGAAGGCGGGGAGGAATGGGTTATGGAGAAAAGGCCGAACATTAGCGCTGAGCATGAGGTGATGGTCGCGAAGATATACGGCGCGCTAAGGGAGCAGGGGGTGGGCTGCTACATATTCGACAGGGCAGGGGGGCCGGACATAGTTGCATATGGTGGCGGGCGCAGAATCGCGATCGAGTATGAGACAGGCAGGAAGTCCGTGGAGGAGAGCATGGGCATGTTCGGCTCCAGGGCCGGCTATTCAGGCATCATCGTTATCGTGAACGACCTGGCGCGAGCCGCATATGAGGCCGTTGCGGGAGATGGGCTGTTGGTCCTTCCAGCATCAAGATACCGCGAGGTCTGCGAGCTTGTCAAAAAGGCCCAATAAGAAGGGTAGTGTCGGTTTTATACAGCATAGTGATAATCGCAGAAACAGGCACTGGAGGCCGGTCAGGGCTTTTATACCTTGCCTGCCCATTGCTGTAGCGGCGGATAGGGGCCGCAACGGTCGAGAGAGCGGCCGGACAGAAGAGGGAGCCGAAGCTCATGATAGGATGGACCAGTGCCTTCCTCATCGGGTTCAACGTCCCTGCGGATTTCCCCCCCCCAATGGAGATGCTGGAGGAGGCGTAGCTGAGGCCGGTCGACCGCCGGTGGCTCATCCCGGTCCTGGTCAGGGACGAGGGGTAGCGCGGCCCCGGGGGAAGCCTTAATATATTTTGTGGGGAGAATAATAACTAGTTCTTCTGCTCTTCTTACGGAAGGGGATGATATGGCCATATATGATATTAAGGGCTCTGAGCTGGTAAAGGCAGCTGCGCAGAGGCTCAAGGAGAAGATGAAGAGGCCGGCCTACATGGACTTTGTGAAGTCGGGACCGAGCAAGGAGCGCGTCCCGCAGGATCCGGACTTCTGGTATATCAGGAGCGCGTCGGTGCTCAGGCAGGTCTACCTGAACGGGCCGGTCGGCGTGTCGAAGCTCAGGACGCGATACGGGAGCAGAAAGGAGCACAGCGTCCACAGAAGGCACCACATGAAAAGCGGAGGCAGCATAATAAGGGATGCCTTTCAGGAGCTCGAGCGGCTCAACTACGTGAAGAACACGAAGGAGGGCAGGGTCATAACGCCCGCGGGGCGCTCGTTCCTCGACAAGGTATCCAAGGAGCTGAAGAGCTCTTGAGTGCGTGCAGATGGAGGAGGATGAGCAGGCTCGGAGGAGGGAGCTCCAGAAAAGGGTCGGAGATGCGCTGAAGAGGGCGCAGCTCGAAGAGAGGAAGAAGGAGATTGTGAAGCGGTTGCTGGAGCCGGCCGCTTTCGAGAGGCTCATGAACATAAGGGCTTCGAACAGGGAGATGTATTCGCAGCTGGTTGACATGATGATCTCGCTCGCGCAGCAGAACAGGCTCGGCGGCAAGGTGACCGAGGCGCAGCTGAAGTCGATACTCGGCAGGCTGACAGAGAGGAAGGAGCCGACGATAGAATTCAGGCACAAGTGATGCTATGACTAAGAAAGATGCGAAAATGAAGAGGATGCTTGGGAAAAAGCTGAAGCAGGGGAAGGAGCGCATGCCCATACTGGTCTCGCTCAGGACCCACAGGAGGCTGCAGCGCAACCTGTTCGGCAGGAACTGGAGGCACCAGAAGATCAAGAAGGAGTGATTCCATGGCGGAGAGGCTTTTGACGATAAACATAAGGAAGTTCCTCGTAGACAGGCCGAGGAGGAAGAGGCAGATGAGGCTGGCTGGCTACGTGCGCAACAGGATCGCCCACTACACGAAGGTGGACGAGGCGAACGTCAGGATAGACAGGGGGCTCAACGAGGCGATAGTGAAGAGGTATGTGAAGAGCATGCTCCCGCTCAGGGTGAGGGTAAGCATAGCAGAGGGCAAGGCGACCGCGAGCTGTTTCGTTGAGGACGGCAAGAGGCCGGCAGAGGCCGCCCCTGCGGCGAAGGCGGGCAAGGCGGACAAGAGGCCGGCGGCCGGACCCGCGGCGAAGAATGGGGCGAAGGGCGACGCCGGCGCTAAGCCGGATGGCAAGTAGCTGTTGGTGGTAATGGAGGCTGCCAGATGCAGGATGAACGGGAGCGACTACATCGGCATTTACTGCGCTGCGTCTGACGGGTTCGTACTCGTACCGGACTCGATACGCCAGAAGGAGCGTGATGTGGTGATGGCGGCGCTGGGCGTCGAGGCGTTCGGCGCCAGGATAGGCGGCTCCGACCTCATCGGGCTGCTCGCGAGGGCGAACTCGAACGGGATAGTGCTCTCGAACCTCGCCCTCGAGGAGGAGATCAGGGCGATAAGGAGGCTTGGACTGGGGAACGTTGCCGTTCTCGAGAGCGACCTCAACGCGGTTGGCAGCAACATACTGGCCAATGACAGAATCGCCATAATAAACGAGGACTACTCACGTGAGGACGAGAGAAGGGTGTCGGATGTCCTTGGGGTCGAGGCGATCAGATGGAGCGCAGGCGGCTTCAAGACGGTCGGCGCGAACAACATACTCACGAACTCCGGGCTTGTGGTCAACAACAGGAGCACGGATGACGAGAAGCGCCTGCTTGACAGCAGGACCGGTTTCGATTCTGTAAGGAGCACGGCCAACACCGGCGCCGTGGCGATCGGGCTCTCGGTCGCGGCGAACAGGAACGGGATCGTGGCGGGTGAGGCGACAACCGGATACGAGCTCGCCAGGATCGTCGGCGCGCTTGAGCGATGATGGTGGTTTTATGGCAAATCAGCCGAGGAGAGAGATGAACGCGGATGAGCTGGCGTACCTGCACGGGGTCTACCAGAACCAGCACATGCTGGTCAGCAATTCGATAAGCATGGGGCTCGAGGAGCTGCGCGGGCTGAACGCTGCTGCAAGGGCGATAGGGGAGATAGGGTCGATATCGGACAGGGGGCTGCTGCAGGATCTCGGGGGCGGCTTCTACATAAGGGCGACGGCGGGCAAGGCGGACTCGGTAATGGTCGGGATCGGCGGCGGTTACATTATAGAGAAAAGCGTCGGCGATGCTAAGACTGCGGCCGAGGAGCGCATAAAGAGCAGGAGCGAGGTGTTGGACAGGCTGGTCAAGAGCAGGAGGGAGCTTGAGGCGGCGATGATGGAGATAGAGGAGAGGATGCAGGGGGAGGGGGATGTTCGACAGCCTTAAGAAAAAGTTCTCGGAAGCGATAAAGGGATTCGTAGGCAGGGAGAGAAAGGAGGCTGAGGTCGCGGAGGCGCCGAAGGAGGGATCCAGAGGCAACGCGGCAGTGCCGGAACAGGAGGCGAAGGCGGTGGAGGCCGAAGAGAGGGCCGCGCCGGAGAAACATGCCGCGCCGCCCAACCCGGCAGGGGGGGCTGCGCAAAAAAAGAGGGACGCGGGGGCGAGACCGGAGCGGCTTGTGGATCTCTCCATAGCCAGCCGCATCAAGAAGACGATAATAGGGTCAGTGGCCCTGAGCGACTCTGAGATAGAGGGGCTGCTCTCAAAGCTCAAGATATCGATGCTCGAATCGGACGTGACCTTCGACGTTGCGGAGGAGTTTGCCGAGGACCTCAGGGGCAAGCTGCACGGCAGGAGAATCGCGTCGCGCGACATAGACAAGGAGGTCCTCGGGAGCGTCAGGCTGGCGCTGCTCGACATATTAAGGAAGGGAAGCCCAGGCTTCGACCTTTTGCAGAGGGCGCGCTCCAAGACCGACGGGCCTTTCGTGATACTCTTCCTCGGACCGAACGGGGCGGGCAAGACCACGCTGATAGCAAAGCTCGCCAGCCGGATGAAGAGGGAGGAGGTGAGCGCGGTCATCTCGGCCAGCGACACCTTCAGGGCCGCAGCGATAGAGCAGATGGAGCACCATGCAGCAAGGATAGGGGTGCCGATCATAAAGAGCTCGTACGGAGCTGATCCTGCGAGCGTTGCGTTCGACGCGATAGCCTACGCAAGGGCGCACAGGGCCGCTGTCGTCCTCATAGACAGCGCCGGCAGGCAGGAGACCAACAAGAGCCTGATAAGGGAGATGGAGAAGATGGCGAGGGTGTCCAAGCCGGATATGACCCTCTTTGTTGGGGAGAGCACCGCGGGCAACGCGATTGCCAGCCAGATAGTAGAGTTCGGGAAGCATATGCGCATAGACGGCATCATACTGACTAAGCTTGACTGCGACGCGAAGGGCGGGAGCGCGCTTTCCATATCGAAGCTGACCGGCATACCGATACTCTTCTTCGGGGTGGGCGAGGGCTACGACGCGCTAGTCCCGTACGACCCAGAGTTTGTTGCCGACGCGATACTGCCATCGGCGGGCTGAGTGTGGGGCGAAGATATTAAGCTTGTGTTTGAATATTATCACGTGATCTGGATGGATAAGGCTCTGCTTAGCATAGAGGACCGAGTTCTTAAGATGCTTGTCGGCAGGTTCAACGAAGTATCCGATGAGGGCAGGAGGCGAGAGCTCGTAAAGACCTCGGCGAAGAGCATCAACCCGGCGGTGACGGACGCGCAGATTGATGAGATATTCAAGGACATGAACGACATAGGCATCGTGTCCAAGCTCATCTATGATGAGAACATAGAGGATATAATGATAAACAACACGGACAACATATTCGTGTCGAGCGGTAAGATGGGGAGCGTCAAGCTGGACGAGCGCATGAAGGACCGGGACGAGCTGAACAGGTTCGTTGACAAGCTAAAGCTCTATGCGACTAACGAGGAATACGGCGGCAACCTACTTGACGTGCACCTCCCGAGCGGGAGCAGGGCAAATGTGGTAAGCTCCCCAAATGGGTATGACGTGACAATAAGGAACTTCAAGAGGAACACGTTAAGCATAATAGACCTGATCAACTCCGGCATGATGGACTACAGCATAGCCTCGAGGCTGTGGCTCTATGTCGACGGCCTGAAGATAAGACCGGCGAACATCCTGATAGGGGGGATACCCGGCGCCGGCAAGACCACGCTTCTGAACGCGATGTTCTCGTTCTTCAGGCCCGAGCAGAGAATTATAACGATGGAGGAGACGTACGAGCTGACTACGGAAACGCAGGAGAACTGCGTTAGGCTCGAGACGAGCGAGACGATGCCGATGGAGGCGCTCGTGAAGGCATCTGTGAGGATGAGGCCCGACACCATCATAATCGGGGAGGTGAGGGGCGCGGAGGCAAACGACATGATGACGATCATGAACATCGGGAAGATAGCGATGGGCACCATACACGCGTCATCCTCTAGGGACATAGTCAACAGGCTGGAGCACGCCCCAATGAATGTGCCCATGGACATAATACCCGTGATCGATGTGCTGATAGTCGCATCCGTGATCAGGGCCGGCACTGGAAATGTCCCTGTAAGGAAGATAACGCAGATATCCGAGATATCTGGCATAGAGACGCATGTCCTGTTGTCGGACCTCTACAGATTCGATTACAAGACGATGCGCGGATCCCCGATATTGCCAAGCGTCACGTACCGGGACCTGATATCGAAGCTTGCAGGCGTACCTCCCTCAGACATACTCGCGGAGGAGAGGGTCAGGGCCGCGATACTACAAAGGCTGAACGAGCTGGGAAGGAGAGACATTAGGAGCATAAGCGAGGTGGTGCGCGATTACTACTACAACCCGGAAGAGGCGCTGAAAAAGCTGGAGCTTGACCTAGAGCCTGTGATAAGAATATAGGATTTGTCAGTAACCGCCAGTGGGTTTGAAGGGCCTTCGGCTAAGCATTTGAGATTGTTCTCGGGGAGGGATCACGGCAGCCAGTACTTCTTCGCGATCTTCTCGCGGATGTAGTCACCGATGAACGTGAGTCTTGGGCCCTGCAGCGAATCCTGCTCGAGCTTGACCTTCGACTTGATGACCATTTTCAATTCCTCGACCCACTCCTTGTGGATGCTTATCCACGGGTATTCCAGCATCTCCTGCGCTCTCTTGAGGTCGATCTCGGTCGCCTTCATCGTCATCTTTTTTAGGAAGTCGTATTGCTCGAGGTCTGACATTGTCATCCCGAGGAATTTGGCCTCCGGTGTCGCTATGTCAGAGCCGATGTATGCGAGGTTGATGCTGCCGGTCTTTATCGTCCAGTAGATGTACCACCCCCAGACGTCGCCGTCGTTGAAGACATAGACGGGCAGCCCCATGTCGGCAAACTTGCGTATAAGGCGCCTTGTCCCCCTTGTCGCCTGGCCCTGGGGGGTTATCATTATGCAGTTCTCCTTCTTCCAGAAGCCGTCCTCGTTCAGCCTCTGCCAGACAGCGTCCTTCTCGACGACAAGCACGTACCTCGCCTTCACGTCCGTGAACTCTATGTTGCTGTCCACGTCGCTCGGTATCGCCCACCCGCTCCTGCCGAGCTTTGATGTGTCCGTCACGTTCCTTTCGTCGCCGAACATATCAACAACTTTAACGTTCCCCGCCATGACCCCCTTTTTGGTGGCGTTCAGATTCAGGTATTCCCTCTTGAGCCCCAATGCGGCCTCTAGGTCCTCTATGAGCGGGTTCGATTCCGATTGCTCGTTGAATATGTTCTCGTCGATGTCTTCGCCAAGCGAGTACTTCAGCTGGTAGAAAAGGCCTCTTATTGCAGTATGCTGGTTCTCCTTGACGAACCTGTGGCACTTCGAGGCGATGGCAACCGTCTGCATGAATCTCTTCGACTGCGCGGTGTTTATGAAGTTGCGCTCCTCGGTTTTGTCGCCGAGCGTCAGAAACCCCTTCCTCGGGTCGAATTCTATGTTCGATCTGGATCTCGACGTCATTATGAACTTGGGGTTGCGGTTCGACCTTATGTCCTTGACTATCTCCTTTCCGAAAGTCTCCAGCCTCTCCTCTGCATTTGAATCACGCTTTGGCTTCGCCATTTACCTCGAACCCCTTCCCTCGTAGCCCTTCAGCTCCTTTATTATCTCGTCCTTCCTCTTGCAGTCCTTGAGCGCCTCCTTCAGCACGTCGGCGAGAACCTTTACCGGGGCGAGCTTTATCTTGTCCGCCTTGTCAGGGTTGAGCGTCACGTCGTTCATGTTGCTCGCAGGTATTATGACCTTCTTTATGCCGGCGTCGATCGCGGCCTCCACCTTGCTCGTCACGCCCCCTACCGGCAGCACCTCGCCGCGGACCGACAGCGAACCGGTCATCGCTATGGACTGGTCGATAGGCACGTTCTCCATCGCGGATATTATGCTGACCGCGACAGATATGCTAGCCGAGTCGCCCTCTACCCCCTCTGTTTGCACGAACTGGACGTGCATGTCGTAGTTGGCGGTGTCCTTGCCCATGTGCTTCTTTATTATCGCGCTGACATTCTTGACCGCCTCTGTTGCAACCTTCCCTAGCTTTCCTGTAGGTATGAACTTGCCCTCTGACCTGGAGCTGGCGGGCGTTACCTCCGCCACTATCGGAAGGACTATGCCTGAGAATGTGGGCGGGCTTCCGATAACGGCGAGTCCGTTCACCTTGCCAACGCGGAATCCGCGCGTGCTTATTACGCTGTAATCCTTCCTGTACTCGAGCTCCTGCGAGACCACCTGCGACTCTATCGATGCAGACAGTCCCATCGCAGACAGCACATCCTCCTTCGTGACGAGCTTCTTGCCCTTCTCCACTGCGATGTCGCCCGCGGCCCTTATCAGGCCGCCGAGGTCCCTTAGTATTAGCGTAAGCTTCTTCTTTCTGCCCGCCCTCTTCCTCGCCTCGTTTATTATCTCATTGATCGCGCCGGCGTCGAACGGCAGTATCTTTCCGTCCTTCCTGACCTCCTGGGCGATGAACTGGATGAGAAGCTCCTTGTTCTTCTCGCTGTCGTCCATGGTCGACTCCATGTAGACCTCGTAGCCGTAGCCGCGTATCCTTGACCTAAGCGCCGGGTGCATCTTCTGTATGTCCTGGAGGTTGCCCGCGGCGACGAGCACGAAGTCGCACGGCACCGGCTCTGTCCTGACAAGAGCGCCGGAACTCATCTCGCTCTGGCCTGTTATTGAGTAGCGCTTCTCCTGCATCGCAGTAAGCAATTCCTGCTGCGCCCTCGGGTCCAAATTCGATATCTCGTCTATGAAAAGAACCCCCTTGTTCGCCTTGTGGACAGAGCCGCTCTCGACCCTCAGATGGGCTGGCGTTCCGAGCCCGCCTGAATTGTGAGTAAGCATGAAGTCCACCATATAGTTGCCGGTTTCGGTGGTCATGTTGTATACGAAGCCGTCGTAGTCTTCGTATGTCACCTCCATTATCTCATCGAGGGCGTAGTCGCCATGGCTTAGCCTTGTCATTCTCTTTGTTATGGCGTCGGTCGCGTCAAGTCCGATGAGCCTGTTGGATGCTTTGTGCAGCATGTCACGCGTTATATTCTTGTGCCCGCCGACATTTGAGTTTAGCGCCCAGAGGTCGCTATGGATCCTTTCTTTTGACGCACCAAGACCCTGGCGTATGTCGTCAAGAACGTCGAACTCGACCGGCGCCGCGTCATAAGACCCATTATTGAACGTTGTAGCGTACAGATAGGTCGATAGGTTCTTCTTGTGGATGGGGTTTATGGTTAATTGATCGTATGCCCTGGCGAATTCTAGGTGGTTCCACCTAAGTATGTGCTGAACTTTCTGCTTGCCCTTTCCGAATCCGGTGTTGATCCCTGTTTTGTAGTTTGGATTCATGCCAAGAAGCAGCGAAAGCGCCCTCGTCTGCTGGATCATAAACTTGTTGGATGAAAGTATCTCAAACTGCCCATGGGGGCTCACATGTCCGTCAAGGGATATGAGCCTGGCCAGGAATAGAGCTATCTTTCCGCTCCCCTGTCCGAATACCGCATCGGGTATGCGTTTCTCCCTGTCCTCTTTTATGCCAAGGGCGAACAGCTCTCTGCATAACGAACGCGAGTTCAGGCTTATCCTTGTGGCGCCATTATCCTTCCTTATGCTTATCTTCGGCACATATCCCATCGCTTCAACATCCTCCTTTATTCTGCTTATTTTGAACTGGTCCTTGAGGTTGAATTCGATCCTCCTGCAACCAATCCAGCCATCGGCCAGCACATCTGCGATGAAAAGTAAGAACCTGTCATCCATCTGCTTTTGGGCCTGATCGGCTCGCATCCTTTCCGGTACGATGACCCTGATGCCTGGTTTGGCGCCTACAGCCTCGACATATGTCACCTTCCCATCCTTGCTTATGGTTGCAAGGGGATGGTTTGGCGTGACCCTTATGGCGCTGCCGGTCCGCGTCTTTATTCTTATGAGCTTTCCCGAGTACCTTCTTTTGTACAGGCGAAGAACATGCGACCCGCCGAGCATGAATGATTCGTCGAAACTTCCCATGACCTTTAGCCTTCCGCCTGGCGGCATCTCCAGTTCGCCATCAGACGTACCAAAATAAGGATCGATCACCTTGTCTATCGGCATTATGTTCCCGTCTGACAGCACTATCTTCTCGCCTTTGGGTATGCACTGCAATGGGTCGTGCCTGACATCGCCGAATAGGGCGCCGGCCTTCGAGCCGGTCGCGTCGATGAACGGGGCGTGCTTCATGCCGCTGTTGTCAACGATCAGTTTCGGCTCGCCCGTGTCGTTTGCCATGCCTGGCAGTGCCATCCGTCTGCCTATGCCGCTTACCAGCAGCGCGACGGACCCGAGCATCATGAAGCCCAGCACCAGCGCCGATATCAGTATTATGTTGTAGCCCTTGATGTAACCCATGAATACCGCGCCTGTGAGCACCAGCACCACTAGGAATATCAGGATTGTTATCGTGGAGGTGTTCCCGCCGACCTGCATGCGCTTCATCCGCTCCTGCCTGAGGATCTGGCGCCCCTGGCCGTCGCCCTTGTCTGACGCGTTGGGGTAGGTCTTGACTGTCTTTACTATGGGCACATTCTCGTCGTTGGGGTTCCTGTATATGAGTACGTCCTCGAGGTCTTTCGCAGGCAGCAGCTCCGCCATCGCCTGCGCCAGCATCGTCTTGCCTGTTCCTGGCGAGCCTATCAGCAGCACATTCCTTCGCTGCCTCGCCGCCTTCTTGATTATCTCTACCGCCTTGTCCTGCCCGATTACCTGTGAGATCAGGCTCTCGGGTATCCTGACATCTGTGGTCGATATTAGGTTTTCTTTTGCCATTTGCTCTACCCTAATCCGTCGGGGGGACGGCTCGCGGCACGTAGGATCCCACGTAAGCGCAGGAACAGGCGCGCCAGCAAGCCATTATGACGCTCACATTTTTTATATCGCTGTTTATCTTCATATACCTTTCTGTCGACCTGGGAGGGGGGCGGCGCGGCGTTGGCCGGGGGAACCGGAAGCGCTATGCGTCAGATGCAGCGATAGGATTATATATTTTGAGCCTCATTGAATCTGCGATACGCTTTTTGGTGCTTCCATAAAGAAACGGGATGTAAGGGCATTGTCGAATGAGTCGCTTAAGACCACGCTAGGCCAGCTTGAGCTAGAGCTAAACATGGAGAGGAGGAAGATAGCCTCGACAGGAGTCTCCAGCAAGAGCGGTAGGTCTAGGACGATAAGGAAGACGATAGCCAGGATAAGCACCATACTCAAGGAGAGGGGTGCGAGGATCTAGATGGCAGACATATGCCCAAACTGCGGATTGCCGAAAGAGCTCTGTGTATGCAACATCCTTGACAGGGAAACAGAAAGCAAGATAAAGGTCTACTCGAAGAAGGCCAAGTTCGATAAGATAATAACCATAGTGGAGGGAATAGGAGCAGACGAATTGGAGAGAACCGCGAAGAGCCTGAAGCGCATACTCGCGTGCGGGGGCACGGCGAAGGACAGCACCATAGAGCTACAGGGCGCGCACAAGGACGCGGCGAAGAAGGCGCTCGTAAGCATAGGCTACAGGGAATCGAGCATAGAGGTTTCCTGATATTCCGCTACTCGCCGATTATTCCTGCTTGCTTCGAAGGCGCTCAAAGGCCCTGTCCTGTGCAATCAGCGACTCATTTCTCGATAAGCAGATGCGAATATCAAGAGGTTGTTATCGCTTATGGTGACGCCTCTTGCTCTTAGCCATTGATATGATTGTATATCAGGGTCCTGTGGGGTGGCCACTTCCGGAACGGGTTTTTATTTTGTGCGCCCAATAGTAACCATGCCCGTTATCGGAATAGAGAGCAGCGCCCACACGCTGGGGGTCGGGATAGTGAGCAGGGGGAAGGTGCTCGCGAACTCGAAGCGCATGTACAGGATAACCGACAAGGGGATCATACCCGCCAGGGTCGCGGATTTCCACTCAGAGGGTGTTGCAAAGACAATAGGGGATGCGCTGTCGAAGGCCAGGGTCGAGGCAAGCGAAATAGAGGCGGTGGGGTACACGAAGGGGCCGGGCATTGGAACCTGCCTT
>JAJYUY010000034.1 GCA_021792295.1 Microcaldota archaeon | reverse complement strand
AGGCCGAGGTGCTTGTATACAATCTCCCTCCCTATGAAGTAGCCTATGGCGTAGTCTATCAGGCAGCCGATTATGCTCCCAGCAATCCCCACCAGCAGTGCGGCGGCAAAGTTGAGGGAGCCCTGCGCGGCGAGCGCGCCCGCCAACGGCAGCACCACCTCGCTCGGGACCGGGAACGAGGCGCTCTCAAGCAGCATGAGCACGAATATCGCAGCGTAGCCGTAGGTGTGCACCAGCAATGGGATAGAACCGATCAGCGAGTGCAGGCTTATCAGCATCAATGGCTCTGCGTACATGTAAACTAACATATTGGAACCGGCAGATTAATAATTTGAGTGTGGAAAGTTAATTCGATGAAGATAATAAAGCGATACGATACCGGCACCATCAAGCTCAGGGTGGAGACGATGGAGGACCTATGGTCTGTTCAGCGCATACTTTTCCCAGGCGACGTTGCAAGCGCCGAGACCGAGAGGCGCTTCAGGGCGAGCGAGAGCGACAAGAAAGGAGAACTGAAGAGGGTATTCATAACACTGAAGGTCGAGCGGTCCGAGCTTGACAAGAGCGCCCAGCGCCTCAGGATAATCGGCAAGATAGCCGACGGCAAACCGTTGGAATACGTGCAGCTGGGCAGCCACCACACACTCAACATAGCCCAGGGGGATGTTCTTGAGATAACGAAGGAGAGCTGGCCCGGTTATGTGAGCCAGGTGCTCAAGAGTGCGGTGACCGATTCAAAGAGGCCCAGGCTCGGGCTGATCGTCGCGGACGACGAGAAGGCGCTGCCAGCGTATCTGCTGGGCTACGGCGTCGAGTTCAGGAACGAGATATACAGCAGGCTCAGCAAGCGCATGTCGCAGAAGGATTTCACAGAGCAGCAGGGGAAGTACTATGCCGCCATCTTAGAGATGGCGAAGAGCATGGAGGTCGACACGGTGGTAATAGCGGGCCCTGGTTTCACCAAGGACGACGTCAAAGCCTATGGGGACGAGAAAGGGATGATACAGAAGATGGGGAAGCGGCTGGTCTTCGCAAGCACTAGCAACGCCGAGCGGTCGGGGATATACGAGCTGATACGGGGGGCGGGCGTCGCGAAACTGCTGGAGATAGAGCGCATAAGGACCGAGTTCATCCTTATGGAAAGGTTCCTGTCTGGGCTCGCGAATGGGCTATCCAAATACGGCGTGGAAAACGTCAAGGAAGCGCTTGGTACGGGCATGGTCGAGGTTGTGATGGTCAATGACAGCGTGATAGGAGAGGATAAGATAAGGGAGGTTCTGTTGGATGCAGAGGCCCATGGCGCGAGGATAGAGGTTTTCAATTCTGACGACGAGGCAGGGCAGCAGCTTGGGGCGTTCAAGGGCATCGCGTGCATCCTGTAACGCGGCCATCCCTGCTCGCGTGAAGGAAACTATTTAAGCTATAAAAATACTGCTGTAACCGCGTTTACCGCAATGAAAATCCCGAGAGCAATGCCGATCCCCGCGAGCAGGAAGGGTATCGCAGGCAGCGGGCGCTTGTACCTCCTGAGCACGTACATCGTGATGGCAAGCCCGAGCAGCGCGCCAAGCACAACGACGAAGCTCAGCACGAAGCTCAGGTAGATCTTGTACGCCGCGACCGCGACGATCAGCGGCACCGCCATGTCGCCGTTGCCAAGCGCCGTCATCGACGATAAGGGAGCCATGCCCGATCTCACGAGCCTCCTTGTGATCCCGCCCCTGCTGACCAGCTCCGGCCTCGCCTTCCTGTATTCGGCCATCTCCCTATCGCCCAGCCTACGCACCGGCACTGCCTCTATCTCGCTGGCCATTATCATTAGCGACAGGTTCTTCTCTACTGCGACGTTGCCCAGCGCCACCATGTGCTTCGTGACGAATACGGCCACGAAGTCATAGACGGCGAGCACCACCATGAACGCCAGCGCGAACCCGAAACTGAAGACCGCGCCTACTACAAGCCCCACCCCCACCGTCGATATCATCGTTGTTGCGTTCCTGAGCCCTGGGTTCCTCATCTTCGCGACCACCAACCCAGCGGACAGAACCGCCGCGACGGCAAATGCGCCAGCGCTCGGCCCGTTCCCAAACAGCGCGCCGAACGCATTGCCGTAAGCCGCAGCGATGACGACCATGAAGAAGAACAGCGAGGGCAAAAACACGACCGCCGCGTCTATGACCCTGTAGAGCCAGGCTCCCTTGTACGCCCTGAGGACAAGCACGAGCAGGACGCTTGCCAGTATTATGAACCCTATGTAGAAGATGACGCCGTATGCGCTCGTTCCCGCCTGCGACGCCCGCAGCACCTCAAAGCTCTGCCCCGAGAATACCTGCGTGGCAAGCAGGAGCCCTGCGAACTGCACTATCAGGAACATCGAGACGATGTAGAGTAGTTGCCTGTGCTCTATTACCCTCAGTGTCAATCAACCACAGATCCTATCTTGCGCCCGTGTTATTATATGTTAGCGATTTCATCAAGACGCGTGCAATTCTCATGCGATTGAAATCGGTTGGATCGGCCCGCACCCCCATCTACCGCACGGGCCGTAGATTATGAAGCTCAGGATGCGCGCTATTTCCCAGCGGAAGATGAAGAGCATCAGTAATATGATTATGATCACGAGTATCGCGGTCCTGTGGCGCCTGAACCACGACCCTGTCTGATCCTGCGCCTGCTTCTTCTGCGCACTCACATATTTCCCTCTGCCGGCAACGCCCCAGTACAGAAGGCCAAACACGAGGTTCAGGAAGAACAGCGCAGTGAGCGCGATCCCAAGCGCCCTGAGCCCTGCAAGTTGCGGTCCTGCGGGGCAGAGCGAGGGTGACAAGGGCGATCCTGTCGAGAGCGTGCTGACCATGGATACTGTCCCCCCATACCCCGGCTCGAAATAGCCGCAATAATTGCTGGTGTTGCTATTGTATGGCATCCCGGAGAACGTGGCTGCATACATGTAGCTTACCGACGCGGTGGCGGCGGCAAGCACCGCAAAGATAACCAGCGACCCCAGGAGCATCAGGTTGGGCTTCCATGCCATCCCGTTCAGCACAGCCTTCCTCTCTTCCCTTATGACAAAGAGCCAGTACAGCAATACGAAAAGGACCTCCGCTATCAGGTAAAGAAGCAGGTGGGACATGGATGCGCTGAGGACATCGAATGTGTATCCGAATGTCGTCTGGGCGACGGGGACCGTGTATGGGCTGCTGAACAACATGGCCATGATGTGCCCCCCTACAATCCCCGTGACGAACATCAGGAATACGGCGGCAGCCACTATCAACGACATTGCCGCCTTCCGTGTTTTCTTGGCCTCCCTATATATCCTCTGCTCCCTGATCGTGGTGATCCAATACAGAGACATGAACACGAAGTCTATCACTATGAGCAGGATGCTACCCCCCTTCCAACCGTTTGCGACTCCCTTCCGCACGTGGAGGGCACTGCATTGGGTGGCATTGTATATGCTGCTGTTCGCATAATGGTGCGTCGTATAGTTGTATGGGCCATAATACTGCGAGCACACACCGTAGTAGCCGTACGAGGTCTCTGCTCCAAGGATGATGGATGAGTAATAGAAGTATGTCGCGGCTACCGCAAGAATCACAAAGATGCCAAGCCCTGCCGCATACACCCTGTCCACAAAATCCGCCATGATCACTTCGATACCAATTCTTAAATACCTAGAGGATTCCCCCGACCTCGTCGGGGGTTGAGTTGCGTTGCGACCTAATAATCTTATCCTTTCCGATTGAGTTTTACGTGACGGCAGTGTGCGGTGGGTTCAACACCGCCT
>JAJYUY010000001.1 GCA_021792295.1 Microcaldota archaeon | reverse complement strand
GCAAAGGCGCGCATACCAGATTTCGAAGATGTCAACCTATACCTCAAGATGGAGATGGGCAATCCCACCAAGACTTTCAAAGACAGGGGATCGGCGGTGGAGCTGACAAAAGCAAAGGAGCTGGGTTTCGACCACGTATGCTGCGCATCGACAGGAAACATGGGCCTATCCGTAGCGCACTACGCACGCAGGGCAGGGGTGAAAGCAACAATATTCGTGAGCCGTAATGCCAACGCAGCAAAGATCAGGAAGATCAGGGCCCAGGGTGCAAGGCTGGTCGAGATAGAGGGGGACTTCAACAAGGCAATGGATGCGGCGGAGAGGTTTGCAATGAGGTCTGGCGCATTCGTCTGCGGTGATTACCACTACCGCAAGGAGGGGCAGAAGACGGTCACATACGAGATAATCGAGCAGCTTGGGCGCGATGCGCCGGACTACCTGTTCATGCCCGTCGGCAACGCCACCCTGCTGGCGGGAGCGTACAAGGGGCTTCTGGAATTAAAGAGGCTGGAGCTGATGGGAAGGTTGCCCAGGATTGTCGCAGTCCAGTCAGAGGGATGCGATCCGTTGGTGAGGGCGTACAGGAGAAAGGGCAAGGTTGCATACATGAAGCCCAGGACAGAAGCCGATGCGATAGCGGTAGGGTACCCTACATTCGGGTTCGAGGGGCTTGGGGCAATAAGGGGCACTAAGGGCGCGGCCGTGAGCGTACCCGACAAGGATATAGAGCGCGCGGTGAGGAGACTGGAGGGATTGGGGGTTTACGCCGAGCTGGGCGGCGGAACCGCGTTCGCCGGGCTGATAAAGGCAGCGAACCGGCTGCAGCTAAAGGGCAAAAGGGTCGTTGTGGTGGTCACCGGAAACAACGAGGGGGTATTCAGGTAGCTGGTGGCTAATACATCTTCTCCAGCCGCGCGATCCTGTCGTCTATCGGCGGGTGGGTAGAGAATAGGTTCATGAGCGACTGCGCCTTGAACGGGTTGGCGAAATAGAGCGATGCGGTCATCTCGTTGGCATGCGCCACAGGCGACGTCTTCGGCGAGACCGCATAATTCTTTATCTTCTTCAGCGCGTCAGCGAGCGACTTTGGGTCCCTCGTGAGCCTCCCGCCGTTTGCATCGGCCATGTACTCCCTTCTTCTCGAGATCGCCAGCCTGAGGAGCATCGCGAATAGCGGGGCGAGCAGACCTATGGCGAGCGCCACCAGCGCTATTATGCCGCCGTTTCTCCCCCTCCCGCCGAACCAGAACATCCCGCGCAGGAACGCCGCCGCTATCCCGATGACGCCGGCGAAAACTACCGCCATGAGCATGAATTGTATGTCATTGTTCCCTATGTGGGACATCTCATGCGCGACGACCCCCTGCAATTCCTCCTTGTCCATCATCTGTAGAAGCCCTGTTGTAACCGCGATGGATGCGTGCCTCTTGCTGTTGCCGGTTGCAAATGCGTTTGGGCTGGGGTCGTTTATCACATAAATAGCAGGCACAGGCACCTGGCTGGCCGATGCGAGCCCCTCAACCGTGTCGAACAGGAATGGGTACTGCTTCCTGTCTGCAGGCTTCGCGCCGGACATGCGCAGCACGAACCTTGAGCCGAAGTGATAGGAGAGCAGGGCGTATGCAGCTACGAGTATGGCGCCGATAGCAAGACCGAGTAGGCCAGCGCCAAGGTACCATACCAAAAGGTAGATTATGCCCATGAAGAACAGGGAGAACACCGCCATTAACAGTATAGACTTGAGCCTGTTCCTGCCTATCTCGCTGAAGAAGCTGGCCATTCTACGACCCTGGGGCCTTTGAGGCCGGCGGAGGCGGCGGGCTGGCCGGTTTCCTGCCCCGCTTTTTACCCTTCTGCGCGCTTGCAGGCGCTGCTGATTGGGATTCGGGCGCATCGCCGCTTATCTGGGCGTTCACGTCGTCGAAGTCTACCTTGACGGGCTCCTGCGCCGCGTCGGGCGCCTTGAAGTAGTCAAACGTCTGGAAATGAAACATGTTGGCGACAACGTTGCTGGGGAACTGCTGCAGAGAGTTGTTGTACTCCATCACGTTGTCGTTGTAGGCGGTCCTGACGAACGCGATCTTGTTCTCGGTCCCCTCCAGCTCCTCCTGCAGGTTCTGGAAGGTCTGCGAGGCCTTCAGATCGGGGTAGTTCTCAGCGACCGCGAATATCGACTTGAGCGCCTGGCTCAGCTGGTCGTTCGCCTGCGCCTTCTGCTGCGCCGTGCCCGTCACTATCGACGACCTGAGCGCGGTTACCTGCGTCAGCACGCTCTTCTCGTACTTCATGTAGCCCTTAACCGTGCTTATCAGGTTAGGTATAAGGTCGTACCTTCGCTTAAGCTGCACGTCGATCTGCGCCCATGCGTCCTGGACCCTGTTCCTCCTGCCTATGAGCCCGTTGTAAATGGCGACGAAGACCGCAAGCGCCAGCACTATGACAACAACAACCGCTATCTCGAGCAAAACCATCAACTCACCCATGCCTGTTAATATTATCCATTTAAAGCCCTTAAAGCTTTCCGCCGAAGCGGATCCCGGTGCCGCCTGAGAACCCGCCAGGCATCTGACCGCCGAACGCGCCGGCGACGGCACCCAGCCCGATGGCGCCGCCGCTGCGCTGCTGCGCTGCCGCAAGATGCTCAACCACGACAGCAAACTCTATTATCATCAGAGAGGGCACGCCGCTTCCAGGGGTTATGCTTATGCCGTATGCGTCCTTAAACATGTTGCCGATGATGCTCGAGATGTTCTGCCCGATCATCTGTCTGCTGATCTGGGCGGCGGGCTTTCCATCTGGCGAGGATATCGAGTAGTTGTAGTTTAGTATGTCGCCGCTTATCGTCGCGGCAACTGCGCCGTTCTGGTCGGTTATCTGCATGCTCTTCTGCGTGAGCTGCTGCATGATGCCCCCCTTGAACTCAAGCATGCCTATCATTTTGCCCTCGCTGTCCTGGAGCTCGACCTTAGGCAGCAGCGCAAGCTGGAGGTGCTGTTCGACCCTGCCTAGTATCCTGCCGCCCGCGTCCTTTATCTCGTACTTTGAGTCGAGCGACATTATCTTCTTTCTCGCGGTTATGACTATGTTGCCGCTGCCGTCCATGAAGTCAAGCGTGAAGCTGTTTGAGAGCAGCTTCCTCTTGACTATGTATGCGTCAAGCCCTAATGAGTCCCCGTTGTAGTCGGCCATGGGTGTATATCACTTGAAGCGCTTATATCCCTTGCTCCTGCCGCCTTGGATCCCCTTGCCGCCCCATTGCTGTCGCCTGTTCTCGAACCCGTCCTGCCTCCTCCCCCAGCCGCCGTGCTGGGGCTGCGCCGGCCTCTGCGGTCTGGGCTTTATCTCCTTCGTGTTTATGCGCTTTGTGCTCGCCTCCAGATCCTTCTTCAGCTTCTCCGCTATGAAGTTCTTCGAGAAATGGTCCGCCTTGAGGGCGATGCATATCTTCGTCGCGTACGCCCTCGCCATCATCCCCCTCCTGTCCCTCTGCGCGTTGCCCACCTCAGGGAGCTTGAATATTATTCCGTATTTCGGCGGCCTGCTCCCGAACTTGATGTGCTTGAAGAGCGCCTTCTCCGCGCCAAGCAGCTGTATGGTGCTGGCTGGCATCATCGCAAGCCGCTCCATCGATCCCGCCTTCGCCAGCAGCTCGGCGGCTATCTTGTCATTCGTCAGGTAGACCGTGTTCGGCATTATCCTGCCTGCCGCGGCCTTTATGTACGTGTCAAGCCCGGCCAGCATTTTGTTGGTGCTGCGCGCAAGGTCTGCGAACGCCAGCAGCGCCGCCTTTTCCTCAGGGCCCATCTCCCTGCCGATCGAGGCGGTCGCCTTCTTGTAGACGCTGTCAGCCTGCTGCGGGTCGGCGAGCACACCCTCTATCTCTTCCCTGTTTATCGAAGAGCGCTCGTTGAGCACCATCGCGAGATCAGCGAGCGTGGCCATGTTGCCCAGCCGCACCTCCGGGTAATAGATGCCGTACCATTCTGCCAGGCGCTCGTGCATCAGGTTGAGCGAGCGGGTCGTCTCGTTGAACGCGTTTATCGACTGTATGAGTATGTGCTCCTCGTTGCCGTAGGATGAGGCTATATCCTTCCTCGCTCCCTTTATCATTCGTTTCCTTAGCTCGTTGAAATCAGACAGAGTGGACACCTTTTCCCTTCGCTTTTCGATTATGCAGATTATTGAGGCCCAAGGTTATTATTTGTAGCAGGTCAGAGCGCGTCGAGCATCTTGCGCTCCCTTAGCTTGTTAATATCAAGGACGCTGTACCTCCACACTATGTCGCCCCTCTCGTTAGAGCGCACAACCCACGGCCTTACGATAACGATGTCGTTCTCCTTTATCCAGAACCGCCGCCTTAGCCGGCCTGGTATGCTGCACAGGCGCTCGTTACCGTCGGAGCACCTTACGAAGAACTTTGTGGCGCCCGCTATTTTCGACACCTTGCCGACGAACTCCCCGCTCTGAGGCATCTTCGTGACGTTCTCGATGGGCGCGCCGCGCCTTGCATCGTGGTTGCTTCTCCTCCTCATCCGATCAGCCTAATAATTCTTGGTCCAGTACCTTGCGCCGCACGCCTCGCACACCAGGTACATTCCCTTCTCGGCGTCCTCCAGGTGCGTGTCGGGCTTGTGGCACTCCTTGCATATGACATATATCTCGAAGTACCTAAGCACCTTCCGGTTTATCTCCTCTGGCTGGAACTTCCCGTTTATTATGAGCCTCTGCTCGACGACCGTGACCGGCACAGAGAGCTCCTTGCTTATGTACTTCGCTATCTCCTGTTCTGTGCGGCGCGCGGTGTCCGCTATCTGGGCTATGTTCCTGACGATCGTCTTGGCCCCCTCGTTGAAGACGTCGGCCTTCGGTATCACGAAGTCTGATTTCTCCGATGAGAGCGAGGGCAGCTTGGAGAATGCCCTGTCTAGGAGTTCTGCGTACTCATCGCTCAAAAATTAACACCTTACCTTTCCAGCTCCTTGATTATGGAATCGTACTCGGCCTTGCTTATCTCGCCGTGGGCCAGCCTAATCTTCACTATCTCGAACGGGTCGGACGACTGGTGCCCATACAGCCAGTACCTCCTGCCGTACGGGAAAGACTCGCCGAGCACCCAGCCTATGAGCGCTATGAGCACTATGGTGCCTATGAATGCATACAGAAGCGCTGTGAGGTATGGTGTGTTGCCTATCAGCAACTGTGCCACCAGGTCGAGCACGATCATCACGAAAAGCGCGAGCAGAACAGCCCTTACGATTATGTGGTCGTGCCACCAGGAGCTTCCGAAGGAGCGCACAGGCCTCCTTTCAATCGACTGCGTCCTTTTTGCCCTTGCCATGCAATCATCAATATATCTTCTATCAATAGATTTTAATAGTATTGCTTTCTGGGGCGGAGAGAGCCACATTACCCAGCCATGCCCAAGCGCATGGAAACGTATTAATAGCTTGAAAGCGCTCTACTAATGGCAGATAGGTCGGGAAGCTAAGGGTTTCCCATACGCAGATCCCTTTTGGCGGACCAATGTCGGCCGAGTGCTGGCGGATCATGCGAGGTCCTGCATCCAGGTAATGAAACCTTGCCTTAGGTGATAGTTTGGTGTGTGAACCAGGCCAGGCCGGAAGGAGCAACCTTAAGCATATTTTAGCTATGCTCTTAAGATACAGGGCCGAGTCGCGATGCAGACAAACCCGCATGTGAACCCCGTGCGAGGCCGGCTTCTGCCGTTTTAGACGAGATTAGGGAGCGAAGCTCAGCATCATTAAATATCTGTTGGCACAATAATTCTCGGTGCCGGGGTCGCCTAGTGGTATGGCGGCAGCCTGCTAAGCTGTTTAGCTAGAAATGGCTTCTGTGGGTTCGATTCCCACCCCCGGCGTGACGCTTCTCCTGTTTGCCTCTTATGTTGTAGTCCCTGTAGGGAAAAACCCACCCTAATTTTTATACCTAGCCATGGCTAAGTCATTGGTGATGCGGTGATAAATGTCGGGATGTACTACAATGTAAAGGAGGGACATGAGGCGGAGTTCGAAGGCATGTTCGCAAAGGTCGTGGATGCGCTGAAGTCGGCAGATGTCGGCATGGTCGATGCGAAGCTCTACCGGGAGGTTGGGAGGAGGGAGTACATGATATATACAGAATGGGATGGCATCGGATCGTTTAGGGGGTTTGTGCAGAGCAAGGAATTTAGGGACACTGTCGGCCGCGGCAGCTCCATCATAGAGGGCAGACCGAGGCACAGGCTGTTCGCAGACCTCCCGAACGAGTAAAACTATAAAGACCTTGTTTGCCATAGGGATTGGGTCGGATGCTCTACAACTACCTCGCTCTCGCCGTTTTTGCGATATTTGCGATAGCGGTCCCGCTCTCTTTCGTGATCGGCTCGAAGCTGATCGGGAGGCGATCTCCGGGCAACGCCGCAAAGAACGCCCCGTGGGAGAGCGGGGAGGAGAGCACGGGCAGCGCGCTCGACATCGACAACGAGTACCTCTCCTTCTTCGCGCTCTTCCTCCCTTTTGAGATAATAGCGGCGATAGCTGTGGTGTGGGCGTTTGTGGCCTACGACTTGCCGTACGCCGCCGACATCGGCATGGTCTCGCTGGTTCTAGTCTCCAGCCTTGCAGCGATGGCCGGGTACAAGATGGCATCGGGTTGATCAATGCCCGGCAAACCCTATTCCGAGGAGCAGTTCGCGGATGCTGAGCAGGAGATGACGAAGCTGGTGCTGCAATCTTCGAGAAGGTACAAGGTCCAGACGAACGCGGTGTTCGCCAGGCTCAGCGACGTTGCGAAGGCCGCATCCGGCGGGATGATAAGATGGGGGAGGAGCAACTCGCTTTGGCCGATGCAGTTCGGGCTGGCGTGCTGCGCGATGGAGCTGATGGACTTCGGTGCCGCCAGAATAGACGCGGAGAGGAAGGGGTACCTGCTGTTCAGGGGCACGCCGAGGCAATGCGACGTGATGATAGTCGCGGGATGGGTCACCAAATCGATGGTGCCGAGGGTGAGGCGCCTGTACGAGCAGATGGCGAGCCCGAAGTATGTGATCGCGTACGGGGAGTGCGCAACCTCTGGAGGGCCATGGTGGGAGAGCTACAATATAATACAGGGGATAGATCAGGTTCTTCCGGTTGACGTGTATGTTGTGGGCTGCCCGCCTAAGCCGGAGAACCTGTTTGGGGCGCTCATGAAGCTGCAGGAGAAGGTTGGTGGTAGGATTGCTGGAGATACGGAGAGAAGCATTAGCGAAAACATTAGAAGAAATGAAAAACCAGGGGTATGACTACCTCAAGAAGGTGACCGCCGTGGATTACGGCGACAGGCTTGAGGTCGTGTACATAGTCTACGACACCGCCAGGAGGAGGGAGGAGGTTGTGGGGGTGAGGCTCGAGCCCGAATCCCCAGAGATAGTAACGGTAATGAACATATACAAGGCGGCGGACTGGTATGAGCGGGAGATGTCCGAGATGTTTGGGATAAGGATACTCGGCAGGAAGGCGGACAGGCTGCTTCTCGAGAAGTGGAACGGGAAGGGCACGCCACTCAGGAAGAGCTTCGGGTGGGGGAAGCCCTACGAGCGGCGTGGGGGTGGTTGAGATGCCGACGATGAAGATAAATGTAGGGCCCATACACCCGAGCACGCACGGGGTCCTGAGGCTCGTCGTTGAGGTGGATGGTGACACTGTCAAGGGCGTAGAACCGCACATAGGGTTCCTGCACAGGGGGGTCGAGAAGCTTATGGAGACGCGCCTGTACATGCAGAGCCCGTCCTATGTGGAGAAGCTCGACTACATCGCCCCGCTGAGCTGGGACGAGCTTTACGTGTCTGCTGTAGAGAGGGCAACAGGCATAGAGACGAAGGAGAGGGCACAATACGCACGCATGATAATGTTAGAGTTCCAGAGGATAGCGAGCCACCTGCTATGGCTCGGCACCTTCTGCAACGACATAGGGCAGCTTTTCACCATGTTTATGTGGTGCTTCAGGGAGAGGGCGAAGGTGCTGAAGCTGCTTGAGGACCTGTCGGGGAGCAGGATGTTCTACGTAAACATGCGCCTCGGAGGGATGAACCAGGAGCTTCCTGGCGACTTTGAGGAGAGGGTGCAGGGCCTGGTTGACGAGCTGGAGAGCCGCATCTCCAGTTACAAGGAGGTGCTCGAGTCGGACCCGGTATTCATGGAGAGAACCAAGGGGGTCGGAATTCTGAAAAAGGAGGAGGCGATAAACTGCGGGGTGAGCGGGCCCGTCCTAAGGGCTGCCGGGGTAGAGGAGGATGTGAGGAGGTCGAAGCCGTATTATTTCTATGACAAGGTGAAGTTCAGGATACCGCAGGGGCGCGAGTCCGACAGCTACGACCGCTACAGGGTGCGCTACGAGGAGATGTTCGAGAGCATTAGGATAATACGTCAGTGCCTTGAGATGATGCCTGAAACTGGCACCGTTCTAGGCATGAGGATAAAACTCGTCGGGCCGCCGGCGAAGCCAGACCCTGTGCTGGTGAGCAGGGAGCTGCCGAGAGGGGAGGGGATGGTGTACATGGTGCCGGACAAGCAGAAGCCCTACAGGATATCTCTCAGATCGCCAGCGTTCATAAACCTGGCTGCAATAACCAGGATGTGCGATGACTGCAGGTTCGCCGACCTTTTCTCCATACTCGGCAGTCTTGACGTGGTCCTCGCAGAGATAGACAGGTAAGCTATGGCCTGCCTCTGCCAGCGCCGGTCTTGGATCCGTTGCGCCTAAGCAGTGACAGGATTTTGAATACGGAACTGGTGCGTAGTAGGTAATGGCGCGCCTCCATTCTTGCAGAAGCGAAGAAGAATGAGGAGTCTGTGTTTAGTATGCCGCTGTAAATCGCTTCCTCCACCAGCCCATCCACCTGAAACGCAAATTCTACCGCAGAGAGGGAGTCGAGACGCCTCACAATCCTGCAGGCCCCGCTTATCATGACATCCATTGGGCCCCTCCTAGAAAGCGCCTCTGCGATCGGGGGATTGGAGGTTACGCGCTCCACCCAGTTATCGCTCCTAGGTTGTATCCTAGCGATTTCTACAGAGCGTGCGTTTCTGCTATGTGCGGCCCATTCTGCCAGCAATGATTCCGGCTTGGATCGCCCGTCGAGTACCGCTCTGAGAATGCTGGCCCCCCCTGTTTCAATGGAAGACATATTACCACCTTATCCTATGGGTCGGTGTGGCAAATATAAATGCATTGCCCTGGCAGTGGTTTTGTGCCGTATCCCGCTAATATTTTCTCTCGACAGGTTTTTATGGGTTTCATTGAATAGCGCCTGTATCCAATATCGGCTCTCCTTTACCCGTATGGTGCATTTTCCTGATAAATGCCTGAGCGGGGCCTCTAACTTATCGTTTCGTTTAGCCGCATGAAGCTGCTCCCCCCACTTGTAAACTGTTTGGCTTTTGCCCTGTATAGGTAATTTTGCTGCAACGCTCCTGGCAGTGTTGCCCACCTTTAGGATTTAAGCTTTAACTGGGTAATAGTAGTGATTTCTATGGACAGGGAGCAGCTTGAAAAGATGACGCGAGAATACAACGCGCTCCACGAGCAGTTGCAGAACCTTGCGCTGCAGAGGGAACAGCTCGCCGCGCAGAAGGCGGATCTCGAAGGGGCGCAGAAAGAGATTGAGGCCGGCAAGGGCAAGGTGTACCTCGCGATAGGCGGCGCCATCGTCGAGACCGAAAGGGAAAAGGCGATGAGGGATATAAAGGAGCGCCTTGAAAGTTCCGAGATGAGAGCGGGGATCGTAAAGAGGCAGTACGATGAGCTTTCGAAGAAGGAGCAGAGCCTGAGGGCAGAGATAACTGCTGCGCTTAAGGAATCGAAGGGGTGAACCCAGGTGAAGATAGCGATCGTGTCGGATCTGCACATAGGCTACGAGCGCTTCGCGGACGACGCGATAAGCCAGGCCAGAGAGGCGCTCGAGATGGCAAACCGCATGGCCGACGCTGTGATACTGCCTGGCGACATATTCGATAGGAGGGCGCCGAAGCCGGAGGTGATAGCGCAGGCGATAAACCTCTTCAGGGAGACCTCATCGATGAGATGGAATGCGCGCGTGTCAGAGTTCAGGAGCGCGCGCGCCTCCTTCACCAAGGCGCCGGTCGTCGCGATATCAGGGACGCATGAGCGCACTGCAGAGGGGAAGGACAACCCCCTGAACCTGCTAGGGTTGGCGGGGCTGCTGGTCGATACGAGCGAGTCCACGACGATAATCGAGAAGGGTGATGAGAGGGTCGCGGTGTACGGCCTTGGTGGGATATCCGAGGAGAGGGTTAAAGAAACGCTCGCGCGGCTGGATCCCAAGCCGGTCGATGGGCTTTTCAGCATATTCATGTTCCACCAGTCGGTCCATGAGATACTCCCGTTCAGCGACGAGTTCATACACTACAGCGACCTGCCGAAGGGCTTCGACCTGTACGTGTGCGGGCACATACACAGCATAGTCCGCGCCACGGTCCACGGGAAGCCGTTCATCATACCCGGAAGCACGGTGCTCACGCAGCTGAAGGACGGTGAGCAGGAGCCGAAGGGATTCATGATATTAGACACAGAGTCGAAAAGCTGCGATTTCGTCGCTATAAACAGCCGTAAGATGTTCGTCGAGGAGCTAAATTTCGTGGACGCTGAGCCTGGGACGGTGAAACGGGCCTGTGATGATGCTATCGAGTCGGTGCTTGCGAAGGAGGGGGGGAGACCCATAATAAGGCTGAAGCTGTCAGGGAGCATCGCCGGGGGGTTCGACAGCGCAGACCTTCCGCTGCAGGCGGTCTTGATGAGGCACTCGAAGAGCGCGATAATCGACATAGATTCGTCGAGGCTGAAGAGCCGCGATGTTGAGAAGGGCATAGAGGAGGTCAGGGAGAACAGGACAGGCGGCGCCAGCGTCAAGGAGCTTGGCATGCGCATGCTGGGGGACAGGCTAAGGGAGTATGGGTTCGACGGGCGCATAAATCCCGGGGAGCTGTTCCACGCGCTTGCGAGCGCGAAAAAGGAGAAGGCGCTGGAACAGGCGCTGGAGCTCCTGGAACGCTGATCAGGGCTTTGCGCCGCGCTGATTCGCCGGAGCGTCGGATATGCCGAGCGCCTTGTTGAGCTGCACCCTGTCGGATACGTCGATTTTCTCCGCGAGGAACTCGAGATGGCTCGAGTTACACCTGCGCTCCTTGGGCCTTGTCGTGGTGACTATGCTCACGAACCTGCTGTCGATCACTTTCGTCACGACCGCCCTGCTTCCGGCGTCGCGGCCGTTCTTCTTTATGCATACCCTTCCAATTTCTAACAACATGCAATCAGCTCTTGCCCGGCGGATTCTAATCTGTGGGTTAAATAGGTATTTGGGCGCAACCTATTAAACCGTTGTGCGCGTGCTGCCGGCCCTGGCGTTCATCGCGGCCCTGACCATGGAGAGCGCCTTCTCGTAGGTTTCGTCTGGCGTGCGCCCGGTGGTGTCTATCACCAGGTCGAAATGCCGTCTGTCGTAAACGTCGTCCATGTCGTAGTATTTCTTGTAGCGCAGCCTGTCCGACTCGAGCCTGGCCCGAACCGACGCCTCCAGCCCATCCAGCGTCTTTGCGCCGGTCTCGTTCCTTTGGCCTGCCCCTGCGGTATCCTGCAGCTCTTTCAGTATGCGAGCGCACCCCTCATTGAAATCAACGTCCACGAAGATCTTCAGCGAGTCCGGTACAAGGAAGAACGAGGTTCTGCCCTCGATTATTATGTTGTCCTCCCGCTTAGCGAGCTTGACCTGGTATTCGTCCACCTCCCTGTCGGTCGAGGGATCGGTCTCGCCCAGACGGTTGAATTGCTCGAGCGTCATGCCCCTGCGCCTCGCTATCTCCCTCCGCATGGCGCCGATGTAGTAGCGTTTCATGCCGAGCGCGGCGGAGAGCCGCTCCGCAAGGGTGCTCTTCCCCGAGCCCGGCATGCCCGATATGGTTATTATCGTAGAATCCCTAGTGCGCCAGGAGCTGGAGCACGTAGGCCTTCTGCCTGATCCCTATCTCGTCCAGCTTCATCTCCCCGTTCTCGACCCTGCTGCCAAGCTTGACAACGTCGGAGGTGCACCTCGCGCAGAGGACGCCGCCGAACAGGCGGCTGTTCGTGCGCCTGGACCTCCCGCCGCTCGCGCTTATCCCGTTAAGCTCCGCCGAGCATATGGCACAGTGGGGCTGCGACGGCTTGGCTCTCCTGTAGTGCACGACATTCCTGCCGGTGCTGGTTATCCTGTTGGCCTTCTTGAAGCTTCTTGACCTGTGCATTGGCTTTGGCAATTAAACACCTATTTAACGCTAACCGGCTGTGGGCCGGCATTGCCATTCGAGGCCAGCTCCTTCTCGACCGCCTTCGTGGCCCTGCGGTCGATTATCATTAGAGCGGCCGCCAGCACGATGCCGACTATGAAAACGACCATGAAGAAGAACCCCTGGACGCCCTTTGGGTTCCCCGCGGATATCGGCAGGTTGGGCAGCAGCACGTAGTACATGAGCAGGAAGATGGGCAGTATCACCAGCATGGGCTTTATGCTCGACCTCATCGATTCGCCCATCAGCGGCATTATCTCCTTCTGCTTCGACATGAGCTCCTGCTGCGATGCGTTCCTCTTCGTCAGCTCCTTCATCTCGGCGGACACCCTCGAGATCCGCGCCTGTATCTCGCGCATGCGCTTCACGTTCGTTATCTTCCTCTGGAAGAGGATCGTCAATATGGCATAGGCTACTGCGATCACAAGTATGATCGCCTCTGTGCCGCCTGTAAGCCCGTAATTTGGTATTGGTATGAAACCCATTCCTATGCACCGAAGAGCTCGTCGAGCCTTCTCTTTATCTCATCGACCGTCCGCTCTATCTGCCCGTGCCTGTTTATCACGATGAAGACGGGCACGTTCAGCTGCGAAGAGACTATCGCCAGCATCGAGACGTCGAGTTGGCGCTGGTTGGAGATCATCTGCTCGTCCTCGTCCTCGCGCCTCCTTGAGCTGTCCCCCTTCCTCCTTTCTATTATGTCCTTTGGCGTCGCATCTATATATATAAGACCGCTAACCCCACTGACCGCCCGAAGGGTCTCGGTCGGGAAGCCCGGCATGTATATGCCGTTCTCGCCTATTGTGGTGTGGGTATCGATTATTATGTGCCCTCCCATCTTCGAGATCCTGGTCATGGCCTCTTTCCTGAGCACGCTCAGCTTCTCGTTGCTAAGGTAGCGCATGCCGTCCCTGTCGCTGGCGATGCGCTTGTCCTTCGCCGCCTCTAGCATCAGCGTGCCCAGGTTCACTATGACAGCCTTGTGCTTCCGCGAGAGGGCGGCCAGCACCGTCGACTTTCCAGCCCCTGGCGAGCCGGCCACGATCACGATCTTTCCGGTCATGGACAGGGCTAGTCCGATTCGCCCATTCCACCCATGCCGCCAGGGGGCATTCCGCCTCCTGCGCCGCCTGCGCCGGAGCCCTTGCCCTTCGAGCTTATTATGTCGTCGATCCTAAGGATTATCTCTGCCGCCTCGCTGGCGCTGTATATCGCCTGTGTCTTTACCTTCAGCGGCTCGAAAACCCCTGCCTTCTCCATGTTGCCGACCGCGTTCCCGAATATGTCGACCCCGTAGACATCGCCGCCCTTCGCCTTGTGCTTGTTCCTAAGCTGCACCAGCGTGTCTATCGCGTCCATCCCTGCGCTGTCCGACAGCGTCTTCGGTATCGCCTCGAGTGCGTCGGCGAATCTCTGGATCGCCAGCTGCTCCCGGCCGCCAACGTCGCCGGAATAAGAGCGCAGCCTGTTGGCCGCGTCGATCTCCACGCTGCCGCCGCCGATGACGTACTTGCCGTCGGCTACCACGCTGGATATCGCGCCGATCACATCTGTGACCGACCTCTCGACCTCGTCGACCACCTGCTCTGTGCTACCTCTCACGAATATGGTGACGCTCTTCGGGTTCTTGCACTTCTCCACGAAGACCATCTGCTCCCCGCTTATCTTGCGCTCCTCCACCAGACCGGCGTTCCCTAGGTCGCTCGGGGAGAGGTCATCTAGGCTCGTCACGACCTTCGCGTTCGTGGCCCTCGACAGCTTCTCCATGTCGCTCTTCTTGACCCTCCTCACCGCCATGACCCCCTGCTTGGCAAGGAAGTGCTGGGCGACGTCGTCGATGCCCTTCTGCGTGAACACGACGTTTGCGCCGCTCTTCTTGATCTTCTCCGCCATCTCCTTCAGGGTGTGCTCCTCCTGCTGCAGGAAGGCCTGCATCTGCTCTGGCGAGGTTATCTCGATGCGTGCATCTGTCTCTGTCTTCTCTATCTCAAGCGCAACGTCGAGCAGCGCTATCCTGGCGTTGGCCGCTGATCTCGGCATTCCCGGATGGGTGACCTCCTTGTCTATCAGCACGCCGTTTATGAACTGCGTGTCGGCCACACTGCCCCCTGCCTTCTTCTCCACCTTTATGAAGTCGTGGTCTATTACCGTCTTGCCGCTCGCGTCCTTCTCCATTACCTGCTTGACCGCCCTTATCACCATCTTGCCGAGCTCGAGCTTTGTCGAGTCGTCCCCGACGTTCTTCGAGCCCATTGATACCATCGCTATCTTCTCCAGCGTGCTCTCATCGTCGACGCCCACCTTGCGCGCATAATCGCCGAGCACATCGCTCGCCTTCCGCGCGGCCATCTTGTAGCCCTTGATTATTGTGGTTGGGTGTATGCCCTGCTCGAGCAGGTCGCCCGCCCCCTTGAGGAGCTCGCCTGCGAGTATCACGACGCTCGTGGTCCCGTCGCCCACCTCCTTGTCCTGCGTCTTCGCTATGTTGACCATTATCTTCGCGACAGGGTGCTCCACGTTCATCTCCTGGAGGATCGTCGCGCCGTCGTTCGTTATGATCACGTCACCGAGGTCGCTCACCATCATCTTGTCCATGCCCTTCGGGCCCAGTGTCGTGCGCACCGCGCTTGCTACAGCGACCGCGACCGCTATGTTCGTCCTCTGCGCATCCCTGCCGAGAAGCCTTGATGCTCCCTCTGGGAGCAGATATACCTGTTGTCCATTTAAATTGTTTTCTGCCATTATATCACTTATTAAGCGTAGAATTAAGGGCCGCCATGCTAAAAGAATCTGAATAAGCTTTCTTGCGTGAAACTATATAAATCTTGCCCTTTTTCCTCGGAGATGGGCCGGCCGTGCGCCCAAATGGCTAGGTGGCGGGTGCATGCCTGCACAGGAGGCGGCTTGCGTCTCTCGAGGGCGAGCAGTCGTTGATATCCATAGGGCCCCATCGCGCCATTATGAACTCCTTGGAGCCTAATCCTTTTCACTGTGTGAGACGCCATAGCGGCAGTGGGGCAGCCTCATGTCGTTTAACTGCCAGTCTTCAAGACCAACCTTGCGATGGGCTTGCTTCTTGGTGGGGTGATAATTGCATTACAAAGCCATTCCAGAAGATCCGCAAAGCGCTAATCGTTAACTCCTATGTATGTGTTCCTTCCAGACTCCGAGATTTTTACACCGTCATGAACACTATCGAAATTTTCTCCTTCTATGTTTATCAGGTATGCCGATCCGCTTTTGCCTATCAGGTGTGCCGTCTTTGGGAAATATTCGACCGGTTTGCCGTTGAGAGTCTCTATCACATGCCTGTGTTGATATAGATAAACGCTTAGGGTTTCGAATCCTCTGCTGAAAGCGACGGGACCGTCAAGGCTCCTGTAATCGTTTCCACCAATGTTTGAAAGCGTAAAAATGTTCGTCCTGCCCGTACCTTCCGACATCAGACCGGTAAAAAATCCCTTCTCCATCCTCGATCCGACGAATCGATTTGCGTTGTTGCTGCTGAAACTTTTTTCTGCGCGCGCTCCGGTGTTTAGGTCATGCGCATGCATGCTCACCGTGCCGGTTTCTATTCTGAGCGTTAAGTCTATCTTGTCCCCGGAGTTTACCGGACCGTTGAACGCAACCTCGGTGGGCGGTGTCGAAACCACGTCCTTCTTACCTGTTGCGCTTGTCCTCGCTGCCCCCCAATTCTCATATTTCATCGAGAACGCACCATTCGAACTGTCAGATGTCAGACTGAGCTGGTACCAGTCACCTCTGTCCGTCAGCCCGTTCAGCTCGTAGTTTATGCTGCTGTGTGCATTGTTGGCAGGTTTTGCGATAACTTGGTACCTGAGTTCGTTTGTGTTGTTCCTGTACACCAGCCCTAATTGAAAAGATGAATCGATCTGCTTTACAATGCCGGTATCCATCTTCTGTCCGACATAATAGATGGCCTGCGGAGCCGGTTTCAGATTTGTCGGCATATTCTGCATCCCTAGGAACGCCGTACCGGACAGTATGCCCATCGCTAGCGCACGCTTTGCATTCTCTGCAGCCTCGGATTTTACCATTTCTGCAAATGCGGCAAGCCTTGACTTATGCTTCTCTGGCCTTTCGCTCTGCACCTTGTCCGGCATGCTCCGTTGCCTATCTATCGACTTTTCAGCCATCCAATCACAAGGTAAACCACATACAAAAAAATATCCGCGAGTTATATACTTAACCTCGCCACATCCTAAAAACCTATATGTAGGTTATGCATTCTTCATTGATCACACGACAAACAACGTAACACTATCTTTAGGTGGTATATCCCTGATAGACAAAAGTAGAAAAAGGATTATAGCCTGATATCAGGCATCTTTGGGGAGGCGGGCGGCAGGTCCCGTAATTTTGTGGGCACCGTAAAACTTCTACTCTGCAACCAGGTTGTTGACGTGCTATGGGCCTGTCAGTCCAGCTTTATCGTCTCTCCGATCTTCGGCGCGTATGCCTCGTAGCCCTCCAGCTTCAGCGCCTCTGCCATCGAGGTTGAGGCCTGCTCGTCCCCGTGCACGCATATGACCGTGCTCGGTTTGCTCCTCTTCACGTACCCGAACAGCTCCTCCCTCCCCGCATGGGCGGAGAGGTCGAAGTATGTCGCTGTTGCGTGAACTCTTATCTCGTGGCCGCCGTCCCTTATGGCTCCCCTCTCGAGCAGCATGCGTCCGTTGGTTCCCTCTACCTGGTACCCTGTCAGCAGGATCTCTGACCTGCCATTCAACTTCTTTATGTATCCGATCGCCGGCCCTCCATTGAGCATGCCTGCGGTTGGGAGTATCACTGACGGCTTAGAGAGCGCGTCGAGCCTGTCCGCGATGCTCTCCACGAATACAGCCTTGTGCGCGGCAGCGTTCAACGACTCCCAGTCAGTCACGAAGCCCTTGTACCTGAGCGCTATGCGTGTCGCCTGCCTCGCCATTCCGTCGACGTATGTCTGTTCTATCAGCCCGTTCTTGTAGAGCATTACTAGCATCTCCTGCGCCCTGCCAACCGCGAACGAGGGCAGGAGGACGTTGCCGCCGCTCTCGAGAACCTCCCTGATCTTTTCGATTATCTTCGATACGGTCTCCTCCCTGTTGGGGTGCCCCCTAAGCGAGTATGTGGATTCCGTCACAAGTATGTCGCTTTCTATGAACTCTGCTCCCTTGTGCAGGAACTGCGGCTCGATCTTGTAGTCACCGGTGTAGACGATCCTTCGATTCGACTGGGCATGCTTGCGCTCAACCAGCGTGATCGCGCTCCCGCTTATGTGGCCCGCGTCGTGCATCGTGATCTCCATGTCCCTGAAATCGACGGCCCTCCCGTAATTCATCGGCACGTACCTGTTCATGAAGCTCTTTATCTGGCGTTTATGGAAGCGCTCCTGCAGGTGCTCCTTCCTCGCTATCTGCAGCGAGTCCTCGAGCAGCAGCTCGGAGAAGTCGAGCGTCGGCTGCGTGCCGAACGCAGGGACCATCTGCTCGCCGTATATTGTGGGGGCGGCGCCGCTATGGTCTATGTGGGCGTGGCTTAGGATGAACGCATCAACGTTCGGCACCTCGATTGGGTATTCCGGCTTGTCGGCGAGCTTCACGCCGCAGTCCAGCAGCAGGGAGCTGCCCCCCCTCTCCCTCATCAGGATCGACGAGCGCCCGACCTCCTGCGCGCCACCGAGGAATTTGAATAGCATCATGACCAACAGAGTAGTTCCGGTAGTATTGTATTCCAATACGCTAAAAGCCTTTGGCAGCGCGCGATTGGGCAGGTATGGCGATGCTGGCAACCCATAAATAGATTTGCTGCGTGTATAGGAACGATATGATGGACGACCCCCAAATAAGTTTCATAGAGCTTGTAGCGCTCACAAGAATAAAGCCGGAATCGACCGTAGAGAGGTTTGGTTCCACGATAAACTCCTCGTTTTTCGACGCATCGAACATACTCGCCGGGCTGAAGCAGAAGGGGCTGGTCGACTTTGTCACCGCGTTCCCCAGCCAGAGCACGCTGAAGCTCACCGACCTCGGCAGCAAGACGATAGCAGAGGCAGAGGGCAAGGCGATAGAGCCGGTAGACGCACTGGATATGGCGCTGCTTGCGCAGCTCTCAAGGGGGCGAAGGTCGCTGATTGATTTGGGCGGCGCGGTCAATGTTGCGCAGCGCGACCTGGCGATGCACCTGTTCAAGGTGAGCGCGCAGCAGTACATCTCGTACGAGCTGGTTAACGGGAACATGAACATGTATCTCACAGAGAAGGGGTTCATAGCGGTCAAGGGATTCGAGCAGGCTGCGGCGCCGGCTGCCGCATCGCCGGACGCGCAGCAGGCAGCGCAGGCGCAGCACCAGAACGGGAGCGATGGAGAGCTGAAGGAGCTCGAGGCGAGGATAATGATGGCGAAGAGGAAGCGCAGGAAGGCGGTCGTTGCGCTGGTGATTGTCGTGGCTATCGTTGTTGTGCTGTTTCTGTACAAGGGTGGGTTCTTATGAGCCTGATGGATTATTTCAAGGCAGAGGCGCTGCTCAGGAGATACGGGATACGGAGCGTAAGGAGCGCCTACGCCGAATCTGCCCATGACGCGGTCCGGTTCGCCAACGGCAAAAGGATAGTCCTTAAGGCGATATCCAGGAGTGCCTTGCACAAGTCAAAGAGCGGCCTGGTGATGGCCGACCTTGACGGGGAGCGCGAGATACGCCTTGCATATGATGCACTGGCCAAGAGGGCCGCAAGGTACCGCCCATTCAGGATCCTTGCGCAGAGGATGGCAGGGGAGGGGGGCATTGAGATAATAGTGGGGGGCAAGACCGACAGCCAGTTCGGAAAGCTGGTGTTGCTGGGCCTTGGTGGCGTCTACGTCGAGGCCTTCAGGGACTTCAGCGTCAGGGTCTGCCCTGTTGGCAGGGCGGAGGCCGAGTCGATGGTTATGGAGCTGAGATCAAGGGCTGTCGTTGCACCAAACAGGAGGGCGGTTGTCATGATCGCGAACCTGATAGTGAGAGTGTCGCGGCTTTACAGCGACAACAAGATAAGCGAGCTTGACCTCAACCCGGTAATACTACATAACGGCACGTACGACGCCGTCGACCTTAGGGTGATAACGTGAGGCAGAGGTACATGAACCTAGAGAGGCTGGTGAACCCCAGATCGATAGCGGTCATAGGGGCATCGCAGAACCCGGAGAAGGTCGGGCATGTCATACTGAAGAACAACATCGATTCTGGATTCGACGGCAGGATATACCCGGTCAACATAAACGCGAGCGGGGCCATAATGGGGCTGAAGGCGTACAGGAGCGTTCTCGACATAAAGAGACCGGTAGACCTTGCGATAATCGCGGTGCCGGCGGCGGCGGTGCCGGGGGTTATGAGGGAGTGCGGGAGGGCGGGGGTGAAGGGCGCGATCGTCGTGAGCGGGGGCTTCGCCGAAGTCGGGGAGACAGGGCTTCAGGACGAGTTGACCGCGATCGCGCTGCGTTACTCGATGCCTGTCATAGGGCCCAACTGCCTTGGCATCACGGACCCGCGCACAAGGCTTGACACGCTGTTCCTGCCGTCGTTCAAGATAGACAAACCGTCTGTCGGTGGCGTAAGCTTCGCCTCGCAGAGCGGGGCGGTCGGGAGCAGCGTGCTGGACATGATAAACAGCGAGAGCTTCGGGCTTTCAAGGTTCATATCATACGGAAACGCGGCCGTTGTCGACGAGGTGGACATACTCAACTTCCTCTGCAAGGACAGGGAGACGCGGGTCGTAGTGTTCTATATTGAGGGGGTTAAGCGGGGTAGGGAGTTCATAGAGGTCGCAAAACGGGCCACGATCAGGAAGCCGGTCATAATACTTAAGGGGGGCATGAGCGAGGCTGGATCCGAGGCAGCGCATTCGCATACGGCCTCGCTTGCCGGCAGCACGCAGGCCTATGAGGCTGTCTTCAGGCAGTTCGGCTTCACCGAGGCAAAGGACCTGAAGGACCTCTTCAACTTCTCCAAGATATTCGAGACGCAGCCGCTAGCGAGAGGCGACAGGATCGCAATAATAACGAATGGGGGAGGGACAGGGGTTTTGGCGACGGACGCGCTCTACGAGAACGGACTTGAGCTGGCGAAGCTTTCAGAGAACACCAAAAGGGTTCTCAGGAAGGCGATGCCACCAATAGTGAATGTGCGGCTACCGCTTGACATGGCAGGGGATGCTGATGACAAACGCTTTGCTGCTGCGCTGGATGCGATAGGCAATGACAAGAACGTGGACGCGATAATGGCGATAGCGCTGTTCCAGACCCCTGGCGCCGATTCCAGGGTCGCCGCCACGCTCATACATTACGGCACCAGCATGAGCAAGCCGATGGTTGTCGTGAGCATGGGCGGCAGCTACACCAAGACGCACAAGAGCATGATAGAGAGCGGGGGAGTTCCTGTCTACGAGAGCCCTGGCGACGCAGCCGAATCGCTCGCTGCGCTGATAAGGTATTCAAGGTATAGGTATGCGAAAACGCACAAGGTCTGAAGAGGTCATAAGGAGGGACAGGAGGGTCTTCATGACCACCACGAGGGAGGCAGCCAGCTTCGTCGTCGACCATGGAGAGGGGGAGTTTGCCTATGACATCGACGGCAACAAGGTGCTCGACTTCACCAGCTTCATAAGCGTGTACAATTTCGGCGTCAACTCGTCAAAGGCGGTGAGGAATGCGATAAAGGCGCAAGTAGACAAGATGATGCACGCGGCATTCATGGATTACTATTCAGAGCTGCCGGTCAGCTTCGCCGAGCTGCTCATAAGGCAATTCCCAAACGGGTTCGGCAAGGTCTTCCTGTCGAACTCTGGGACGGAGGCGAACGAGGACGCGATAAAGATAGCGAGGTACAATACGCGAAAGCATTACCTGATATCGTTCTATGGCGCGTTCCACGGCAGGAGCCTCGGCTCGCTCTCGCTGACAGCGTCGAGGAACGTGCAGCGCGCATACCTTGGGCCGTTCTCCGAGGTCATCCACGCGCCGTATCCGAACCCCTATCGGTGCGCCTTCGGCACCGACAATGAGGAGGAGTGCGGGCGTGAGCACGTCGAATACATAAGAGAGCACATACTCAAGAGGGAGGCAGCGGCGGGTGAGATAGCCGCGATATTCATGGAGCCGATACAGGGAGAGGGAGGATACATAGTGCCTCCGAAGAGCTTCGTGAGGGGGATAAGGGAACTGGCAGACGAGAACAACATAGTTCTCGTGTCGGACGAGGTGCAGGCGGGCTACATGCGAACAGGCAAGTTCCTTGCGCTCGATAATTTCGGGGTGAGGGCAGACATATACACGATGGCGAAATCGATCGGCGCGGGCCTTCCGATGGCTGCGACGATAGCGAACAACCGACTGAGCAGCATGCCGCAGGGGAAGCACTCGGGCACGTTCGGGGGCAACCTGGCGGCTGTCGCCGGTGCGTACGAGCAGCTTAAGCACGTGACAAGGAACAGCCATAAGATAGAAAGGGAGGTGAAGGAGAAGGGCCGGCTGGCGATGAAGAGACTGTTGGAGATGCGCGACAGCTACGAGATTGTCGGGGATGCCAGAGGCATAGGGTTGATGCTTGCCATAGAACTGGTAAGGGACAAGGGAAGCAAGGAGCCGGCGCCGGAGCTTAGGGATAGGGTTGTGAAGAGGGCGCTGGACAATGGCCTGCTGCTGCTAGGCTGCGGGGACTCATCGATAAGGGTCATACCACCGCTCACCATATCAAGGGGATCGCTGGAGCGCGGACTCGACATACTGGATGCTGCGATAAAGGATGGCAGGTGATGTGATGGGTGGCGATGGCACGGAATTGGATGCAATCAAAAGAGACGTGTATGTCATTGAGCCGAACATAATGGGCACCGCGGTGACCTTGTATGATGAAGGGTTTAATAAGATACTTGGGGAGAAAGTTGCGTTGCTGGGGGGGCGTGAAGAGCATCGTGGACAATGGCGGCAGTGTGGTCTGCACGTTCATGTCCAGCATGCATACTCCCTCTCGGAATACCCGCACCCTGTTGTCCTCCTCGCTGGCGAGTATGCAGATTATCCTACTGAGCCAAGAGTCGCCGCGAGGTTTGCTGCGGTGGAGGCGAGATAACCTAAATATTGTTCAGGTGTAACCCCAGATGAAGAAGCTTGAGTTGTATTTGTATATTGTGTTGAGCTTGGTAGCGCTGCTGCCGTTCCTATTCCTACATTGGATGACGCAAGCGGAAGCCCTGCAAATTGCGCATTATACTGCCCTGCCGTTCCTGGTGTGGTTAGCGCTAACGGTGTACTACTCCCTGCGATGGATGGTGGGGAAAATGCAGTCGCACCAGCATTCTGCGAAGGGGTCAAATAGGCCTGCGCTATAGCTGCTGAAGGATTAGCTATGTATTGGGTAAACAAACTTGATGGACTTGAGACGTTTGGAGGCAGACTATTCTTTGGTAAAATCCCATCTACGGGATAGTTATTTGAATTCCAATACTCATGCGTTGCCGAACTCCAGTCAAGCGCAGGAAATGTCGGGCCATAAATTTTCGTCGTGCTCGGGATAGTCTTCTTTGCGGTTGGCGCATTGCTTACGCACATACGGCCAAAGAGGGGCACGCCCCTGATAAGCAGAAGCGGCGGCCCGGCCACGGACAATACCGGCCGCTTAATCTGATTTAGGGTGCGAAGTTCCAGTACGGGATGGTTGCCGTGTGTGCAGCATCTCCGATGCCGAGCTCTCTATCTGTATTCTCGCCACGTCCTGCTTGCGCCTAAACCCCTGCAGCACCGCCTCTGCGAACCTTATGCTTCTGGTCGAGTCGAATATCTCCACCATCCGGTCGTAGTAGTAGCGAGCCCCCTTCTGGTCGTCGTTCGTCAGCGCGCCGATCAGCTCGCGCTTCAGCTCGCCGACCGTGTCCATCATGCCCATCAGGTAAGGCTCATAGTCCACGCCGGCCTCCCGCACAGATGGTATGCGCTTCTCCTGCTTTATCCCGTAGAAAATCCTCGCCTCCGCATATTCCTGATGCGCCTGCTTCGTGTGGTACTCGAACTCGCCGGTGTACTTTGCCAGCTGCGCGGATAGCCTGCCAGCCTTGGCAAGCTCCTTCTCGGCTTTTTTTACCTCGCCGTTGTGCAGTAGCGTTATTGCGAGGCCCGCGCTCCTTATCAGCGCCCTGGAGAGATCCGCCGCCTCGTCGAACCTCCTCTGCTTCGAAGCCAGATGGTTTGATATTCCGTCTATGTCGCCCTTCAAGCCGCTCATCCGGATGCACCGATACTGTTGCTCTCGATAACTGTAAGGTTGTTGTCCCTTGAGCTGTGGAACAGGTACTGCTGGGCGTAGCCCATGTAATCTCCCCATCTCTCCTCCGCGAACCTGTGCAGCTCTTTTACGCTTTTCTCCCTGCTGTTGAAGTAGAGCTGTTCCAGCGTCCTCTTAACCCACACGTCTATCGGGAATGCCTCCATGCTGCCGTAACCCATCAGCGCTATGCAGTCCGCGACCTTGTCCCCAACCCCGCTTATCTCCATCAGCGCCTCCTTGAGATCCGGGTATCGCTTGCCTCGCAACTTGTGCAGATTGAGGTTGTTTGTGCAGAAGTCTGCCGCATTGGCGACATACCTGGCCCTGAATCCAGCGCCCGCCTTCCTGAATTCTGCCTCGCTGTATTCAGTGAGGCGCTCGCTGGTCGGGAATCCCTTTGCGATTGCTATCCCATCCCCATCCCTTATTTCGGGTCCGAACTCTGCGATAAACCTTTGCACTATGAGCCGTATGCGCTTCACGTTGTTGTATTGGGAGAGTATGAAGCATAGGGTAGTCTCCCATGGATCGTTCAGGGTTATTCTCATGCCGCGATACTGCCGTATCGCGCTTTCCATGAAGCTGTCGGTTGATATGTTCTGGTATATCCTGTCCATGTTGTCGCCAAGCCTGAACCTGCTCGCAAGCTCGCGCTCGATTTTTGTGCTGTTTTCAGGATCTACAGATATTCTGCAGGCGGCGGCGCCGTCTGAGAATCTCGCCCTTATCAGGCTGTCGTAGTTCACGTACGAGAGCGTGCCCTCCCTTTCGTTGTAATCGGCATGAAATGTAAGGGGCTGCGCACTCTCGAAAGTGTGCTTTATGCTGAAATCCTTCACCCGCATGCCGCCGTTGGCGGTTATCCGTTTCATAGTCAACCCAAAAGCCTAAGCGCTGAACCTTGCCTTAGGTACTAGAATATCCGCGAGGTTCCCTATCTTAACGCGTTCCTGTCCCTTCGTGTCCCGGTCCCTTATGGTCACCGTCCCAAAGTTCTTCGATCCATTGTCTACGCTCTCAAAATCGACCGTTATGCAGAATGGGGTCCCGATCTCGTCCATCCTTGCGTACCTCCTGCCGATTGAACCGGATTGGTCGGCAAAGGTCTTCATGTGCGGCCTAAGCGCCTTATGGATCCTTTCCGCTTCCGCGATTATCGCGTCGTCCTTCTGCAGAGGTAGCACGGCAGCACTGAATGGGGCGAGCCATGGCCGCAGCCCGAGAACCTTGCGCTCACCGTCGGTTTTGTAGAATACATCGACCATCATCCATACGTTTCTGTCGACCCCAAAGCTCAGTTCGAGTACGTGAGGTATGACCTTCTTGCCGTTTACTGTGACGGCAAGATCCTGGTTCGAGCCCTTTGTGTGGCAGGTAAGGTCGTAGTCGCCCCTGTAGTGAAGTCCGCCAACCTCCCTGAACCCGCCCCAGCTTTCCACGTCAACCTCGATGTCCATGTGGAGGCGGTTGTAGAATGCCTTCTCGTCGCCGCCCTTTTCGAGGAAGCGGATCTTATCCTCGGGCATGCCGATGACTTTCCTGTAGAATTCAGATATTAAAGCCATGTGGTATACGTAGAACTCAGGGATGTTGTATTCCTTGACCATCCTCTCAGCGGTCGTTCGCTCCTGCTTCTTTGTCTTGAACGGCACGACATTCATCTCTGTGCCCTTTAGGGAGTCGAATGGCACCTTGAAGCTGTCTGGGTCGAAGAATATCTGGAGCTCTGACTGCGTTAGCTCCCTCAGCCTGTACAGTCCCTGCCGGGGTGATATCTCGTTTCTATAGGCCCTGCCGATAAGCGCAAGCCCCATAGGCAGACTCTTGCGGAGCGCGTTGAACTCCCTAAAGAAGTTGAGATACGTTGTTTGAGCGGTCTCTGGGCGCAGATAGCCCTTGTCGGTCTTCTCCGGGCCAAGATTCACGTCAATCATCATGTTGAAATCTTTGGAGGGTAGAAGAGCGCCTTTGCATTTTGGGCACTTTACGTTGTTCTTTTTCACAAGATCGTCGAATTCTTCCGGCTTCGCCACCTCAGGCGACTTGACCCCATGCTCCGCGAGCAGCACGTCCACCCTGTAATAGGTGTGGCACTTCGAGCAGCCAACAAGCGTGTCGTTGAACCTTGCGGCGTGGCCCGATGCCACAAGCGGGCGCTCCGGCAAAACGTTTGAACCGTCGATCAGGTAATAGTCGCTGCTTCCGTCGACGAAATACGATACCCACGCGTTCTCAAACCTGCGCTTCAGGAGCGCGCCGAGGTGCCCGTAGTCGTACATGCCGGCATAGCCCCCGTATATCTCGGCGCTGGGCCAGAAGAAGCCCTTGCCTTTTGTGAACGCTACCATTTCTTCCATGTTCATGAAAAAACCGATTATGCAATAGTATTATAGACAAAAGGCATTAATATTGCTGTTTAACGTAGAGATGAGTACCTGTATCTTATAGCTTATGATGGTTCGGATCCCATATCGAATGGGTTGGGAATCGAGGTAGCCAAAAGGCTCGAACTTAGTGAGGCGACCGTCAATGGCGTGGATGTGCTATCTAACGATGATGTGGTACTTGCCAACCTCAACAAGAGGATCATTAATACAGGAGAAGAGGTCAGGGGTTTTGAGGCCGATGCGATAATATTCCTGAGCCGGCATAAGAGCGCCGATGGGGTCGAGGCGTTCACCGTGCATGCAACAGGCAACTGGTCCGATGATGCGGATTACGGGGGTGAGCCAAAGACCCTTAGCGTCGCAGCGCCATATCTGATGGCCAACGTGCTCAGGCACCTGAATAAGGCCAATACGACCGGGTTCGAGGTAACATACGAGGCTACCCACCACGGTCCGACCACTGAGATTCCTTCGCTCTTTGTTGAGGCAGGGGGCCCTGAATCGATAGATGCGGGTGCGTATCCCATAGCTGCAGAGGCGTTGGTCTGTGCGCTCGGTGCGCCGGAAGAGGCAGGAGAGGTTGTAATAGGGATAGGCTCCGGTCACTACCCGAGAAGGTTCACAGCGAGAGCGCTCGAATCGAAATACGCGATGGCGCACATGATGCCTAAATACCACTGCGCCAATGTTGACATGCTGGGCGCGGCGGTCGGTAGGTCAAAACCGGTTGCAGAGAGGGCGTTGATAGAGTGGAAGAGCCTAAAGTCGTCGCAGAGAAGCGAGATAATAAAGAGGCTGGATGAGCTCGGAATCGATCATGTTAGAGTGTAATGTGCCCTTGTAGTATAACTTGGATAGAACACGGGCTTCCGGAGCCTGTGATCCGGGTTCAAATCCCGGCAAGGGCGTATATTACAGGTTAAGAACCCTGGCCTTAAGGCTCGTATAGCTTTAGGTATAATATTTACTTAACTCCACAAATGTATAGCTAAGTAAAATTTATTCTTCATGAAAATTAGTGATAGTGGTTCAACGGAGCCCGGGAATAGGTCGGTTATTGATTAGGCAAAGGAGGTAATAAACAGTATATACCTCTGGATCAGTCATGATGGGAAATTGTTGCCTAACCGTTCAAGAAGATCCCTGTTAGACTCAAAATATTTTCTTGTAGGAGCTAATATTTCGATTAAGATGGTATCGGACATAGTGCTGTATATTGGTGCGACCGTGCCGGGCAGCTGGCGCAGATGCCCCTAATGGTGTGGGATCCGAGGCCGGCGGTGATTGTTGTTGTGGCATCAAAGGGTTACGGTTACAAGTCAGGTCCAAAGGTTGGAGAGGTGATTACTGGGATCGGGTCGGGTAGTAGAGGGTCGTTTGTTTTCCATGCAGGAACAAAGCATTCAGAGGATGGGAAAATCATAACAGAAGGTGGAAGGGCGCTCGAGGTTACCGCACTTGGCACGGACTTGGAGCGTGCGATATCCTTTGCTTATAAGAGAGTGAACCAGATTCACTGGCAAAGCGAAATGCATAGGACAGATTATAGGGAAGAAGGGCTTAGACGCGCTCGGGGTTTGATGTGGTCTGCTCTTTCGGCAGAACCTGTGCATCAACAACCTTAGTGCCTGGTTCAAGTTTCATGAGCCTTACGCCGCTGGCTGCCCTGCTGGTTATCCTAACTTCGGAAACCGGGAAGGAAATAGTAATTCCTTTGGAATTTATCAGAAGCACGTTATCGGATTGCGTAACCTTCAATGACCTCACCACAGCGCCAGTCTTCTCCTTTATCTTCAGGTTCAGGACCCCCTTGCCGCCCCTGCGCTGAAGCCTGTAGAGGCCCAAGTCGGTTATCTTTCCGAATCCCTTCTCGGTTATAGAAAGTATCATGTCCGACGGCTTCGCAGATATTATGTTTAGCACGCTGTCCTGCGGGTTGAGCCTTATGCCCCTCATCCCCTGCGCCTGCCTTCCTGTTTCGCGTATATCGCCCTCGTTGAACCGGAGCGCCTTCCCGTTCCTTGTCGCTATGAACAGTTCTGAAGAGCCGTCCGACAGGCAAACATCGGATATCGAGTCGCCCTCCTGCATGTGTATCGCCCTTATGCCGTTGGCCCTCGGCTTCGAGAAGCTTTCAGCGGCGACCCTCTTTATCTTACCCTTCTCCGTTACGAATATTAGGTACGAGTTTGCGAATATGCGCGTGTTCGTTATCGTTGCTGCGTGCTCCCCCTCCTCGAACTTGACCAGGTTTATCGCCGCCTTGCCGGCGCTGTACCTCCCCTCCTCCGGCACCATGTATGTCTTCAGCCAGTATGCCTTGCCCTTGTTCGATATGATGAGCAGGTAATCCTTCATCCTGCATGAGATTATCTCGCGAACGGAGTCCCCCTCCTTCAACGATATGGATATGACTCCCCTGCCGCCTCTGTCCTGCTGCTTGTATGCCTTTGCCTGAATGCGCTTTATGTAGTTGTTCTTCGTGAGTATTATCGTTGTCTCATCGTCCTGTATAAGGTCCTCGCGCTCTATAAGAAGCGGTGTTGAATTGTCGATATGCGTGCGCCGCGGCCTGCCGTACGTGCTCTTCAGGTATTCCGTCTCCGTTTTTATGATGTTCAGCACCTTCGACTCATCTGCAAGTATGCCCTCGAGCTCGGTTATCTTTGATGTGAGGCCCGTCTTCTCGGTCTCCAGCGACCCGCGCTCCAGCCCGGTCAGCTTGCTTAGCTTCATGTCGAGTATGGCGTTTGCCTGCTTCTCCGATAGAGAATAGACCTCCATCAGTGCCGCCCTCGCCCCCTTTATCTCACTGCTTTTCTTTATGCGATCCACCACCTCCTCGATGTTCTGGACCGCAACAAGAAGCCCATCTACGATGTGAAGGCGATCGCGCGCTATCCTAAGGTCGAAATTGGTCCTATTCTTTATCACACTTATCCTGTGATCGACGAAATGCTTTACGAAGTCCCTGAGCTGTAGCGTCAGCAGGCTGTTACCCAGCACAGCTATGTTCATTACTGGCAGGCTTATCTGGAGCTGGCTGTGCTTGTATAATTGGTTGAGCACGTATTCCGGCTCTGCTTCCTGCCTCAGCTCTATAACAACCCGTATACCCTCCTTTCCGCTCTCATCGCGCATATCAGAGATCCCGCTTATCTTCTTGTCCTTTACCATCTCCGCGATCTGGCCCACCATGTCCGCCTTGTTCACCGTGTACGGTATCTCTGTTATTACCAGCGCCTCGCGATTCTTCAGCTTCTCCCGCGTCACTTTGCCCCTTATGACGACTGTGCCCCTGCCTTTAAGGTACGATGCCAGCAAACCTTCGTTGTAGAATACAGTTCCGCCGGTAGGGAAGTCTGGGCCTTTTATGTAATTCAGCAACTCTTCTGAAGTGACCGACATGTCAGTCAGGTATGCGGTGATCGCCTCGCACACTTCCGACAGGTTGTGAGGTAGTATGTTTGTCGCGACCCCGACGGCTATCCCGGATGATCCGTTGAGGAGGAGGTTCGGGACCTTGGCTGGAAGCAGCGTGGGTTCATCCTCTGTGTTGTCGAAGTTGGGAACCATCTTCACCGCCCCCTTGTCCAGATCCTCCAGTGCCTCCTCCGCCAATTTTGTTAGTCTCACCTCAGTATATCTCTGCGCGGAGGCTCTGTCTCCATCGACGCTCCCCATGTTGCCCTGGCCCTCGACAAGCATGTAGTTCATCGAGAAGTCCTGGGCCATCCTGACCAGTGTATCGTATACCGCTATGTCACCGTGTGGGTGGTACTTTCCGATCACCTCTCCGACTATCCTGGCGCTCTTCTTTGTCGGTTGGTTGTGCACGTTGTTCAACTTGTGCATAGCGTAGAGTATCCTTCTGTGCGCAGGCTTGAGACCGTCCCTCACATCAGGCAGCGCCCTGCCTATGATTACGCTCATCGCGTAGTCTATGTAGCTTGATTGCATCTCCTTTTCGATGCTGGTCTCGATTGTTTCTGCCATCCATATCCCTATACATCGAGGAACGAGACCTCATGAGAGTGTTCCTCGAGGAACTTCCTTCGCGGCTCTACGTCCAGCCCCATGAGCACGGTGAAAATAGCCTCGGCCATCTGTGCATCCTTTATCGACACCTTTTTCAGCACCCTGTTCTCCGGGTTCATCGTCGTTTCCCAGAGCTGCTCTGCATTCATCTCGCCAAGGCCCTTGTATCTCTGCACTGTGGATTTCTCGCCAATCGCCCTTAGGGTCTCCGCGAGCTGCGCATCTGTGTAAACATACCTGTGCTCTTTGCCCTTTGATACTTTGTATAGGGGCGGCTGGGCTATGTAAATGTTGCCTCTGTCTATTAGTGGGCGCATGAACCTGTAGAAGAACGTAAGCAGCAACGTCCTTATGTGGCTGCCGTCAACATCCGCATCAGCCATCAGGATTATCTTGTTGTATCTCAATCCTTCTGGCTTGAACTGCTCCTTGATGCCAACCCCAAAGGCAGTCACCATCGTGTGTATCTCAGCGTTGCCGAATATTTTCTCCTCAGAGGCTTTCTCTACGTTGAGTATCTTGCCCTTCAGCGGCAATATGGCCTGATACCGACGGTTTCGTCCTTGTTTCGAGCTACCACCGGCGCTGTCGCCCTCCACAATGAATATCTCAGATTTTGCAGGGTCATCTTCGCTACAGTCGGCGAGCTTCCCTGGGAGTATGGAGCCCTCAAACAGGTTCTTCTTCCGAACTATGTCCCTGGCCCTCCTCGCCGATTCCCTTGCCTGCGCAGTGTTAAATACCTTCCCGAGCAGCTTCGAGGCCTCGCCAGGGTTCTCCTCAAGGTAGGAGGATAAACGCGGGTATAAAACAGAATCCACTATGTTCTTTACCTGGGTGTTGCCCAGCTTCTCCTTTGTCTGTCCCTCGAATTCGGGATTCGACAGATAGATTGCGATTACCCCGGTAAGGCCCTCCCTCGTGTCGTCCCCGGTTATCTGTATGGGTGCCTTCCTTACATTCTTGCTTATGTAGTTGGAGATCGCCCTGGTTATGGCCGAGTGAAACCCGACGACGTGGGTGCCGCCCTCTGGGGTCCTTATTATGTTGACGAAAGATAGGAGGTTCTCGCTGTACGATTCTGTATATTGCAGGGCGACCTCTATCTTCACGCCGTCGCCGTCGTGCTTTATTATTATAGGCTTGGTTATTGTGGGGGTTTGACCGCGTATGAACCCCAGGAAGTCCGGCAACCCGTTCTCCGACAGATATACTGTCTCTTTCGGGATCTCCGAATCACGTGCGTCTATCAGGCGTATCTCTATCATCGGCTTCAGGAACGAGATCTCCTTCAGGCGCTCATTTAGCTCCATCGAGTCGAAGCCCTTAGCAGAGAATATCATGCTATCTGGTTTGAACCTCACGGTGGTGCCGGTTTCCTTTGGGCCAACGCTTCCTACGATCTCCAAGCCAGACTTTACCTCGCCCCTGCTGAACCTCTGCGAATATATCTTTCCGTCCCTCCTTACGGTAACTGTCGTGTGTTCGGAGAGCGCGTTTACGACCGTGAGCCCCACCCCGTGCAGCCCCCCTGAAACCTTGTACGCCTTGTTCTCGAACTTGCCGCCCGCATGCAGCGAGGTCATGATGACCTCGAGCGCAGGCCTGCCCTCCTTTTCGATTATGCCGACAGGTATGCCCCTGCCGTCGTCGCTGACCTCCGCGACGTCTATGCCGTCTTCGCGGTCGAGTCTTATCGTGATGTGCTTAGCGTAACCCGCCTGCGCCTCGTCTATCGCATTGTCAAGCACCTCGTATAGCAGGTGGATGAAGCCTTCGCTGCCTGTGGACCCTATGTACATGGCAGGGCGCTTCCTGACTCCCTGCGGACCGGACAGGACCAATATGTCCTTCGCGCTATAATCTCCATCGACCATTATACACACTAAGAAACGGGAAAAATGCACTATGCTTGGTATACATTGTTTTCTTGTATTTAAAATCCTTTCTATGGCAATTTTGACGAGATAATCGTTGCTTGTTTTTGCGCCATCTGATCGATACTATTTTATCCTTTGGGTGAGTACAGGTATGTGATTCTATGGCAAGGAAAAAGGTTATCATACTTGGGGCGGCTGGGCGCGACTTTCACAACTTCAACGTTCTGTTCAGAGAAAACAGGGAGTATGAGGTCGTGGCATTCACAGCCAACCAGATACCCTACATATCCGGAAGACGGTATCCGAGGGAACTTTCCGGGCCGCTCTACCCGAACGGCATAGGGATATACGATGAATCCGAGCTCGAGTCGCTTATCGACAGGCATGGAATCGATATATGCATGATGGCGTACAGCGACCTGCCTGACGTTGAGGTGATGGAGAAAGCGAGCATTGCAAACGCGCACGGGGCAGACTTTTGGCTCGCGTCGCCTGGGCACACCATGATAAGGTCAAGGAAGCCGGTCTTTGCGGTGTGTGCGGTCAGGACTGGAAGCGGCAAGAGTCAAACCTCTAGGTACGTGGCTAAGTTTTTCAATAGTAGGGGGATCAGGGTTGCAATAGTGAGGCACCCGATGCCGTATGGGGTGCTTAGGGACGAGATAGTCGAGCGGTTTGCCACGCTGAAGGACCTTGACAGGTTCAAGGCGACTATAGAGGAGCGCGAGGAATACGAGACGCACATACGCAACGGGTTCGTGGTGTTCGCTGGGGTTGATTACGAGAAAATACTAAGGGCAGCGGAGAAGGAGGCGGATGTGATCTTGTGGGACGGGGGCAACAACGATGCCTCGTTCTACAAGCCCGATTTCCTTATTACGGTGGCCGACCCGCTCAGGGCGGGGAACGAGATGACCTATTATCCGGGGGAGACGGTGGTAAGGATGGCGGACCTGCTGCTTGTTAACAAAGTGAACACGGCGACCAAGACCGAGCTTACGATGCTAGTTGATGACCTGAAGTCGATAAATGACAAAGGAGCCATTGTTTATGCAGATTCGGTGGTTAGCGCGGATGGATCGGCGATAAAGGGCAAACGGGTTCTGGTTGTAGAGGACGGGCCGACAATAACGCATGGTGGAATGAGGATAGGCGCGGGGACGATAGCCGCCAGGAAGTACAGGGCGCGGAGCATCGTCTTCGCGAAGGACTACGCGGTGGGCACCATAAAGGACACGTTCGACAAGTATAGGAACCTCGGGCAGGAACTGCCAGCCATGGGGTACAGCAAAAGGCAGATAAAGGACCTGGAGGAAACGATAAACAATGCCAGATGCGATGTGGTGGTTTCAGCCACGCCGATCGACCTGAGCTCGCTGGTCAAAGCCAACAAGCCGATAGTGAAGGTGACGTATGAACTTATGCCCAGGGGGAGAGGACTCGATCGCGCCCTGAAGAGATTCGTGGATGATTTCATTGGATAGGGTTCATGTTGCGCTGATGTTGATATCGCTTGTCGGGGTAGCGGTTGGCGCCTACCTCACATACGCGCACTACACAGACACACAGGTTGCATGTACCGACACCGGCCTGATAAACTGCGGTGCGGTCCTCAACAGCAGCTTCTCGGTGGTCTTAGGGATACCGCTGGCTGTGCTACTCCTTGTCTGGTTTATTGTGTTTGCGTCGCTTGTTTTCTACAAGGAGAAAGGCGTTCTGATGAATATGTGGCTCATTGTTGGGGTTGGAGGAGTGGCCTATTCGACTATGTCCATGTACCTCATAGGCAAAGTATGTGTATGGTGCCTATCCATGGACGTGCTTATAATATTAAGTGTCATCCTAGTCCTGATCTACTAATTGAGGGAGTGATTCTGTTTCAATTGATGCGTTGTACTCCCAGATTCGCAGGGATATCATTAGGGGAAGAAACCCAGTACGGGCAAAGAGGAACAGGGTTTTCCATAAGTATGGTGGGTATGGGGAGCTCGGGGTCGGCTCGAAGAGGCTCGATGTGATTCTTAGGGCCTACAGGAGGGAGATAATGTTGCTCACGTGCAGGGAGGCGCTGAAGCTGGCGGAGCGATTTTATAGGAGCGAATTTGAGGAGATGAAGCTTGCCGGTAATTACATACTTAAGCGCAGAAATCAATGTATTGAAAAGGGAAACCTTGCGGTTCTTGATCGGGTAGCCAGAGGGCTGTCTAGTTGGTCCCAGACCGATGATTTCTGCATCGGTGTGCTTCAGCCGTTACTAGAGAGGCACCCAAAAGAAACGATCGGACTGCTGAGAGCGTGGAATGGATCGGGAAGCGTTTGGAAAAGGAGGGCTAGTGTCGTAGCGTTTGTACGGAAGGTTGGCGAGAGTGGAAAGTATACGGACGCGGCGCTCAGACTTTGTGAAAACCTTATATGGGACAAGGAGGATCTTGTGTGCAAGGGCGTCGGATGGTGTCTCAAGGACGTTATGCGCGGAGACAGGGAGAGGGTGCTTGCATATGTCAGGGGTTTGAGAAAGCGTGGTGTGAGCGCCGTAATAACACTTTATGCAATTAGGGATCTTGGGCGCGCAGAACATGGGGGAGGTCCTTGCATCAAGGATTAGCTATTTATAGCTCTCGCAACATATCTGTTCTGCATCTTGGGCCCATAGCTCAGCATGGTAGAGCGACTGGCTCTTAACCAGTATGTCGGGGGTCCAAATCCCCCTGGGCCCGCTTTTTCTGCTCATGCGTGTTGGTGCCGGAACGTGTGGGCAGTATCGGCAGTTCTATCCCTTTTATGCTTGCGATCCCCACGCCAGCCTTGTTGCGTTCCCTCACCTCTTTCACCAATTTCTCGAACTCAACGTCAGTATCGCTCACTCGTCGTGCTTTGCCTTCAGTTAAGTAGATCGGGTCTACATATCGGAACTTGGAAAAGAGGATAACTTTTTGATTTTTGCGTGAATCCGACAACTCAAACTCCATGTCGTTTTTTAGTACGTTGAGTATTCTGGTTATGCTCTTGGATTTGGATGCTTCAAGCTTTTTCATCACGTGTAAATCCGAGCCATCGAAATCGCTCCGCTTTATAAGCCCCGTTTCTATCGCCTCTATTAGGGCTGAGCTGAGGAGGTAATACCTGACTCGCATGTCTTGGTAGAGCTCGCCATATCCTCCGAGTACGCCATTCCATACCTTGAGGTGCCTTATCGCAAATTCGCGTGCTTGGGGAAATGAGGTAAATAGTATTGTGGAGTCTCTGTTGATCGCGGATGACAGTGAGGTGGTGACGAAGTCGTTGCCGCCGATGTGGGCAAAGTATCTCAGCGTATAATCAAATCTGTCAGCGCACATCTCAGGTTGCTCGCGCTCCAAAAGCGGATAAAGCCATGGCTTTGATATCCGCTTTGGATCGATCGAATGGCTCTTGAGTATATCGCTGAGCTCTGAACCCTCTTTGAAGAACTCCCAGTGGATTGAGTCCTGGTAGTCTTCCCCTACGCCGCTGCCGAATACGTAGTCTACAAGATGCGAGAACGCCGTATGGGACACGTCGTGGAGAAGGCCGGCCACCTGCTCTTCGAGAGGCGCATTGAATCTCTTCAATGCGAGCATGACCCCTATCGAATGCTCGTATCTGGAGAAATCAGGTTGATTCTGCGTTATATAGCCCCTCGGCACCCCCTGCTGGCATACGCCCTTAAGCCTCTGGAAGGGCCTGCTTTTTATAAGATCCTGCAATATTTCATTGTCTATAACGCTGCGCCCATAGACTATGTCGTTTACCTCCATGCGCTCACGGCTGCATCCAGTCGATCTCGTAATATTCATACGTGCTGCCCTGCAGCTCGATGCGCCTGACCTTGTAGTATGTGACCGCCGTCTCCCTGTCGGCTATCGCAATTATCAGCTCCTTGCCGTTCTCCTTCACCCTATTTATTATCGCCGAGAGCTCTGCTCCCCCTATGTACTCCTCCTCGCTAAGCGACAGCATCTCGAACCTTGGCGCGGAATCGCTTGGGGTTTCGGTGTTGCCGCCCTTACGATGGTAGAGCACGAAGTCGGCATCTAGGCTCTTCCTCCTGCTTCTCCCAGGTATTGCTAGTATAAAGGTCTTTCTTACCGAGTGCGCGACCCTTATGACTCTAGCCCATTCAGAGATGAGCAGCTTGGCGTCCCTCGGAAACACGTGGATCACGTGCATAGAGTGCACCCAGTTGTTGCCCTTGACAGGCCTTGCGCCCGGGAAATAGAGTCGGAAGTGCGTGCCGAACTTGAACCCTGTTTTTATGACGTAGCCCTTGCTCCTCCAATCGGAATAGACATTGTATAGCTTCCAGAAGTCGCGCCTCCTCTCTGTCGCAGCACGTAGTATCCTGGCTTTTGTGGAGTTTGTTATGCTTAGGCGCTTCCTTTCGATCAGAAACATAGTCTCATAGATGTCCAGCTTGTTGAATGAGCCGTGGTCCTGCATCTTGTATGTCCCGTATTGACCGAGCCATAGCTGCTCGTAGATCGACCTGCCCTTCTCAGGGTCGTCTACGACGGCTATTAGGTCGGCAGGAAAAAAGGCTGCGCTCATTCTCAGTATCTTGGGCTTCGCGGCCGACGCAGAGTACCTCTTTGTCTGCTGCGCCCTGGCGCCGTGCATCTGCGCATCGCCGATGTACCTCACGACAAGGCCTTTGTCCCTCCAGTCCTTGTAGGTGAAGTACCTCGCCATGAACTTCTTTGTGTTGAATGTGGATGCTATGGTGTTGAACGTTGCGGTGTTGCCGTAGGTGTCGGTGCACGAGCCCTTCCTGACGTCCATGATGTAAAGCGCCTCCTCCGGCCTTAGCGCCAGCCTGCCCCGCTCAGCGTTGCCGAAATGGCTGCCGCGGAGTATGTCCATAGTCGAGGGATCGTCCACGTACAGCTTCTTTGACTTTTTATCGAATATTATCTGCAGCGCCATTTCAATCCCCGAAAACCGCCGAAACGACTCCCTGCTCGATGTCAGAGAGCTTCGCCGGTAGTATGAACACCGTCGGGCCCGAACCGAACTCGAGCCTTTTCACAGACCTAAACCCTAGGTAAAGCTTCGACTCCCCCTCTATGGATAGGTTGTGCAGCACTATAAGTTTTGTGCCATCGCCTATTATCCCCTTTCCGTAGCTCTTCTCGGCACCCTCTAGTATGCCGGCTGCGTATGAGGGCTGTATCGAGCTCTGGCTCTTCTGGTTGTAGTCTAGGAGAAGCAGGGAATGGAGGTTGCCTTTCATGTTTTTCTCGATCGTCTCGTAGAATGAGACGGGTTTGTAGTGCTCGCTCCAGCGCGGTATGGTGCACACCTGGCCGAACCTGTAGAAGTCCAGGCCGCTCTCTCCCATCGCAGCAGAGAGAACAGAGGCGGAGTGGAGCACTGCGACCATCACCCCATGCTTCCTCGCCTCCATGTAAGCTATCTTGTGCGTTGTCGCAATGAGGGGGTCGCCGCCAACCAGTACCACTATATCCTTTACGGCGGCTGATTTCACCAGCTGCGCCATCCCCTCCTCCATCTCCTCCCTCCCGAGCATGGTTATTCGCTTGCCGGTCCTCTCGGAGATTGTGCGTATGTATTCCGGGGTTGCGTTGCTGGTGTAGTTCTCGGCGAACAGATCGATGCCCCGGCGCTTGCAGAGCTCCAGCGCCCTAAGCGATATATCATCAGGGGCTAGCCCGGTGCCAACCATGAAGAGCATCGAATCAGTCTTTTATCCCAGAGGGGGTTATCTTTATGACGCACTCGCCCTCAGGCATCTCCGGCGAGTCTACCAGGCGCACTATCCGCTTCTCCTCCTTGCTCTTCTTCATGTAGAGTCTGGTCGTCGCCGCGTGCGCTAGAACGTTGCCGCCTATCGGTGTCGTCGGATCGCCGAAGAGTATGCCAGGGTTGTCCATCACCTGATTGGTTATGTAGACGGCAAGCTTGTACTTGTCCGCCAGCTGCTGCAATCGGTGTATGTGCGAGTTGAGCTTCTGCTGGCGCTCGCCGAGGGCCCCCCTGCCGAGGTATTCAGACCTGAACAGCGCGGTTATCGAGTCGACTATTATCAGCTTCACGTTCCTCTCCTGGATGAGCTTGTCCGCACGCTCCAGCGTGAGCATCTGCTGGTCGCTCGTGATCGCCCTCACCACAACTATGCCCTCCAGCGCCTTTGCCTGATCCAGCCCACGCTCCTTCGCTATCGCCTCTATGCGCTCGGGCCTGAAGGTGCTCTCCGTGTCTATGAACAGCACCGACCCGCCGAGCCCTCCCTGCTCCTTTGGAAGCTGGGCGTCGACCGCAAGCTGGAAGCCCAATTGGGACTTGCCGGCGGCGAACCGGCCGTACGCCTCTGTTATCGATTCGGTCTCTATGCCTCCCCCTATGAGCGCGTCGAGGTCCTTCGCCCCTGTCGTTATGCGGCCGAGCTCCTTCCTGCGTGCGAGCACCGCGTCGGCGGTCTGGTAGTCTATCGTGGTCGACTCCTTCGCAGTCTGAATCGCCTTCTTTGCGGCCTCGACCCCGATCCCGGAGAGCTCGCTCAGTTCATGTGGGTTCAGCGTTGCGACCTTGTCCAGGGAGCCGATGCCCGCCGACCTCAGCTTCTCCGCCGAGGTCGGGCCTATCCCTGGCAGATCCTCAAGCTCCTTCACCCCTTTTTCCTTAGGCATAAAAAACACGACATTAGTTTATGGATAAATAGTTATTTAAATGTAGAAATTCTATTGTCTGATGCAAGGCATCCCATAGCCGGCTGTTTGTGAGACCGGGGCGGGATGGTGGCAGTACAGGGGTGCGATGCGAACCCTAGGCGTTATTCGCACAGCAGTGGTGATCGTATGAGTATTGGGATCGTGTCTGGAACCTGTGCAGAAGCTACAGGCTGTGCATTCGAAGAATTAAAAAGGAAGAGGCCAGCGGGGAAATCCTCGCTGGCAAGACGACCAGTTTTCACGACCTTCTTTTTTAGAGAACCCGTGTATTACATAGTAGGGAGTATAGTTTTAAAAACCTTTCCAGGAAAGGCAAAATAGCGGAATAATTCCGAAAAAATGGAATTTTATGGAGGTTTTAACGCTTGATTACAATGGTGTGGCTGTCGCGCTTGTGATGGCGTTCGCCTTCCTCTTCTTTGGGGGAGGGATCTGGTACTTTTTCATAGCTGTGATGCTGCTGTTCCTTATAATGTCGGCCTTGACGACGATGGCTGGAGCGGGCCGCAAGAAAAGGCTCGGGCTCTATCAGAAACCGCGCGGTATCCGGAACGTGGTGGCGAACGGGGCGGTTCCCCTGGCGATGGCGATGCTTTACGCCGCGCTGACCGGGATTGGAAATAGCTATGCACCGCTGGCGCTTATCGCTTTCACGGCGAGCGTGGCTGCGATAACGGCGGACAAGTTCGGCAGTGAGATAGGGGTGCTTGGCGGCAGGCCGGTTATGCTGCTAGGCATGAGGAAGGTCCAGGCAGGCACCTCTGGTGCGGTGAGCGTTACAGGGGTCATAGCCTCGCTTGCTGCATCGGCAATGATAGCGTTTGCGGTCTTCGTGGTGTGGGGGCACCTGGCGGTCATGCCTATATTACTGGTGGCTGTTCCGGCCATAACGGTCTCCGGGTTTGTAGGGGGGCTGGTCGATTCCATGCTCGGCTACTACGAGGAGCGCGGGATAGGCAGCAAGTACACCTCCAACCTCTTCTGCGCGCTTGCAGGAGCTGCTTTGGCGGTCGCGCTGATACTGCTGTAGTCAAACCACCTTATAGACCACTACCCAACATTGAACCGAGGGACACTTTGGTTTTGTTGAGAAAGTGCCACACTTCGCGGCTTTGTAGAAGTTTCTACAATGTATGTCATTGGGGATGTTGGGCCCCATGATGCAGAAAACTTACGAAGCATTCTTCCAGACAAAGGTGGCAAACATTGGCATAGACTTTGCCGGTGAAAGGGCATCTCATGCGTCAAATCATTACATGAAGATATAATGCGAGCGCCGGGATTTGAACCCGGGTTACGAGCTTTTTCCTTGTTGAAATGGGAAGCTCGTGTTCTACCAGGCTATACTACGCTCGCAACTGAAACGTTATCTTATGTATGAAGGCCTGTCGCCGGCGCGGCCCTGCGGCAGCTGCGGCGGCATGATGCCGGTTTGCTGCCGCTCGAGCTCGGCCTTCATCATCTGCGCCGCCTCCTGCTGGTTCTTCAGCTCTGCAATTATCTGAGAGGTCTTCTTTATTATCTTGTCGAGATTGTCTGTCTTTATGTTGATGCCAAGCGCGCTTGAAAGCTCCCTCACCACCGCCTTCGCCGCACCAGCATCTATCTCTAGCATGTTCGTCTCGCCCATCAGGCAGACGCCCTCCATCCCCTTCATCTTCGCAAACGCTATGAGCAACCCTGCAGAGCCCCATATCAGCCCTTTTGATTCGCCGAAGACGACCTTAGTGCCCTTTAGCGACTTTATGGCGGCATCGCTCGTCGCGTTGGCGAACACCCTTGGGTTTTTAACGATGGAGTCGCCGATGTTGTAGCCGCCGATCGTGTACAGGAAGCTGCAGCCTAGCCGTTCCCTGAATAGCCTGATCAGGCTGGAGTTGACCGAGTACTGGCCCTCCGGCGTGACCGCCTGGACGTCTCCAGTAAGTATGATCAGATCTTTCGAGCCCGGCCTTCTTGCCAGGTACAGGGAGTTGCTTACCAACCTTATTTTTCCATTCTTAAGCATGACCGCCTGGTGGGGAAAGTGTGAGGAGTAGACCGTGCCCAGCCGCACCGCCTTCAGCTCGTGCCTTAAGTGCTCGGCCACGAGCTTGCCGACATTGCCTATGCCGGGCAGCCCCACTATTACGATAGGGCCTGCGCTTGGGCCCTTCAACCTGATGCCCTTCTTGATCTTTATTATGGTGTCGGGCATGCTATCATATAGTCGACATTATGTCCTCCTTCTCCTTCTTCAACTTCTCTTTCTCAATCTCGAAGACGCCATTCTTCATCCGGGCACCTATTAGGCCCTTGACCTCGTTGATCTTCTCCTCGGCGTCGGCATAATCCTTACCCTCTGATACCAGCCTGTACTTCGGGGCTGCTATATAGGTTACCCCTATGCCGTGCCCCTTTATATCGCGCATTATCTCTCTAAGCTCGGCCGCGCCGCTCTTCGTGTTGTATGTTGTTATGGTTGCGATGTAGGCGACTATGTACTGCTTTTGTTTCCTGTTCGCCTCGAGCGCCCTGAGGAATGCGTCCTTCACGCTGGTTGGGAGCTTGGATTGTGAGAACGCGGCCGTGCCCGACACAGCGTTCTCCATGAACTTGGTGTAGCTGCCGAATTCAGATATCAGGAGGCCTGACAGGGCATCCTTGCCCTTCGTATCGCCAGTTATCTTCAATGTTTGCGAGAATAGCGCGCCGAGCCTCCTTTCGAGGTTGTAGGAACGGATCTTTTCCTTCGAATCCCTGGTCGAAACCTTCTTCAGTGATATGTCTATAGTTCCCTTCTCCCTGTCCACGTAGTTGACGAAGCAGACGAGCTTCTGGCCGTCGTGTATGTGCTCGCGTATGTTCTTTATCCATCCTGACGACACCTCCCTTATTGGGAGGAACGCCTCGATGTCGCCATATTCAGATAGCCTGCAGTATGCACCGAAATGGGTTATCTTGCTGACTACCGCTATGACCAGATCCCCGTGCCTCGGCTCCTTCCTGAGTTCTGCCATCTTATACCTTGATCTCTATTTTCTTCTTAGACCTCCCACCGATGAGCCTCTCGACCTTGTACTTACACTCCTTACACTCGAGCAGAACCTTCTGCCGCTTCCCAAGCTTCTTCGGGTGTATCTGGGGTTCCACGCTGCCGACATACCCTCTTATCGCCCTGTTGTGCCTCCTTGTCGCCTTGCTCATGGTCCTCTGCGGACCCTTTGACGGCATCTTTACCATATGAGGTGTGTGCTTGTCGCATTTAGGACAGTATGTGGTTATCTCCTTCGCTATTTTCACATAATTCACCTGTTGTAAATTTCACATATCGAATTCTTGACAAGGTAATCTGCGTCTGCATCCGAGCCTGATAGCTCAACAACCTCGTCCTTTTTCACTGGCCCGAACTTTTTACCAGATGGAAGCATGATTTCAGACATATCTGTTAGGGATCTTAGTATTTTATCCTTTTTGATCTGGGCTATCGAGAGATCGAACCTATAGGTGTTGGAGAGGTCCGCTATCCTATTGTAGAAATCAGATTCCTCTGCAGCAATGGGTTGTGGGAGGGGTTTTTTGTATGTTATATATAACAATATTTTTTGTTTCCTACGCTCGAACAGTTCCACCAACATTTTTTGCATGTTCAGCCTCTGGTGCTCATCAACTTGCGCTTTTTTGAGATACTCCCCAACATCACCATAAAAGCTTTTATTTAATTGTAGTAGTTGGTTCGTCTGTTTTTCCTTCAAATACAAACCCCAAACAAAATCAAATGTTATATTATCAGACACCACAGACACCCCACACTTCCACTATTCTCCTTCTTTTTATTATATATACCATACATCAAAACAAACTAAATAATGTAAACATACCAAAATTTCCCCAAATCCAAAAATAATACCGGAACTACACACCCATAGGGCATAGCGAGGAATGGATTTGAACCATCGATCTCCGGGTTATGAGCCCGGCGGGCACTCCAGACTACCCCACCTCGCTAGCTAAACAAGCAAGAGGATATCTATTTCTCAAACTATATAAACCCCATAGGGCAGCCGACCAGCAACATCAAATCACAACCCAACACCAAAACCACAAATCTTTTCACCAACAGGTATAACAACCTTTGCAAGAAGAAATATAGTATAGGTTGCTTATTTTTAAGCGCAAGTGAAAGGCGATCCTATGAGCTCATACAAACATATTAGAGAAACGATGATATCAGAGTACAAGGAGCGATCACTACCATACAGGGAACGCCTGAGCAGCTGGTCGAAAGAGCCCCCAATAACCATAGCGCATCGGCCCACCAACCTCGCCAGGGCCAGGACGCTGGGCTATAGGGCCAAGCAGGGCGTCGCGGTGGTAAGGGTCAGGCTCTCCAAGGGCAGCAGCAAGAGGAGGACCCCATCGGGCGGCAGGAAGCCGTCAAGGAGCGGCAGATATTTCACAAGAGCAAAGTCGATGCAGGCCATAGCAGAGGAGAGAGCGGCCAGAAAGTTCTCCAACTATGAGGTGCTCAACTCCTATTATGTGGGAGAGACGGGCACAAGGAACTATTTCGAGATAATAATGCTCGACAGAAACAGCAGCTCAATAAGGAACGATCCATTCTATTCGATGGTTATCTCAAGGAGAAGCAGGGCATTCAGGGGCGTGACAGCGCAGGGAAGGAAGCACAGGGGGCTTATAGTAAAGTAGTCATATCTTGATGGGCCTTTTTGAGGCTATACCGAACGATTTCCTGAATGTTGGGATTATCACCCCACTGAGCCTGTTTTTCCTGACAAACTCTAAGAAGGCGCGGTTGCCATTTACATCATCACTATATACTATCCCACTACCTGAAAGTTTCGGGCGGACCATACCAAACTCCCACAACATGTTCTTGTATGAGTGGTCAGAATCGTGGATGAACAGGTCCACCCTACTTATGCCTTTCAGCGCCCTCTCAAGTCCTTTGCCAGGTCTGTCTATGATTAGCCTCCACCTGCCAGATCCGGGGTCCTCTACCAGCCCCCCAACGTCCTTATCAACATCGACGGAGACGAGCCTACCAATACCATTCCTCTTCAAAGCGGCAAGAACCAGCCTTGTGGAGAAGCCATTCGCCACCCCTGTCTCAAGCACCATCCTGGGCCTGAGCGTCCTGACAAGATAATAGAGTAGAAGGCCCTCCTTCCTATTCATGTTGAACGACCGCGGATATCCGAGCCGCCTGGAATCCGAGGCAATAATGTTTGTAATCCTGTCAAATTCCGCTGAATATTCCTTCGCAACCTGCCCATACCTACCTATGTTGACGGAAAAGCGCATCATCCTGATGTTGGCAACGACAAAAGCCCAGTTCCTAAGCGCAGCCTTTAGCGCAGATATGTTATTATAGAGCCATGGGCTGAGCCTGTAGAGCCGCTCATGCTTGTGTTTGACTGCCAATAGCGCACCCACAAACAAAATACAGATCAGTGCTTGCGCCTACCCATCTTCTTACCGGGCCATTCACAGTTGTACGCAAACGCTATTATCCCTACTACTGTAGCACTGTAGAAGAATCCCCATACGGCGCTTGTCACTCTATTAAAATCAACCAGGTTCTTGTAGCGGTGTACCTTCATCCTTACAGAATCTATAACTTTCCATCTCTCGACTACCTGATTTATCATCCTCATGCCAGGCTCGGCCCAACCCATCCACTCCGGCACAACACTCAACATCTTGACTATCCTGTCCAGCTCTGTGTTCAGCTGCTTGTTTATTGTTTGCTGCATCTGTATGCCACCCATGAGATCAACAATCATCTATACAAGTTCAAGATTTTAAACCTTTCTAGGAAGATCACCTCGGGCTGAAGCCTGGGGTAATTTGCAGGTCTTGCACCCGCGAAATCTTTCATATAAACCTGCCTTATCTACGCGACGAGCGCTCCCAATCCATATTTCGCAAGATTCGGCAGTCGGTTTTCTAGTCTAGGTTTTTTTGTATTTAGTATTTATGAACACTGTAAGTTTTAAGATGCTCGTTTTGTTTGCCAAAACTGAACTCGGATTTTGCCGATGGCAAAAATACTTTGGTTACCAAGATCTGCATGTGATGCGGGAAGTCTGCAAATTTTAAATAAGTCACATAGCGTACCTCTGTTTCCTTAATGGCTTATATGGTTGACTATACTTTCAATTGTTGCTGAGGGTGCACATTTTTTAACTGCTATCTTTAAGGATTCCAGATTCTGTTGCATTCTTGGATTAAGGTTTGAGCATATAACCTCATTTACGGAGTTCTGTACCAGCATCTTTAGCAGCAGACCGTGACCGCTTTGCTCGGTGGCAGCGTGCTGATGGGGGTTTTCTATCAATTTATGCAAGTTTGCGTTCTTCGTATCAAATATAACAAAATATTTCGACCTCCCAAAGTGGTCGCTGACAAACTCCCCCTCCTCTGTTGGTATCCCGATTATCACAGTATCCCTAACGAAATCTGTCTTTGCCGATTACTCTGAAAGTTCCCCCCTCTATCTTTAGCGCTTTTCCGTTCACTATCGAATCCGCTATCTTTCTTCTTGCAGACGAAGCTAATCTATGGAATGTCGGTTGCGATATGTTCATTCTTTTTGCACATTCCTCCTGCTCCAACCCTTCTAGATCCTTTAATCTCACAGCCTCAAATTCATCAACATTCAGAATAGCTTCTTTCAGCTCAGCCAAAGGGACCCCTCTCGGCTTAAAGTAAGTTATCTCTGGGTTGAAGCTGATCCTTCTACAGAGCCTCGGTCTGGACATATTATTAACTACTCAATGTTCAAGAAACAGAAATGAAACGCTAGCAATCAATCCATTTCTTTGAGCCTGTCTTCTATTGCCTGCTTTTCTGTCTCAATCTCTTTGAGTTCAGCCTCGAGGACTTTCCGCTGCTCCTCTTTTGTTAAGGTAATAGGGTCTGCATACCTTACACCAAACCCTCCTCCATAACCTCTGCCGAATCCTCTTCGCATTCCGCAGCCGCACGGCCCAACATCCCTGCCCGTCATAGGTCTGTATCCAGGTCCTGTTCCGTCTTGTCTTGGCATTGTCTCACCTATTATGAATATATATTCATAATATTATTTAAACCTTTTGGTAAACTCAGAATTTCAAATGCCATCCCTTCGACAGACTGCCTCATATACTGATAAATTATTTGTCTGAGGTTGTAGATATATGGCGTTAACGTCGCAATTGGGCTTTGTATGCTTAAATATATCTGCGTATACGAGCAGTCTATCTATCCCTCGTATTTGATCCCCACTATACTTCCTGCAAACGCAAACACGAAACCTAAAAAGAATCCGCCAAGAGCTACTGCAAGGCTGAAGAAACTTAATAACATTGCAAGTATAGACCACACCTTGACCCTGCTTACGTCCGTACTGTTTGCCATGAAACCGCAGCCAATTAAGGCTATACCACAAAGTGCTGCAGGTAGCCATATAAGCGCAACCAAGCCATTGAAAAATATGTACGCAAGGCTCAAGTGGAATACGTATGGGTACACTTTCAAGTAATATAATGCGAATAATGCTGCAAGGCTTTCTGCCAATACAAACAATCCGCCCAACACGAGCAAAGCCACCACAGTAACAGGCTTCTTTTTTGCTACCAAAGACATCATGAATCTATCTGAGAGGAAGAGTTTTATACTTTTCCATGTTAAGGGTAAGTGGAGGTTATATGAAATATCTTATTGTTGGAGAAGATATGCAGACACTTAGTGTAAATCTCAAGAAGGGCGAAACATTTTATGCGAATCCAGGGCATTTTGTCAGGAAGGATAACGATATAAATATGAGCGCGCGGGCAGTGGGGGGCGCAACAGGCGGGCTTGTTAGGGCATTCACTGGAACAGGCATCTTTCTCGCAGAATTCACTGCAAACGATGATGGCGAGGTGGCTCTTGCAGGCATTCTGCCAGGCAAGGTACTACAATTTGACCTTAAGGAAGGTGAGGAGATTCTTGTCGAGCATTTCGCTTACCTCGCTTCCACAACAGGAAACATAGAAATCCAGACCGTGTCGCTAGGAGCTGCATTCTTTGGCGGTGCAGGCTTATTCTTACAAAGGCACAAGGGGCCACAGACAATCTTTATACATGTGATTGGCGGCGCAGTTGAAACGGACCTTGATGGTAAATTAGAAGTGCAGATAGAGCCAGGTCATTTGGCAGCCTTCCAACCCTCACTAAATTATGATATAAAATATGTAGGTAATCTTAGAGCTGCAGTACTTGGTGGGGCTGGGCTCTTCTTTGCAAACTTTACTGGAAAGGGCAAGATTATCTGCCATAGCACATCAAGGCTCGCCTTTATGCCTCAATCTGGAGGCAGACGGTAAACGCGAACTCGGTTCAGACCTCGCCTCTTAGGTAAACCATCCAATTCTAACTTTACGTTGGTTGGGGTTGCAGGGATTTGAACCCTGACCAACAGGTTTCTTCATTGCTCGAAATTCCAGATCCTAATCATCGCCATCGGCTCAATCAACATGAACATCTGGAGCCTGCTACGCTGCCAAGTTACGCCACAACCCCGCGCAGCTTAAAATCGAATCTGAGATATAAATAACTATGGTTCCTAATATTTTTTATGGGAAATCAGAACATCGCAGTCGGCAAGCCCTCGCCGGCTTCAAAGAAAAGCAACACGCTGCTCTATGTTGGGGTGGCGGCGCTAATCATAGCGATAATCGGGTACTCCTTGTCTATGGGCGTTTTCAACTCAAACTCAGGGTATTATGGGCAGAACGTAAGCAAGTCTGAGATGCGCGCGCTCTATGCAATTGCAAACAACCAGACGCTTGCGAGCATCGTCGGAACATCCGCCTACTCCGGGCTCAATCCATCAGCATATATAAAAAGACCTAACCTAACTAGTCTGAACAGCAGCGGCGTACCGGTGATGCTTTATGTCGGCGCAGAATACTGCCCATTCTGCGCAGCGACAAGATGGCCCATAGTCCTCACCCTCATGCGCTTCGGAAACCTTACCGGACTGCAGTACTCTGCATCGAGCTCGACAGACACCGATCCGAACACTCCAACATTCAGCTTCGTCGGTTCGAGCTACTCAAGTAATTACCTGCGCCTAAAAGCCTTCGAAGTTCAGAACAGGACGTATGGCTCGCTCATGCAGCTGCCGCCAGACCTAGGCGCGATCTACAACAAGTACTCCAATGGCATACCGTTTCTTGACTTCGGCAACAAATACATAGAAAGCGGATCTCTAATCTCCCCAATGCAATTCGACGGGAAGGATTGGGGAACGATAACTGCCGCACTGCAAAACACCAACACCACAATCTCGCAGTCTGTCATCGGTGCGGCCAACATATATACCGCGCAGATATGCGAGATAATAAACAACAGCGCCCCGGTGTGCGCGCAGCCATATGTGAGAGCGGCCGCCAGCGATTTCCTAAGCTGAGCCAATCGATCGCGCAAGCTCTAGTGCGATATCCCTATTATTGCCTATTATATTATCAGATTCCTCTGGGTCCTTTGAAATATCATAAAGTTCGTCACCGCCCCTCCCAAACCGGTGCACCAGCTTCATAGAACCCCTGTACGCTGCGGTGACCCTCCTATTGTACCGGTTCTTGGCCTCGTATATGGCCCGTGCGCTCTTCGATCGCGACTTGAGCAGCCTGAGCAACCCCTCATCCCAGCCCTCGCTTATGCCCATATGCTCTGAAAATACATACCTGCTATCTCTAAGATTGCCGTTGAGATGGTCGCTCCGGCCCTCTGCCATGCTAATTATGGATTTGTGCAATGCGTTCAGTGAGACCGGTGCGTCTCTGCTGGCCCTCTCGCCAACCTGCCTCCCATTTTCATAGTTTGCCAATATAAGTGGCACCCCGGAGACCTCCTCATATGGGGGGAGCGAATGGTACAGCAATCCATGCTCCCCGAAAAACTGCCCATGATCCGATGTTATGACAAGGCTGGCATTCTCCATGATCGGGCTCTTCTTGAGCATTCCAACCGCCTCCCCCACCATTCTATCAAGGTAATGCAGGCGCCTTTTGTAAGCGCGGTAGAGTTCCCTGCATGTCCTGTCATCCAGCTCCTTTATCCCCCCGAGGTAGAGCCACTTGTCCGGGATTGCGGCCTCTTTGCTTGCGGGGTAGTTTTCATGTGCCTCCATGTAGTTTATGAATATGAACTGAGGCCTGTAGTCATATTTGCATTCAAGGAAGCTCTTCAATATGGCGTTGGTGTCTTTTGCGCCCTTGTCCAGCCTGTATGTCCCGTCCGCTTCCGAAACCCCGTCGTTGAGCCTCTGCCTTAGGCTAAGGTAGAGCCGGTCGAGATACGTTCCTGGAAGCATGCGCGTTATGAAATAGCTGGTCCAGAACATAAGCTTCCTCGCCCTCGCGCCGCCGTTCACTATGGGCATAAACCTATCAGCCATGCCCCTGTTGTATTTCAGGTTTGAATCCAGCCATACATCGTAAACGCGGTCGAAACCCACCCCAAGGTTCGTGGAACTCGTCAGGAAGGGGTTGTTTGAGAATAACGTGGAATTATATCCGAGTTTGGATAGCTTGGCCGCCATGGTGTTTGCCCTGTCTTCAAGGAATTTAGTCCTCACCATCCACGGGTCTATCCTATCTGTTTTGAAGAAATCCCTAGAAACGTTGCTTATCATCGAGACCATCCTGTCTGAGAAGAGCGCAGCATGCGAAGGCGCCGTCCAAGTGCCTGGGGAAACCGCATTGGCGTACGTTGTCCCCTTCCTGGCGATGCTCTGTATGTTTCCCATCCCCGGCTCCTCTAGCGCCGAACGCCTTACGGTATCCAGCATCAGTACAACGATGCTTTTTCTAGCTTTCTCCACAATCCATCTACTCCGAAACCGTATAAATAGGTTCTTCTGAAACGGTTTCATCATCTCCAGATTAGGGATCGACTACACGCCAACATTCTGCCGGCCCAAGGGCTATATATCTATGTGAAGAATCCTCCTCTTAAGGGCCGATAGCTATGGACATCTGTGTGCTTAATCCATTTTTCTACCCCTACAAGGGGGGAACAGAGAAGGTGCTACTTGAGGTCTATAGCAGGCTGTCAAAGCGCCACAATATTACCATAATAACCTCCGCGCCGGAGGATAAAAATCACGAGCATAGGGAGGAGATTGCGGGGATCGACGTCATTCGGCTAAGGGCGAACAGGGTGCATCTGCCAGGGCTGCCGCTGCCCTTTCTCTCATTCGAGGGGCTGAACCGCGCCATAACCGCGCAAAAGGCAGACCTCTATCACGTAAACAACAGGTACCAGTATATGTACTTCAACCTCAGTCTGATCAAGGGCAGGGGCAAGCTTGCACTGACCATACACAACTCACTACCGATCGGCATAGATGCTCTTACTGACGCCGGCGGGCTGCTCTATGACATCTTGTGGGGACGAAGGATAATGAAACGTTCGGATCTTATAACGGGCGTTTCGAAGAATGCTATAGACTCAACAGTGCCGGCGGGGCTGCTGCCGAAGGCACACGTGGTGTACAACGGTGTGGACTACAAGAACTTCAGGCGGATCAGCAGGAGGGACCCGGAGGTTCGCTCACTCGCCGAGAGCATCGGGCTAGAGGGCCAGACGATAGTGTGCACCGCAAGGCTGATCCCCCAGAAGGGACACATCCACTTGATGAGGGCCGTGGCTGCACTGTATGATGCAGGAAGCAGGCCCAATCTGCTGCTTCTCGGCATGGGCCCCATGGAGCGGGAGCTGCGCATGACCGCCAAGCGGCTCGGGATCGATAAGGGGCTAAGGATAAGGTACGGCCTTGGCGACGACGTTCTGCCCAAATACTACGCCCTTGGCGACGCATCCGCTATACCCTCGATATACGAGCCGGCATCGCTCGCTGCGCTAGAGAGCATGGCCTGCGAGCTCCCCATCCTGGCATCGAGGGTCGGTGGCCTTCCGGAGATGGTCGGCAACGCCGGCATATACGCGAGGCCCGGGGACCCGGTAGGCATAGCTGATGGGCTTTCCAGGATACTCGAGGACCGGAGTCTGGCGCGCAGGCTCGGAGCAAACGGGAGGAAGCGTGCAATTGAACGGCACTCGTGGGACAGGATATCTAAAAGGTACGAGGAGCTATTCTTAAAAACCGTGGGGTCGTAATCAAATGGCGGGTGTGAATGGCTGCAAGATCGCAGGGCAGGGAGCCCAACCGGGCAGAATACCTTGGCATGGTTAGGCGCTCTAAGAGGTTCATAGCGCTCGCGCTCGCTGCCAGCTTCATCGTTCTGCTGCTCCTCGCAGTGTTCGGCGGGTTCGGGAGGGTCATCAGCATAATCCTCTCAGCAAATCCGGTCTATTTCGCGATGGCCATCCTCTTCGTGCTCCTCAGCTACCTTGTAAGGTTCGTCAAATGGCTCTACCTTCTTCGGCGGCTAAAGATACAGCTCCCGCTATGGAAGGGGCTGGCGATATACCTGTCGGCGTATTCGATGGAGCTGACCCCAGGCAGGGCAGGCAGGGTCGTGGTGGGCTACACGCTTGACAGGGTCACAAAAAAGAGGTTCATGAAGGTCGCCCCGATAGTCACGATGGACATATTCTCCGACTTCCTCGGTTTTGCGCTGCTGACCCTTTTCGCCGCGTTCTTTTTCAAGAAATACATAATCTATGTTGTGTTCGCGGTGGCGCTGCTCTCGATAACCTTCCTTTTCGTGCTGAATGACAAGCCCTACCGGTTCCTGCGGGAGGGTAGGTACACAAAGGGGTTCATGAGGCGGTTCAGCCCAAGCATAAACACCTACTTCGCATCGCAAAACGTCCTCGGCGACCACAAAACCTACGCGGTCTCGACAATGTTCGCGATCCCTGCAGACGTACTCAACGCGTCCGCTCTATACTTCTCGCTCCTCGCGTTGGGTTTCGTCCCTAACATAGGCCAGGTGATATTCGTGTTTGCCGTCGCGCAGATATTCGGTATGGTCAGCTTCATTCCTGGCAACATCGGCGTCACAGACGCAGCGCTGGTGACGCTCATAGGCGCGACCTTCGGCACCAACAGCGCCATAAACTCCGCGGCGACCATACTGACGAGAATCGCCACGCTATGGTTCGGCGTCCTCCTCGGCATGGCGTTCCTAATATATACTATGCGCTACTGGATCCCTAGAAGGGGAGGAAGCTAGCCTGTCATTACTCCTCCGGGAACTCTTCGGGGGCGGAATCAGAATTTTCACCAGATCCCCCGCTTCCCTTCTCAACAACCTTTATCTTCCCAAACTTGCCTGACGAGAGCTGCGGCGTTCCCCTGAACTCGCTCACGTATCCATTCTCCACCTCTATGGTGTCTCCCTCGTCTACCGTGCTGATGTCGTTGCCCCATAGCGACATGGCTATCGAGCCCGAATCATCCTGAAGTGTTATGTTTGCGACGCTCAGCCTCTTGCCGAACTTCGTCACCACTTCTCTGGGCGCCTCCTTCTTCGCCACCTTGCCCTGAATGGTGACGTTGCTTGCTCCGACCTTAAGATCGCTTATTTTCATTCTAAAGCACCGATAAATAAGTATTGTTATTATGATTGGAAAGTTATTTAGCCCTATGCGAAAAGCCGGCGCGTTCCATCGGATTAGCGGCCGTTTCCGCCATCGCCTGCCCAACCGTTGCCTGCAAACCCAAAATAAACGCCGCGCCCAAATAGCGCTTTATACCATTGCGGCAAAATGGATGTGATAATCAGTGATTATATGCCTGATGAGCCCGCGCATGCGCACCCATCATTTGCGAACGTGATAAGGCAGAGGGAACGGGTAAGGCAGAGGCTCGGCGCGATCCGTCACAAGATCGGGGTGTACAGCGCAAAGGGCGGGGTCGGGAAGACGACGATAGCGGTCAACACCGCATATGCGCTAGCGCGGCAGGGCTTCAGGGTGGGGCTGCTCGACGCAGACATCGACTGCCCCAACGTGACCATGTTTCTTGGCATAAAGGAGATGATGGGCACAGGATTCCCGCTCAAACCGGTGGTGAGGGACGGGGTCAAGGTCGCATCAACCGCAATGCTGATCGACGAGCTGAGACGCCCGATAATATGGAGGGGCCCGATAATAACAAAGATGCTCGGCGAGCTCCTCGAGAACACCGACTGGGGAGAGCTCGACTACCTGGTCTTCGACCTTCCGCCAGGTACCAGCGACGCGCCGCTAACCATAATGCAGCTTCTCGCTCTCGACGGCTTCATAATAGTCACAACCCCGCAGCGCATAGCCTCGATCAACTCGATAAGGTCGGGCCTGATGGCGAGGCGGCTCAACGTGCCGTTGCTTGGGGTGGTAGAGAACATGGCCGGCGAATCCCCCGGCGCGAACCTGGCAGAGGTGATCTCGAGCCTGGGGACCGACCTGCTCGCCAGCGTCCCGCTCGATCCTGTCTTCAACACGCTAAGCGACTCTGGGAAAGTCCCTGCCATTGAGGATGAGAAACTCTCCAAAATATTCAGGGACCTTGCACGCCGCATCTCCGGCGCGGTCGGCGTCGGCGAGGGCTAGAAATCGCCGGCGTGCGCCCAGTACTGCATCCCGCTTGCCAGCGCGCGCTCGGATTCCGACCCCTCCTCCTTCACCACGACCTTTGTTGTGGTGGTGTAAACTACGAGTGCGAACGACACGAACTCAAGCAGCGCGAGCATGCCGAGATAGCCTGTTAGGTATATCGTGTACTCGTAGCTGAATAGCGCAACCCCCAAAATGCCGAAGGCAGCCGCGACAATGCTGCTGCTCCTGGAACCCGATATTATGTAGAGGCCTGAAACGACGCCAACCGCCACTATGGCAAGGTTGGCAAGGGCGAGCATGTACTGCAAGGTTATCCCCCTAACGAAAGCGACGATCCCTATGCTGGCTGCATAGCCGAACAGATACCCGACCTGCGCCCTCGCATAGTACATGAACAGGAGGAACATCAATACCGACACAAGCGTCACGAGCAGGCTGGTGGCGCTGTATTCCGAGACCAGCCGGTTCATTCGGTTCGATTCGACGCTGCCTATGTCGTTAAAGCAGTAATACCTGTTATTGTACTCTGAGATGTCCTCAAAGCAGAACGGACGGTGGCACGAGCTGCATATGGCATAGGCGTGCCTCCACGGGTGGACAGAGCAGTGCAGTCCCTTTGCAAGCTCCCTGTTGTGTGCCTTGTTCTTTATGTTGAAGTACTTACCCTCCTTCTCCGCCTCCTTTATCTGCCTGTCCTCCATGCCCAGCCTGTAGTAATGCTCTGGGCTCTCATATCCACCTGTTTCGAGGAAGCTGCGCTTCGCGTTCGCCGCGGCTGCCTCACCCTCGGCCTGTTGCGCAGAAACCCCCTTATCGGGCTCCGGCGCAGCCTGTGCAGGCTGTACGGCAGTCGGCCAGTGGAAAAGCCCATTCCGCGCCGGCGCCTGCGCTGCCTCCGGCGCCTTCTGCACCGGCTTCCCCGCGACCTCAGCCCCTCCCTTCTGCGCCCTAAGCTTGAAGATCAGGAAATCGTCGGGATTTGCGCTCATCCGCACCATCAGTACTCTCGTTTTGACCTCTCTATCGAGCGCCTCTTCAGCCTCTCGAATATCCCTCTGTGCTTTGCGCAGCTTATGCAGTATGTCATCTTCATCCTCTGGAAGAACCTTACATCGTTGGCTGTTTTAAGCTCTGTGTTGTACCCAACTCCCTTCTCGTAAACGACCGCCTTGTTCCTAGGAACCTTCCTCCCGCACGAATCGCACGTTACCAATGTTTCTTTTCCCCGCAAACTAACACCAATACAGATTGGGATAAAAAGATTAATAGCCTCTACCACCAATAATCCTATGTTAGATATGCGGGTTTATGTCTTCGGAACTGACAGGGATTCATGCATATCCCTTGCCAACACCCTCAACGAGGGCGGCATATCTGCGATCATAGGCGCAGAGACCTCCTCGTCTGCCGTTGCGGCAGAGCTGGAGAAGAGCTTCGACTACGCGATAATGGTGTCCGGCAATCCAATAAAGGCCGCGATCGAGGCAAACAGGACCCCGATGGTGAGGGCGGCGGCGTGCCACAGCCAGCGCATACTGAGGAGCGCCATAGAATCCGGTTCCAACCTCCTCATATTCGACTCCGATTGGGAGCGCTCGATGAGGCCTGCGGAGGCGCTCGGCAGGGCGGGCGGGCCCGCCGCGGAGCGCGAACAACCTCCGCGGCCTGCCACCGTGCAGCAAAGGGGGCAGAAGAGGCGCGAAAGGCCGAAGGAGCGCGCCGCCGAGCCCGAACGCGACAACGAAAATTATGACGACGAGAGGGGTCCGAGAGAGGATGGGATAATGGGAAGAATAAGGTACGCCTTCGGGATCGAGTGATCGCTTGTTCAGTGGATGCGAGACCGCCGGCAGGATAACAATACCTGCGATCAGGATGGCCGCTGCAAGGGCGCTGATCGAAAGGCACCACATGAGTCAGTCAAGGGCGGCGGAGCTGCTCGGCGTCAGGCAGGCATCGATCAGCAATTACATGCGCATGAAGCGCTCGGGCCGCATACTTATAGTAATGAGAGCCGTGGTAGCGCTAGGATTGGAGCAGAGCCTGGTCAGGATGGCGGTCGAAGGGGCCGGAGAGGCGCGGATCGCCGAGGAGCTCGAGCGCATATCCTCGGATCCCAGGCTGGCGCGCCTCACCACATAGCGCAATTTTTGAATGCGAGTATAACTAGGACCTTGCAAGGTTTATATATCTTCTTCAGGGGTAGTATAGGCGTGAGCAATATGCCGAACAGCCCTCAGCACCTGGGAGCACAGAGCAGCGCGGCCCAGAAGATGGAGACCATAGAGATAAACAGCGTCAGGCCGGGCGCCCAGCAGGGCGTAACCGAGGCAGATGAAAGGATACTCGCGCCGTACAGGAGGAGCATGGAGGAGATAGAGAAGATGCCGGTCGTGGAAAAGACGATGACCGTATGCCCCGAATGCAAGCTGATCATAAACGGGACCCTCTACAAGGACGGCGACAACGTCATGATAAGGAAGTACTGCCCGGAGCACAAGTGGACGATAGAGAAGTACTGGGAGGACTACGACATGTACATGAAGATGAAACGCTACAACTACTTCGGCCGCGGCTTCGAGAACCCAAACTACATAACCGAGACGAAGGGCGCGAACTGCCCATTCGACTGCGGGATGTGCGAGCGCCACAAGTCGCACACAGGGCTCGCAAACGTGGTCATAACGAACAGGTGCCACCTCTCGTGCTGGTACTGCTTCTTCTATGCCAAGGAGGGCGAACCAATATACGAGCCCGGCCTTGACGAGATACGCAAGACCTTCATTAGCCTAAGGAGCCAGAAGCCGATAGCGGCCAACGCTATACAGATAACTGGGGGCGAGCCGATGATGCACCCCAACATAGTGGAAGTTGTGAAGATGGCAAAAGAGGAGGGCTTTGACCAGATCCAGCTGAACACAACCGGCATAATAATAGGACAGAACCCTGACATTGCCTACAAGCTGAAGCACGCAGGCGTCAGCACGCTCTACATGAGCTTCGACGGGGTGAGCGCCCGCGCGAACCCGAAGAACCACTGGGAGGTGCCAGCGACGCTCGACGCGGTCAGAAAGGCAGGCATCAGCGTAGTCCTCGTGCCAACGGTCATAAGGACGATAAACGAGCACGAGCTCGGCGCGATGATAAACTTCGCGCTCAACAACATCGACGTGGTGCGGGCGGTCAACTTCCAGCCCGTCTCGCTGGTTGGCAGGATGCCCACTCGGCTCAGGGAGAAACAGAGGATCACAATACCAGGCGCGATAAAGATGATAGAGGAGCAGACCAATGGGGTCGTAAGGAAGGAGAATTGGTTCTCGGTGCCCTACGTCGGCGGCATAAACAAGTTCATCGAGGCGCTCAGCGGCGACTTCAAGTACGACCTCTCGATACACTTCGCATGCGGCGCTGGCACATACCTCTTCCTTGACAGCGACAACAAGGTCATACCAATAACGGAATTCGTCGACGCGCAGGGGCTTGTTGAGCACCTGCAGAACGCGGTAAACGAGATGGACGGAAAGGGGAGGCTGGCCAGGAAGGCGATAGCGGTGAGGGCGCTGCTTGGCGTCAGCAAGTTCATAGACAAGAAGAGACAGCCGAAGACGGTAAACTTCGGCAAGATACTCATGTCCTTGTTCCTCAAGAGGGACTTCGCGACGATGGGCAACCTGCAGATGAAGACCCTGTTCCTTGGCATGATGCACTTCCAGGACGAGTACACGTACGACATACACAGGGTCGAGAAGTGCGACATAAGCTACGCCATGCCCGACGGGGAGGTCCTCCCGTTCTGCACGTTCAACGTCTTCCCTGAAGTATACAGGGACAAGGTCCAGAAGCAGTACAGCATACCCTCGAGCGAGTGGCAGAACACACACAACGGCTGGAGCTACAAGAGCGACAAGTACATGAGGAATGTCAAGGAGCTTGAGGCCACGCAGGCCTACAGGAACACCTACGGCAGCATTACCGACTACTTCGCGCTGCCGGTGAACGGCGGCATGGGCCTGAAGCGCCCAGCCGCGACCGTACCCCCAATAGCAGTGACCAAAAGCGCAAAGGCCGTGTCGGACGAGAAGAGACCCGGCAGCACGGTTGGCAGCATACCTGCAAAGCACGGCTCTGCATGCGAATGCAGCAGCGACGACTGCGGCAGCGACGCAGGCGAGAAGGAGGATCGGTGCGGCTGCGGGTCCGATGGCTGCGGCTGCGGTTCCTGACAACGGCGATAGGAATGGACCACAACACCCACGCGACAAATACGCAGCAAATTCGGGCGAGCGACGAAGGCACGTACGACGCCTACGTCACCGAGAACGGGAAGAGATACAGGGTGCCATACAGGATTATAAAGCGGGTCACGTTCGAGAATGTGGACAGGCGCGAGCTGGTCGACATCCCCCATGCCGCCAGGCTCCAGTACAGGCTAATGATGATGGACCCGATAATAAAGGCGACGGTCAACTTCACCAAGGCCAAAATAATAATAATCTTCAATCCTGTCGGGGCAGAGAACAGCAAGGAGAAGATAAGCCTCGGGGGCATCGTGGACACGCTGGCAAAGGAGGGCGTGAACGTATCCGCCGAGGCCGCAACGGTCGAGGACTACGACTACTACAAGAACCTCTACAGCTACGCCTACGCTCCTCCGTCCATAAGGGAGCGCGTCCCATGGGGCTACACCCGTGAGCAATGGGACAGGATGAAGATTGGGAGGGAGGAGCGCGCAGCCCAGGCAGAGAGGGCGAAGCAGGAAAAGTTCAGGAAGTTCCAGGAGGGCTACCTTGAGGACAACCCAGAGAAGGCGCGGCTCATAGACCCGTCCTACACACCTAAGCCTGGCACCAGCGCCATCCGGCTCTTCGGGAAGAAAAGGAAAGACCAGAGCAAGGGCTTCTGGTTCCATGGAATCTGACGGTGTTTCGCTTGCCCAACGCGCTGATCCTCGACATCAACGCTATCCTCCATGATGCGAAGGACGTAAGCAGGTTCTACTTTGAGAGCATAAGGAACGTCTATGGCACGGTGCTGGAGGGGCTGGACATCTCGAAGTACGACGGCACGGTGCAGGAAACAGTCAGCCAGCTGCTCGCAGGGGAGGGCATAGACACTGGGGAGAAGATGCAGCTTTTCCTCGACGAGCTCCCCTATGCGTACTACAATGTAGCCGGCCACGACAAGATCTCGGTCTCTGATGGAGCGGACTCACTCATCAAAGAGCTCTCCACAGGCAGCGGCGTCCTCCTCGGCATTGCGACCCCCAACCTCGAGCGCATAGTCGCCAACATGCTCGAGAGGGCATCGATAAGCGCAGGGTCGTTCAGATTCGCCCAGTACGGCGGTATGGGCAGAGAACGCGCAACCATAATCGGCGATGCGGTAGAGGACGCTGAGGCGCTCGGCGCAGGCAGAGAATCAGCGCTCTTCGTCAGCTCCTCTCCAAGCATGATCTCCGCGGCAAAGGGGCTCGGGATCACCGCCATACAGCTGACTAACGGGGCGGGCGCGCAGAAGACGCAGGCGGATCACATCATCAAGCGCGTCAGGGATCTCCGCCGCTTCCTCAAATAGCTCATCTACCCTGGAAAAGTGCCTCAAGCTCAAGCTCTGCCGCGGAAACCGGCTCCTCTATCCTGAAATTCGACAGGACCTCTGGATGGATCTCGCCCATCACGCCGATCCTCCTGCCGTTGATCGATACGGATGCGCATCTGCCTTCGATGAATGCAGGATCCGAATGCCTCTCGAAGCCGGCCCTGCCCGCCCCGGCGGCCCACACAATGGCGTTCACATACGCCTTCATCTCGGAGAAGTTCGACCTTGTGTGCTCGCTGACCATCGACACGTGCGTCCGCTCGACCGGCCGGCCCCCCTCCATCCTGAAAGCACCCCCTATCTCGAATAGCCGCTGCGGCATGCGCTCCTGTGAAGATTTCGAGAGCGCTGACATCAGCGACGGGAGCACAGATGTCCTGAGCATGGATATGCGCCCTGTCTTCGAGTACGATATTGCCACTGCGCCCGCCCCGTCCCTCGACCTGCGCATCATGTCGAAGTTCTGCTCCTCATTTGTAAGGTAGTTGCCCATCGCCTCGCTGAATCCAAGCCCAAGCTCGATGAGCGACACACGCTCGCCCCTCTCGACGAGCTCGTCCGGCACCCCGACCGAGTCCCCATAGACCGGGAGGGGCTTTATCCTGTCATAGCCATATGCGATCGCTATGTCCTCTATAAGGTCTCTCTCGCCGAGCACGTCTACTCTGTACGGCGGAACGAAGAAGATTATCCCGTTCCCGTACTTGGCTGCGACATGCCCCATCCTGTTCCCAAGCGAGACCATCTTGGAGTTATCCAATACGATGCCGAGGCTCTTCTCTATCCTGGGGCTCCTGAGCCTCATCTCCCTGTATTCCATGCTAGGGGTGAAGTATCCCTTCCCTGCCTGTAGCTCAACCGCACAGCCCATGACCTTCGCCCTGCTGTCGATGAACATGCAGGCGAGTATGTTGGCGGTCTCGTCAAGCGCGCTCATCGAGCTGCTGGTTATGTCGATGAAGAGATCCTTCGTGGATTCGGTGACCCTCGTCATCTCCGAGTTTATTATAGGTACGAGCGCAAGCGTCTTCTCGTCGTCGGCTATGTACGGATAGCTTTTATACGCGTCCATTATCTCTGAGTATGCCCTCCCCTGCTCGCTGCGCTTGAGCACCTCGGAGAACTGCATCTCCGCCTCTGTTCCCAGCGGCGTTATGCTGCCCCCCCTCGCCGCATCGTACCTTATGTTCCCCTTTACCGCCGCGAGGCTGTGTAGCCCTATCGCGATCTTCCTCCTCCTCCTTCCGTATGTATCGCAGTACTTCTCCGTGAAGTTTATGAGCTCCTTCAGCCTCCCTCCGGAAAGCTCCGCGCCCTTCACCACCATCCCCCCAACGAACCGCTTCGTTCTTGCCGCGGCTGGCGTGACGAGTATCTTGAAGTACGGCTCCCGAGACACCTGGTAATCCGACTTACTCGGCGTGTGGTTCCCTCCGATCAGCCTCAGCGCCCTAGCGAGCCCGTTGGTCTCTAGGAGGTCCGGCCTCTGCGGCGTGAACTCGACGGTGATCGAGTCCCCCTCAAGGCCCTCGACCGAGGCGCCAAGCCTGTCGATCAGCCTCTGGATATCTCCTCTTTCGATCCCCCTCTTCTCGAGCTCCATCATGCTGAACACAACCGTCGCCATGGCTACACCTCTAGCCCCCTTCTGCCCCTTAGCCAGCCCACACCGCTGCCGTAAAGCTCCGAGAGCGTTTCTATATCCATAAATTTGAGGAGGAGCCTGTCAACGGTCAGCCCCCAGGCGAGCACGCTCTTGTTGGTTCCCATCGCTTTCGTTATCTCCTCTCTTATTATGCCAGCGCCTCCTATCTCTATCTCGCTGCCTCGCTTCTCATCATAGTAATGCACCTCAAGCGAGGGCTCGGTGAACGGGAAATAACTCGGCTTTATCCTTATGTTGTCTATGCCGAGCTGCGAGTAGAACTTGGTCAGCGTGTCCTTGAGGTTCGAGAGTGTGAGGTTGTTACCTATTATTATCCCCTCTGTCTGGTAGAACTCGGCGAGGTGCTTGTAGTCCACGGTCTCGTTCCGAAAGACCCTCCCAACCGAGAAGAGCTTTATGGGGTAGCTCTCTTCCAGGGTCTCGGCGAACTTCCTTATGTGCCTCGCAGAGACGCTGGTCACGTGGGTTCTTAAGACCGCCTGCCTGGATATCTCGTCGTTGAGCCGCGCGTTCCACCCCTGGCTGTGCATGCGCCTCACCCTCCCGAGAAGCTCCACATCCTCTATATCCAGATACCGCGGGTTGGAGATGAAGAACGTGTCCTGCATCTCCCTAGTCGGGTGGTCCTGCGGCGCAAAGAGTGCGTCGAAGTTCCAGAATGACGATTCTATTATGGGGCCGGACATCTCCATGAAACCCATCCTAAGCCAGATCTCCCTGATCACGTTTATGAACTCGTGCATCGGGTGCAGCCTCGCCGGGTGCGCCTCCTCAAACCTTGAGCCGATATCGTACCCCCTAAACTTTACCTCCCTCCACCTTCCTCCGGAGATGAGCTCCCTTGTCAGGGCGCCAATGCCCTCCACATCCGCGTCCGTCTCTACCGCCCTCCCATTGGCCGTTATCGATACCGTTATCTCTGCCGATCCCTTAATTTCATCAACCAACCCCCTCTCAACAAGCGCCTCCATCGCCTTTTGCTCATCCGCGCCCTTCCCTGGCCTCTCCCCAGAGCTTATGGCCGCCAGCAGTTCGCGCTGCCCGTAAGAGTCGGAGGCAACGGCCTCCCTGCCCTTTGCGGTAAGCGACGCCTTGCCCTCTGATATCTCGACCCACCCGTTTTTCTTCGCCCACACCAGCGCTATCCTATCGCCCGCGCCTATCCGCATAGGCCCCGCCTTCGCCCTCCTTATAAGCTCCTCCTCCGGGAAGCGCTTCAGGTACCTTTTTCCCTCATCTGTCACGACCGTCGAGCTGCTCGCCCTCCTCTCCACCTCGACCATCCCGCTCCCCCTTAGGTTCTCGACCGCCCACATTGCCTTGTCGACGGTCAGCCCCGCCGACTTCGCAAGCGCGCCAAGCCCCAGCTTGCGCCCCTCCCTGAGCGCTTTTATCACGGCAAGCTCATACTCATGCAAGAATCCCACCATTACCTGCCTGCCTTGTAATACAGGTAGAGCACAAGCGCTACCACTATGACGGCGACTACCACATACGAGTAGAGCCCAAGCGCCAGGTATATGCCATCGAAGAAGCCTGCCACCTCGTCGCTAAGGCTTTCGTGTATCAGGAAGATAAGGGTGAACCTTGTGAGCGGCTCGCCAGAGTTCCACGACACGCTTGTAACGTTTCTGTAGTTGTTGGCAAAGCCCCCGATCGGGGAGTCTGGCGTAGGGTAAATGGACCTTATCTGCGCGCCTCTTGGCATGTTCAGGGTAAGCGTGGTGTTCGGGCTGAGCACCTCCCCGCTCGCCCCGTTCTCGAAGTTGAACACCGCAGGGTCGAAGCTGTACTCGAAGACCCTCGGACTGATCTGTCTCACTGTGGATACGTTGTTGACATTGTACATGAGCTCTATGGAGGCGTTGTAGCCCTTTCGGCCCGAGAATATCGGCCCGGGGAAGAAGCGGAAGTCGTATATGCTCCCACGCGGGTTTATTATGTGCTGCTCCAGCTGCGGGCCTATTATGTGCTGCCAGTCGCTAAGCGTAAGGTTCAGCGCCATCCTGCTTGTCGAGTACTGCGAGAGCGACTGGTTGCTTATCTGCACCAGTATCGTCTCGTTGACCGTCGCGCTCGTGTTCGGGTTTAGCATCACGTTGACGTAGATGCCGGACACGGTGTAGCTGGCATGGACCATTCCCGCGAGCGGGACAAGCAGGGCAAGCAGCATTATCGGCAAAAGCCTCATCAAGGGCACCGGATTAGTTTCTAAGCCTATCTATAAATACCTTGTCTGGAGTCAAACCCCCAATTTCAGGCCGCCGTCCGCCGAACAGCCCATGGCGGCCTCAAGGGACTTAATCTTTAACCCCCCGCACTTCCGCTAAGAGGCGGCGGATACGAAGGTTCTACATTCTTTCCATCAATAATTCAGATTACGGCGGACCGGTCGCAACGACCTGTTTGCAGGAGTAGACGTCTACAAATGTTAGCGGAGCTGCCGCCTTTCGACGACAGCAGCTGCAGTTTTCCCGTGAAAATAGTTTTGAAACTAAAGAAGATAGCGTTGCCGGTCTGCAATGCGGCAAGTCTGTGGGAAAACAGGGTAATCCCTGTTATAGCTGTCAACGGCAGAGGGCACTACAAGTCATCAAAACCAAGGGACAAGGATTACAGGAAAAGAGGAGGGATAGAGAGATTCTTCTCGCTTCTGAAGATGAAACTCAACCTCCTGAACGTCAGGGTGAAGGGACTCCAAAGGGTAACCGCGCATGTGAACAGCTGCATATTCGGTTATCTTCTGAAATACATACTCTGAACCCATAAATTACGATGGACAGGCCCAGTTTTGGTTAGCCTACGGCATTAACAATACCTCTTTTTGACATTGAAAAGACCAACTCATACCACCAGAATGAATGTTGGAGTCAACAGGTTCCAACTTAAAATATCTGGAATTTTGGGCATCCGACGTTAGGGCCCAGATTTTCAACAGCCACGGCGTGTACATAACACTTTTATTGTTTAGCTTCTACAATCTATTGGAGATACCAATGGGAATCGCAGCCTAAATGCATGGGCCTGATCTTCAGCTAGCGCATTCCTATATTTTTTTTTCACATTCTCCAAAAAAGTTAGTGACAGGCCTAGCATATCGCGAATGGCGTATATAGATGGAAGAGCCGATAATATCCGTTAAAAATGTTGTAAAAAAGTACAAGACGTTCGAGCACAGCGACAGCAAGCGCTTCCCAGCCTCGCTCTTCCGAAAAAAGATAATGAAAACGGCAGTGAAAGGAGTCAGCTTCTCGATACGTAGGGGAGAAATAGTCGCGCTGCTTGGAAGAAATGGGTCGGGGAAGAGCACAATTATAAAGATGCTCACTGGGATCTTGTATCCAAACAAAGGGAACATTTCTGTAATGGGATTGAACCCGTGGGATGACCGAGCGAAGCTAGCATATAACATAGGTGTCGTGCTGGGGGCGCACGGACAGCTTTATTGGAACCTTCCGGCAATAGATACATTCGAGTTCATAAAGAGCGTATATAGGATAGACGATGGGGAGTATGATAAGCGTCTCAAGCGCTTGATTGAGATGCTATCGTTGGAAAAAGTGTACAAGAAACCCGTGAGGACGATGTCATTAGGGGAGCAGATGAAATGCAACTTCGTGGCGTCCATACTGCACAGCCCAAAGCTTATATTCCTTGACGAGCCAACAATAGGCGTTGATCTTCCATCGAAAAATGCACTGAAGGAAGCAGTACTGGATACCAGAGAGAGATACAACTCGACCTTCCTGCTAACAACGCACATAGTAGAGGACATTGAGATAGCAGACAGGGTACTAATAATGGATAAGGGGAAGAAGGTGTTTGACGGAAGCAGGAAGAAGCTGAATGGGATGTTTGGAAACTATCGCAGGGTAGAGCTTGCCTTTGGCAATGGGAAGATCCCTGAATTAAAATCATATGGCCGCATCATTTCCTCAAAAGGCGGGGTGGTGAGAATGGAGGTCAGCGTAAGAGCACTCAAAGAGAAGAGGTTCATAAACCTGCTTGCCAGCAGAAACGTCCTGGATTATAGGGTCTCGGAAGCCGGGCTGAGTCACGTTCTTTCAAAGTTGTATGGAAAGCTTGAAGGAAAGAGGCAGGTGGGTGAAGATGAATGAATACCAGAGCGTACTCGTCACTTATGATAATAGGGATCAAGAGCACTTTGGTTTACTTCAAGGACTTCATACTTAGTTCGGTTCTGTATTTGCTAAGCTTCCTGTTCATAATATTCATATGGAATGCGGTCTACATCAGCGAGCATGCAACCACAATAGGAGGATTTAGCCTGCCGCAGATAGATGCCTACTTTATTGTGGTTGGCATAATATCGATGCTTATGAATACAAGTAACGACAACATATTAGAAGAGGACATACAAGAGGGGAATATAGCAGGGAAGTTGATAAAACCTATAAACTACGCAGCGTCGGTATTCACTGAATCTACGTCAAACACTCTGATAACCGCGGTTCCTGTAATCATAATAGCGCTCACGATAGCTATACTGGCATTACATATAACTGTATCCTCGACAACGCTGCTTGTTTTTATAGCGGAGCTCGCAATGGGATACATTTTGATAGGCATAATACAGTTCATAATAGGTTCTTTTTCAATATATACTACCACAATAGATGGATTCTCCAGCCTGGTAATGACGATGATTGCGTTCCTTGGGGGCGGTATTATGCCGCTAAATTTCTTTCCGTTATGGGCGCGAGGGATAGTCGGGGCACTTCCGTTCCAGCTCTTTTTGTATGTCCCCTCTGCTACGCTTAATGGTGCGATAAGCGGAACACAAATTTACAATTACTTAGTGCTTTATGTGGCTTGGCTTGCCGTGATATCCGGCCTTGGCTTTATATGGTGGGGGAGGGTTAAGCGCAACCTTACCGCAGTAGGTGGTTAGATGGGCAGATACACTGAAAATGCCAGATACTTCCTGATATGCCAGAAGTACGCGTGGAAGGACTGGTTTGTCTATCGCCTGCAAGGGGCGATATGGGTTGCCCTGAGCTTAATGAGCACAGTAGTCACATACGCAGGGATAACGATAATATACAATGTATCTAGTGGGATACCTGGGTGGAACTATCTCCAGCTGCTCCTGCTCTCAACAAGCTCGAACATGGTTATGTCACTCGTTTGGTTCTTCATAAATCCATGGAGCATAGTAAACAAGATGCGCATTGGCAAACTGGACCCATATCTCATAAGACCATTCGGGAAGATGACGTGCGTATTATCGGGCGTTCCAGGTGCGCTCTCGTTGATAGCCGGAGCGCTAAGCAGCGCGGGGATAGTAGCGTATGTGATATTCAGGCTTGGGATAGGACCACTTCTTTCAATACCATATGTGCTTATGCTGCTTATGGGAACTGCAGCATTAACAATGATATTCCTAGCCGTTACCGTGATCTCGTATATATTTATGCGCTCTGCCCAATTCAGCAGGAGTGTATTCAATCTAGGCGAGAGCGCGGGAGCGTATCCCATCGCGATATATGGTATAGGATTCCAGGTATTCTTCTCTCTGCTGCTCCCGATAGGGTTTGCTTATTACTACCCCTCAGAGATACTTTTCGGAAAGCTGGGAGTCTCGTTCATACTAGTTGATGTGCTCGCATTGGCGATAGCGATTGTAAGCTCTTACGCAATCTTCAACCGCCTTATAAAAGAGTATGAGAGCGGCGGAGGGTGATCGGGGTTACTTCTTCTTTAGCTGTGTCTTGAGCTTCTTCAGATCGTCGTCGATGCGCTCTACCGCCTTCAGCAGGGCCTCCCTTGGCTTCTTCGCCATTATGCTTAGCGTCGGCTTGCCGGTTTCAGGATGATCCTTTGATGACCCGGCGAATTCGACGCTCGAATCCTCAAGCAGCTCGGCATCCGCAACCACAACCATATAAATACCTTCACAACAGATGTTCTAGCGAAAAGTGATTGGATGATAACAGGATTCTCCATACTGAACGTGGAAGGCAAGATAGATTCGCAGCAGGCGCTCGTTAAGCAGAGGTTTCCGAAGATAAACATAAACATAGAGGGCGTGAAGGCGGACGGCGATAAGATAAACGTGACGTACGCATTCATGGCGGAATACCACGACGGGGAGGGCAAGGAGGCCAAGAAGGTCGGCCAGATAAAGCTCGATGGGGTGGTTGAGATGTCTGAGAGCAAGGATGCGGTCTCTTCCATAACTAAAAGGTGGGAGAAGGAGCACATGCTTCCGAACAACGTCGCAGAGGAGTTGATAAACGGCCTCAACTTCAGGTGCAGCGCCACCGGGACGCTCGTCGCATACTCGCTCGGGCTGATACCCCCGATGGTTATAAGCTCGACCAAACTCCAGGAACCGCCAAAGGAGAAGAAGTAGAAACGCGGACACTCATGCTTATGGAAGGAGAAAAGCAAAAATCAGATTCCGCAGCGTCAAGCATAGACGGGATGCTCCTCGACGTCGACTACCTGAATGATGGCGCGGAATCTGTCATAAGGCTGACCGTGAAGGGCTCTGACGGAAGGGCCCACGAGCTTTTCGACAGGCGGTTCAAACCCTATTTCTACCTTGTGCCCAGATCACGGGACATAGACACGTCATCAATCTTCGTGCAGGACGAGGGCGCGCTAATACAGCCCACAAGGATAGAGCGCGAGAGGAGGTCGCTGCTCGGCAAGGGGGTCGATGCGCTCAAGGTGTTCGTGGGGAACGCGTCGCACGTACCAAAACTCAGCGGCGCGCTCAGGCTGCTCGGCGACATATACGAGAATGACATACCATTCGCGAAGCGCTACTCGATAGACAACGAGATAGCCCCACTATCAATGTACAGGTTCGGTGTATCCATAGATGGTGGAAGGCTCATCATAGAATCTGCAGAGAGGCTCAATGCCGAACCGCCGGTAATGAATGTCATGTTCTTCGACATAGAGGTTTACAGCCCGACAGGGGCGATGCCAAGGCCCGAAAAAGACCCGATAATAATGCTCAGCTACTCCTTCACCGGTGCAGGCGGCCCGAGGCAGGGCGTCATAACATCGAAGCCGATAAACCTGCCATTCGTGGAGGAGGTACAGGACGAGAAACACATAATAAAGAGGTTCATGGAGCTGGTGAAGAACCTCGGAGTTGACATAATTGTTGGCTACAACTCCGCGAATTTCGACATAAAATACATGCAGGACAGGTGCGAGCACATCGGCATCGAGTTCAATCTGAGCAGGTTCGAAGGCGACACGAAGATAGAGCGCCACGGGCTCGTCGACCGCGTCAAAGTGGCGGGCATAGTCCATGTTGACATGTATGTTGTCGTGAAGTTCATATCCGTCGTCGGCGCGGCGGAGAGCATACTGAAATTGGACAGCAAGACGCTAAAGAACGTGTATGAGGCGATAACCGGGAAGCGCTCGCTCGAGGTCGAGCGCTCGAATATATTCAACATGTGGGACGGCACTGATGGGGAGCGCGAGATGCTTGCCAAGTACAACATGGCAGATTCTGAGGCGCTGCAGAAGGTATACGAGACGCTGATACCCGTCATGATCGAGCTCTCCAGGCTCACGTACGACCCGCTCAGCGACGTCTGCGTTTCGACGACAGGTCAGCTCGTCGAGTTCATGATGATGCACAGCTCCCACAAGTACGGCGAGATAATCCCAAACAAGCCCTCTGATCCCGAGACAAGGGAGCGCGACAGGAACCCGATAGAGGGCGCCTATGTCAAGACGCCCGACCCAGGCATTTACGAGAACATAGCGATGTTCGACTTCAGGGGGCTGTACCCGTCGATAATCATATCGCACAACATCGATCCGTCGAACGTCTGCACCGAGTGCAGCGACTACTACGAATCACCCGACGGCACGAGGTTCGACAAGAACAGAAAAGGGATAATGCCCATGCTGCTGAAGATGCTGATCGACCAGAGGGCATCGGTGAAGAAGGCATACAAGAAGGATCCCACCAATGTGTTCCTGGGTGCGAGGTCGATGGCGCTGAAGATAGTCTCCAACTCATTCTACGGTTATCTGGGCTACGCCAGGTCGAGGTGGTATTCCAGGCCGTGTGCGGCTAGCGTTACCGCATTCGGGAGGGAATACATAAGGAAAAGCATAGAGGCCGCAGAGGCAGCAGGAATGCGCGTGCTCTATGGCGACACCGATTCTGTCGTAGCGCTCCTTGGCGATAATCCAAAGAGCCATGCGCTGGAATTCGTGAAGGGCTTCAATGCAGGTCTCCCAAAGTCGATGGAGCTGGAGCTTGAGGACTTCTACACAAGGGGGGTCTTCGTAGGCAAGAAGGTCGGCAAGGTGGATGCGAGGGGCGCAAAGAAGAAGTATGCGCTGATTGCGGAGGACGGCCACATAAAGATAAGGGGATTTGAACTGGTACGCAGGGACTGGTCTAGGATAGCGAGGGACACCCAGCGCGCGGTTCTTGAGGCGATACTAAAGGAGGGGGACAAGAAAAGGGCCTCTGACATAGTGAAGGAGACTGTTGGAAGGCTCAGGGACGGCAAGGTGCCCATGAGCGACGTGGTCATAAGGACGCAGATAAGAAAGAGCATAGAGGGCTACGACGTGAAGTCCCCAGAGGTGTCTGCTGCGAAGAAGGCGGTCAAGGCTGGCTTCAAGACGCGAGAGGAGGTCGAGCGCAACGTGATAGGCTACATAATCACGAAGCATGGCGAGAGCATAAGCGACAAGGCGGAACTCGAGGGCATGGCGAGGGATTACGACCCCGACTACTACATAAACCACCAGGTGATCCCTGCCACGATGAAGATACTCAAGGAACTGGGCTTCGGCGAGGACGAGCTGAAGGGGCTGGGCTCACAGAGGAAGCTTTAGTGGTTGAATGGAAAAGGAAGGATTTGATTTAGAAAAGCTGACAGAGGCGGGCAAGGCATCGGTGGGGGCGATGATGGAGGCCAGGCGCTCGATAAAACCAGGGGCCAGGCTCATCGAGGTGGCGGAGAGCGCAGAGAGGTACTTGAGGGACAAGGGCGTTGGCCTCGCATTCCCCATAAACCTCTCGATAGACGCGAACGCCGCCCACTACTCGCCGTCTCTTGGCGACGAATCCGTGTTCCAGGAGAACTCTCTTGTCAAGGTGGACTTCGGCGCTGAGATCGGGGGCATGCTCGGCGATGGCGCCCTAAGCGTGGACCTGTCGGGCAACAACGGCAAGATGATAGAGACGGCAGAGGCCGCGCTTGACGATGCGCTGTCCATGGTCAAGACCGGCGTCACGGTCAGGCAGATAGGCGCGGCAATATCAGGAAGGGTGGAGGGCGCTGGATTCAAGCCGATACTTAACCTTGGCGGGCATATGGTCAAGAGGAACGCGCTTCACGCGGGCACTTTCATACCGAACTTCGACAACGGGGACGACACGAGGCTGGAGGAGGGCGACGTGATAGCTATAGAGCCATTCATAACCGGGAGAAACGGCAGGGGGCTGGTCAGGGATGGGGACTACTGCGAGATATACGAGTATGCCGGCAGCGCAAGCACCAGAAGCCCAGACGCGCGCGCTCTGCTCTCAGAGATAGAATCGAAATACCCAAGCAACCCGTTCGCCGTGAGGTGGCTATCCGGCATAATAGGTCCGCGATTCCGGCTCTACTCCGCGGTGAGGGAGCTGCTAAGGGCAGGCGCGATATCACCCCACCCGGTTCTTGTCGAGGCGGCCAACGCTCCTGTAGCTCAGGCAGAGGCTGAGCTGATGGTAGAGAATGGGGGGTGCAAGATAATAACCAGAGTCAAGGCATGAGCTTCTCAGCAACGGACCGCAGCCGGCTTTGATCCAGGTTATGTCGCAAGGCGTCTCATCTCAGGCTGCCTCTCCCGTATGTCGCAATCCTTCCTGAATTCGTCCTGCAGCCTGTTCCATGCCAACACATACGTCTGCCTCTTATCCCTGTCCATCGGGCCCATATGTGCGGAGAGCCACCTGAAGAACACAGTATCGCTTATGTTGAGCTGCGAAACCTCTAGTATGTCCCTGTTCGTTACTCCCTTCCATCTCGATTCCTGCGCCGCTTCAAACTCGCTCCTGGCCCCGTCTGAGTTGAAGCTTGAGAGGTCCCTTCTGATGACACACCTGTAGGTCTGCCATGAATGCCCTGAGGAGAAGGATGCTATTATCGTCGCCATTGCCCTTATCTGATTCTCGTCATCGGAGAAATCGGCGGATTTCCTCTGGGCGAGTTTGTGGAACATGTCTGCAAGTATATCATTTTTTGTAAGATTATACTTTATCGGCATTGCACCATCCACCACATCCAATCTCCACCATTTATATACTATTAGAGCATAAACTATTTAAAGGTGTGATTGCATTTGAGATTGATTGAATGAGCATCTTCGACGTATTCGGAAAAAAGGACGCCGCTCAAGAGCTCACTAAGGGCTCCCCCTTTTTCCTCACAACGGAGCTCGTCCCCTACCGGCTATACTCGAAACGAAAGAGCTCGGCAACAATGCTGGTTAAAGTTAAAAACGCCACTAAGGACGTGCTTCTAACCTCTATAGTCGCGGAGCTGCCGAACAAGCTCGGATTCGACGAGATGATGATGGCAAGGCAGCGGGAGGTCAGGGTGGGCGAGGTGCAGCCCGGCGAGGAGAAGGAGGTAAAGCTCGGCATATACAGCAGCCTCGGGTCCGAGGAGGGCGAGTACACAATGAGCATCACCGCGATGGCGCACTATAGGGACTACGGCCACGTGCTCAACTACACCAGGAAGCGCATCAAGATCGCGGTGGTCTGACCAGCGCGCAATCCGGTATGTGGCAATCGCATGAGAATAGAAAAGAAATGCTGGCCTGAATTTTTCCAGAAGCTCGCCGACGGAACAAAAACCTACGAGCTTCGCCTTGCGGACTGGGAATGCAATCCCGGCGACACGCTTGTCTTGAGGGAGTGGGACCCCAAACAGGGGAATACACCGGCAGGGCGCTAGAGAAAACAGTGACCTACGTTGGCAGGACAAAAGACCAGACCCACTACACCAAGGAGGAAGTGGAACGATACGGATTCCAGATCATAAGCTTCAAATAAGCGTAATGCCGTGATTGGATTGATGACAATCAGGGGCCTCTCCTCACTGGAACAGCACATGGGATCCGTCGCAGAACTGATAGCATCGCATGGCGTAATTGCATACCAGACAGACATGCTCAACGGCATTGGCTGTTCCATCTACGATCCGATCGCGGTGACAAGGCTGCTCAAAATAAAGGAAAGGGAAGGAGGCAAGCGCGGCCTGCCAGTTATCGTTTCAGGGGTGGAAGCCGCGCGAAGGATCGCGGTTGTTGGCGATATGGCCGAGCGGCTGGCCAAAAGGTTCTGGCCCGGCCCGCTTACAATTATACTCCCATTAACAGTGTGAGTGGGAAATCCCACGCCCTCTTCAGAGGGTTCCCTTTAGGGGTGGGATGAAAGCGAACCGCAGATAAATAGGATGCCTCCTTATACCATCGGAGGCTATGACTTCATATCGTTGTTTAGTTCGGTATGTTCTCGCTTCATCGGATTTGCATGGTTGGATTCCACGTCTTATGTTCCCATCTACGAAATTTATCCTTTCGGATTCCGCTGTGTCCCAGCGTATAGTATGATTTTGCCCGCAAAGTATATAACCCTCTTGTTCATAATATCATCGTTGTTTAGTTCGGGAAGCCCACACGATTTATCGGTGGGAGGATGTCACGGGATGGGAACGTTGATGACAGGGTATCGCACAACGGCACCATTGCCGTAAGGCTGCCAAGAAGCGCTGTCGCGGTCAGGGTAGCAGAGCTGTTCGGCGGCGCTGTCGTGGCCACAAGCGCGAACATAAGCGGCCAACCCCCCATCGCCTCAATTGCGGAGGCGGCAAGGCTGTTGCATGGACTTGACATGGTGGTCGACACTAGCGACAGGCAGCTAGACAGACCGTCCACGATTTTCGATCTGCCTACGATGAGGGTCACAAGAAGGGGCACGATAAGCGACAATGAGATAACGCGGACGATGGGCTGACTACTGCTTCTGCTCCTGCTTCTTCTGCTCTGCCGGCTGCGGCTTCTGCTGTTGCGGCTGCTGAACCTGGCCTATCATAGTGGTAAGCGCCGCCAGAGCATCGGCCAGTTTGGTCCCTTTTTCCGTCAATTTTATCAGCTTTATCTTCCCGTGCTTCTCGCTCTGCACGATCCCCATGGACTCGCACGTGTTCAGGAAGTTGCACGCATGCACGTACGTGGTCCCGGATGCCTTTGCCAGCGAGGATATGTACCAGCTCTGGCTCTGGTCGCGCAGCGCAAGGAGAAGCCTCGACTGCTTGCCCTTCACGATTATCTGGCTGTCCACAGTACATTTGGCCAGCACAGGCTTAAAAATCCCACAGACCTTTTCGTCACCTGGAAACCTACAAGATGAAACGGTTTCTATGCGGCGAGGCCAAAGAATGCCTTTTTATACTTTCCCGGTAAAATGAGAAGGAATCGGATGCCTAGTTTTTATGAGGAGAACGGCCTCGGACTGATATCAGTCATCCTTGGCTGCCTGCTTTCCATAACGGCCGTCGTCAGCATGGCGAGCATGGCGGTCGCCTACAGTAGCTACAGGCTCAGCCTGTCCCAGCCCCACCTTATCGACTACGTTCGCGGGATCATATGGCGGCTCATCTCCGAGTCGATACTGCCGCTTATCGGCGGCATAGTGCTGGTGTTCTCTGGCCTCAGGTTGCTCAATGCGCATGTCCGCGTACCAAGAAGGGCAACCCGGCATCCGGCAAGGGTCAGAGGGAAGGCGCTGGACATGCTGCTCGGGAAGGACGAGAGGATGATAATGGGCATGATAGGTGCGTCGAAGGACGGCGTGCTCCAGTCAGACATTGTCATAAGGAGCGGGTTCTCAAAGGTGAAGACCCACAGGATACTAAAAGGCCTCGAGGCCAAGGATCTCATAAGACGGGGAAGGTTCGGGATAACAAACAAGATCATGCTTAACAGATAAGGGGGCTGTACGCTAACCTGGCAGACTACCGCGTTCGGGTCGCGGCAATCCGAGTTCGAATCTCGGCAGCCCCATTCAAATCTAGCGTCTATGGCTCTGGGTTTAAAACCAGAGGCAAGACATCAGGCAGGAAGGCTGAAAACGCGGGTTTGGGGTTCGTTTTCAAGGACTTCCTGAGCAGCGTAGAAGAAGCGAGCAGGACGGCCTCGAAGTGGCAGCTTGAAGCCGCGCGGTCTGTGATGGTCAAGGCGTACGCACAGCGTTCCCCCTGTTTCCTTCAGCAGGTTCAGATGCCAGGTCCGGTATTGTTTCTCGATTGACGCAACCTCTCGTTCATAAGCGGCAAATGAGCGCAGCGCCTACCCAATAATTATCCGGCTGGAATGTCATCCTGCCGTTAAGGGCACTGGTTTTTATTACTTTACTACCGATTTATACTGTCTTATTGTGTGATAGCATGTTCGAGATAAAGATAGATGACGCGAGGTACTGGAAGAGTTGCGTGGACTCGATAGTGAGCCTGATCGATGAGGGGTCGTTCAACATCACAAAGGAGGGCATATCGCTGAAGGCGATGGACCCGTCCAGCATAAGCATGATATCGTTTTCCATCCCCAACAAGGCCTTCTCGAAGTACGAGATAGACAAGAGCTCTGTAGTTGGGCTAAACCTGGAGAACCTTGGTAAGATACTTGCAAGCTCAAGGCAGGGCGAGCAGCTTGTCATGAAGGAATCAGGCAGCAAGCTCGTCCTCGAGTTCATAGGCAAGAACAGCAAGCGCCGCTACAGGCTGCCTATGATCGACGTGAAGAAGGAGCCGGACCGCGAGCCTAAGATAGAGTTCGAGTCGGTGGTGGAGCTTAAATCGGATTCCGTCAAGGAGATCCTCAAGGACGCTAGCCTGCTCTCTTCACATGTCGGCTTCAAGACCGAAAAGGACTCGTTCTACATGCTAGCAAAGGGCGACGCAGGGGAGCTTGAGGAGGAGCACGTGAATAACGCGGAAATGGTGAAGAAGATGAAGGTTACCAAGCCCTCCAGCGTGACTTTCAACCTAGACTACCTGGAGCGAATGATAAGCGCCTGCCCGCAGAACTCCAGCATGACGCTTTCGATGAAGACAGAGGATCCGATACGCATCGAGTACAAGATAGGGGACGCTGACGTGTCCTACTATCTTGCGCCTTACATGGAGAGCTGATTCGGATGCGCCTCGCCCTGTTCCTGCCCCAGAGAAATTTCAGGGACGAGACCGTTTCTATGGTGCGCATGATAATGGGGAAGTGCGGGGTGAACCGCGACATAGTGAGCTACGGCGCCAGATGCGTAGGGAGCCACGGTGCGGTATATCCCAGCGCCGCCAGGCCCACAAACGACCTCCCATTGAGCTATGACGGCATAATACTCGCTGACGGCGACGGCATAGAGGAGCAGAAGATATACGACTACAGGCCGCTTCTTGACATAATAACCGGCTTCAACGAGCGCAAAAAGCCGATAATAAGCATAGGCAACGCCACCAAGATTCTTGCCAGGGCCAACATAATAAAGGGCAGAAGGGTCTCTGTAGGCGACGTGGAGACGAAGAGACTCGTTACCCTGTTCTACGGGATGCCCTCCCAGAACGGAGCTGAGGCCTCAGAGAACCTCGTGACGATAAGGGACTCGAAGTCGGTAGAGGTTTCTGCGGAGCAGGTCCTGCAGCACATCGGGGTAATGTGAGGGATGGCGAAAAACAAGGGCATGGTCTCAAGGATAGCATCAGAGCGCATCTCCATCCTATACTCACTGGCAGTTCGTGCGTTGCCGGACGAACCGAAGCTGGCCCACGACTATACAACCACGATAATCAGGATAGCAGAGCACTACAGGATAAGGTTCGACCCTGAGGTGAGGGCGCACATATGCAGAAAGTGCATGATGCCGCTCGCCGAGGGGCTCAACGCGGACATGCGCGTAATCGCAAGGGACCGCAGAAAGATAATACGCTGCAGGAAGTGCGGGTCGACGAACTCGCTCAAATTCGCTACCTGAGCCTTGCGATCAGCTCTGCCTCAAGCTCGGGCTGCATCTCGTTGTGCGGCATCCTGCGTTTGGGCCGGAACCGCGGAATCACGTGGACATGAAAGTGGTCTATTATCTGGCCCGCCTCCCTGCCTATGTTGGTCGCAACGTTTACGCCTTCTGCGCCGAGCCTTTCCTTCGCCCTTGACGCCATCCTCTTCGCTACGAGGAACATAGCCGACACATCATCATCTCCCGCCTCTAACATGCTCTGGCTGTGCCTCTTCGAGATAACGAGCATGTGCCCCTCCTCCGAGGGAAACTTGTCAAGTATGACGAACGCGGCCCCGTTCTCGAAAATTTGCTTATCCTTAGGTCCATCGCGTATCCCACAAAAAATACATCCGGACATAACACCATCATACAAGTTTTCTCTTTGCCAACCTTAAAATCTTTTCGGCATCTTCGATGGACTGTATGGAGCATCTCTACATGACGCACTCAAGCACGCGCCTTAGGTTGTACATCTCTATTATGTGCTTCGCCCTCTCCTCTTTATGCCATCAGATTCGGAGACGAAAGCCACGCCGTTGGCCCCATGAAACAGCTGCACGTCGTTGTCGGAATCGCCAACATATGTCTCCTCATCCGCCGATGTACCTGCGCTCGCGCCGAATACCCTGAACATAGCGGCCTCGCCTCCATAATCGTAGCCGCTGTACTCCCCTCCGACCAGCTTGCCTTCCATGTCTAAGTTGAGCTTTGCCGCAAAGCTTACGTAATCTACCTGCAGCTCGAACCTGCGCGCCGCATTCTCATACATGTTCTGCATCCCTTAAGATATCATGCAAACCTTCACATCCATTGATCGCAGCTCGTTTATCGTCTCTATTCGCCCTTCCAACGTCTTATTGTTCTTTCACCAACTTCATACATTCTACCTGTCTTGGCAGAATATTCACCGGAGTTGCAAAGTACAATAGCATTTATACTTGTGCCCATATCCGCTTTCACCACATAATCGACCCTATGGCGATTTGTGAAAGCGGATGTAAACCCTGTCACCCTTTTAGGGCAAAAATAGGTATCGCTCTACAACTATATAATGGGCAAGTTGAACAAGCTTCAATTCAATGTGCCAGAATTCAAAATAAAGCGTGAAGACAGCACAGATGTTCGCAGTAAGGCGCTTAGCATAACGCCACAAGACCGCAAGGTTAGGTATAAATAAGTCAACGCTGTGGTATATGCAGAGGCACGTAAGAGAAAGGAAGCTGATAAAGGTTTATGGCAAGGTTATGGATAAAATCAAGTAGTGTTGTTTATGAACATAGAAGATTTATCACTGGTAATGCGGAATCCAAGATTAGCATTAAATACGCTAATAAATGCGAGACAAAAGATTAAATTTTATTCCCATCTAAATGAGATATTTTTCAATCAGCCTTATTACTGGTTATGGTCGCAGGCAAAACCACACACTACTTTGATAGACATAGGGGCTTTTATAGGAGACACCGCCACCTATTTTGCAATGAATTCTAACATAGATAAAATAATAGCTTATGAACCACACCCAAAGACGTTCAAGATTCTATCAAATAATATAAGTGCGCTACCAAAGCCAATAGCTTCTAAGATAAAACTAAAAGATACGCCAATTTTCAATGAAGAAGTCTATGTTAGTAATTCAACAAATACAATAACAGGAACTAATAAAGTATTGGCTGGAGGAAGAGATCTTATCAAGGCAACAACATTAGGATCGGAACTTAAAAATCTGAAGAATGTGATAATCAAGAGCGATTGTGAGGGTGCAGAATATCAAATATTTAAGAATACTAAAGACCTCAAGAATGTCTATGCTGTACAATTAGAATACCATAAAGGATACGAATCACTACAGGACTTCTTTGAAAAGGCTGGATTTAAATGTACAAATTCGTCTGAAGACAATCTAGGATATCTTTCCGCATCAAAAAAACTGTAGTTGTTAAAGGTGTGAAATTTCTCTTTGAGGATGCCAATCCGGTAATAACGAGGCTAAAACTATCTTAGAATTCTGCTTTTCTGAAGCATTGGATTTACCGACGACAGATTTTAGATAATCCAATGCGTTTGGCGTCTTTTGTAGTCATATTATTGATAACATCTGCTCTCTTTTGTTCTGTTTTGTTATCATAGATAACGTAATCATTATCCGAAACACCGATAACTTCTGTTTCTTCGAGATTGTTCGACTCTTTGCCGATGTGTTCAATGCCATTGATAACGATTTGTTTCCTCCTTAGCTCTCCTATATCGTCATCGTACTTGTTATCGTTATGATCCATGTAGCCAAAGAGGAATTCTGAAAATAGTTTCCAATAGAATTTGTACCTTCTTTGTACTAATAAATAATATTATTTAATTATCTTATAAAATTCTTCTACATCTAAGTATGTTTTTCCGCGCTTAGAAAATCTTGGCAAAAGAGAGGCTTGTTTGAAACCAAATTTTCTAAGTAATGCTTTTGAAGCTTTATTATTCTTATGGGTTCCAGCAGAGATTATCTCATATCTTCTCGGCATGTTTTTTAAAATTTCCCCTACTAATTTTGTACCCATACCTTTGCCTCGGTATTGTCTAAGTATATAGTATACCAAATCCCCGATATGTTGTGCATGTGGCGATTCTGTAGTTCTTATAATAGATAAACCTACGACCTTCCCATTTATTTCTAAAACGAGTGTTTTTGCGCGTTTAAGCTTTATACTTTTGTATAATTCTGAAAAACTTGTGATTAAATAGTCCCAATTTACTTGTTGTTTATATCTA